>CAZGMN010000139.1:4816-8438 GCA_964526905.1 uncultured Eubacteriales bacterium
CATCGCCGAAAATGACTTCGCCCCTTTTTAAAGTTTTCTCCAATTTGGAAAAGTCTGTTTTGTTAAGAAGGTCGGCAATCCTTTGGATATCTTCGGTATTGACTTCAGCAGCCTTCACAGCCTCGATCAGCTCTTCTTTTTCCTTTACGAACTGGCTGAGTATATCTTTCAACTGCTCCACTTGTTCACTGGGAAGGGGAGGCGCCTCTTTGACTTTGACTTCTTCCTCGGGAAGAGGCTCTTCTTCTTTTTTCTCGCCGGGGATGAAAATTTTTTCTTTGTCAAGGACCACTTTACTCTCGCTAACCGCCAAAAATACCTTTCGGTCGGGAAGGATATGAGACAAATTGAGTTCCTCGACCAGTGTATTCCACTCACTCGATACCTCTTCCGGCCGTTTGGTAAAGAGCTCAATGAATCGTTGGATTTCATCCAGAGTTATTCCTCGCGAGAAAAAGATTCCTTGAAGCCCATAATCGCTGAGGACTTTATAAAGGTCTTGGATCAATCGAGAGTCACTCCGGGTTGCCGACACAGGCTGCCCGTTCAAAAGAATCGCCTCGGCTGTCAATGAAAGAGAAAGGGCCTCTGTCTTGGCAGCGAGAAAAAAGTCAATGACCTTAAGAAATCGCTCCATCGAAAAGCGGACATTCTCATTATCTTTTGGATAGAGACGTCTAATCTGAATGGCACTTCTCAGCGCTCTTCCCACCTCAGGAGCTTTGGCCAAATCTTCTGGCGATAGAGGCGACTCTTTTGCCATTGATTCGGAGAGTATCCTCTTCTGCAGCATTTTTCTGGTATCCTGGGAGATGAAGACTTTATCGATTTGGCTTTTCAAGGCGGAAAACATCTTTGCCGCCTTGTCCAATTGACCCGCATTCTGGTAATGGTAGGCCAAGCGGCCTAAGATTCTTTCGATGGAGCCAGCAGCGTGTTTCTCTTCGATCTTGGCGGCGAGAGCGTGGTACTTGCGGCGCTCCTCCTCATTCATCAGCGAATAAAAGACGCTGCGATCCGTCGCATGAGCGAAAGAAAATTCGTCTGGATTAGCCGTCTCCTCGATAAAGAGCAGCCTGCGGGCGTTGACCAGAATATTCAGGACCTGCTGCACGTTGAGGTTTGACATCTCGGCAAGCTGGTTGGGATTTATCTTCTCCCCGAGAATTGAGCCCAACATCAGAACATTCACTGACTCCTTATCCATCCGCATCAGCCGCTCTTTCATCAACTCACCGAGGTGGGTGGGTATGTCCTCAGGCGTTGCCGAGTCAAGACTCCATTCCTGGCCTTTAGGCTCGATTTTTCCTTTTTGAAGAAGAGACGATATGGTCTCGACGACGAAAAGTGGATTTCCCGCTGAATTCTGCATCAGGGTTTTTAATAATTCATCAGGCAGTGTTTTTCCATCAAAGAGCTTGGCCACAAGTTTCTGAATGTCTTCAGTGCGCAAAGGCTCAAGGTTAAATCTTTTAAGCTCGCCGCGGGCTGTCACTTCAGGCATTGAATCGAGAAGGATAAAGACTTTTTCTTCGGCAGCTATGGCGTCAGGGCTGTTGATCGTAGAGACGAAGAAAATTTTGTTCGCTTCCTCTTGGCCAAAAAGAGAATCGAGCAACTGCAGGGATTGGGGATCAATCTGGTCAACGTTGTCGAGCAACACGGCTCCATCGCCCAATCCACGAAGAATGAAGAAGGTCTGAGTCAGCGCTTCGAAAACTTCCGTGCTGTTAAATTTGGCGGCTTCTTCTTTTTGTTCAATTTTTTTGGCCTGCCAAGGATGGAGATAGGGCTTGAGAATGAGCTTATATTTTTTGTCGAGCTTGGAAAAGACGAGGTCTGAGGTCGAACGTTCCTCTTCAAAAAAGTTTCCTAAAGCTGCGAATATGGCGCCATAAACCTCCCTCTGCCAGAAAGGATAGCCTTTGACAAAGAGGACAAAAGAGAGTTTTTCCCGGGCAATCTCCTCGGCATGCACCAAGAGCCTTGTTTTCCCTGTTCCATCACCGCCAATTATCACAGGAAACCACAGGGGATTTGTTTTTTCCAAAAGATGCGTTTCCAAGAAGTGAAGAATTTCATCCCTGCCGACAATAGGAGGAGCCTCAAGGATCGAATCGAGCTTGGAAGGCAGCATAAACTTGCCGGCATCCGGGAAGAGAACAACTTTGCCTTTCCCCAGAAATTTTGCTTCATAGAGTGCTTCGTCGGCCTTTTTGAAAAGCGTCTTCCAAGCTTTTCCATCCTTGGGGAAAAGGGAAATTCCTCCGCTGCAGGCGAGCTTTATTTGTTTTCTTCCCAATTTGAGAGGCGACGCGCTAATATCTTTCTGAATCTCTTGGCCGAACTCCCAGGCCTTTAGTTTATCCATGTCAGGGACAAGGACGACAAACTCATCTCCAGCATAGCGGACGGCAATTCCCCGGCGCCTGATTTTTTGGCCGATTTTTTTGGTGATGTGAACCAGGGCTTTGTCGCCAGCCCGGTGTCCGTGGGCATCGTTGATGCTCTTAAAACTGTCCATGTCGAACATGAAGAAGGCCACGTTTCGTTTCTTCTGCTTAGCCCTGTCAAGATAGCGTGGAACCTTTTCGCTTAAATACCTGCGGTTAAAGACTTGGGTCAGGTCGTCGACATAAAGGGATTTGAGCGGTTTTTCTTCTTTTGCTTTATCTTCTGTTTGGTTAATGTCTTTGTCTGTTGTTTTATCGTTTTTTTCGTTCATGAAGATTTAATCAAGAGGATAAGAATTTGCTTTTTGGAGGCTATTCATTTCCTTCAGCGATAACCCCTCCCGTTTCCTCCTTCCCATTTTCCTTGATTATTTTTACCATAATTACAACCTTCAAGTCAACAAACCGCTTCTCATTTGGCATAAAACTTGCTGTTTTTATTTAATTTGAATTATACCGAAAGGAGCTTTGGCTATGGGCGCGGTGTTTCGTGTTTCAGAGAAAATTCTTAAAATCGTTTTCGTTTTGATTTTAATTGTTATCCTCGGCGGATGTCATAAATTCCCCAAAAAAGAGTTTTTCGGAACATTTTATGCCAATGATTGCGGAGTGTCCCACGGCGGCTTTGAATGGGCCGGAGGATATACGGCCAGCCTTGTTGTCAGCGGGAGCAAGGGTGACCTGACTTTAGCCTTTGAGACAGGGCTCGGAGATCCTCTCACCTCACATCAATTCTCGATTTCTGATTTCGCCGAGGCTGCAGGAAACATGAGTTTTAAAATAGAAGGGAAGGCTGCCAATCTCGTCTTTGTCGAGAATGACACTATTTGGAATGGGAATTATAACGATCACTTCATCGCCAATAAATCTGACGAGCCATCCGAGAGAATTGGCTCTCTTCCTATCGAGTCCTTTTACGGCTTTAAGTCTCACTATTATATCGAGCTTCGTCTCAAGCCAAAGGAAGCCTCATCAAGATTTTTTATGACGGAATGAAAAAAAGAAAAATTCGAGGCTCATACAGACTTATTAAAAAAGTCCCATCGCGTGGCGTTACAGCCATCCGCTGAAATTAATCTAATGAGATTGCCACGGCCCTGCGCGCCTCAACGCTTTGTCCCATGGCTACGCTACTTTCGGTCGTTGGCAATGGCAGGTTAATGACATTT
>CAZGMN010000140.1:0-8401 GCA_964526905.1 uncultured Eubacteriales bacterium
AACAAAAATTTTTTTATTTTTAAATATACGCAAAAAGAAAAGTTTCCCAATTTCTAAATTTCTCGAATTTTTGCAATTCGAAATGGACTATCTTATTCTGACACTTCTTCGACCTTAAATATTTACCCAGATTAAAAACATATATAAGGAGAAGGCAAAGATGGCCATTCGAGCTTCACTGAAGCCGTGGAAAATAACAAACATTCTCATCCGCTGCGGAGGTGTAAGAACCGCAGCTCCAGAAAATTTTTGAATCCTTATTTCTTGGCTTTGTCGAGTGCCGCCTGCCCGAGCGCAACCATCCCGCTCAATCCGCCCAAGTTCATCGTATCCACTGCGCTGCTGGGAACGATAATCAGTGCGCCCTTTTCTTTCAAGCCCTCGAAGAGCATGTTCATCGCCCGCAGGTGAAGGGCAGTCGGATTGTCAGCATAGGCCTTGGATGCTTCCTTATTTTTGAGAACTGGCCGGCTTAGAGAATCCCGACCAGAATGAAAATAAGCAGTGTAACTCCCAAGGTAAACATCACCGCTCCTGTGATTAAACGCAGCCTGCGCAGCTTTTGCCTGCGCCATGTCTCCACCCGCGATGCCGAGGCGAAACCCAATCCTACAGCCAGAGTGATGGCGATAAAAGGCAGGACAAATATGGAATTGTAAAGAAGCAAAAGCCAAGTGGCTTGTATCTGTGTCGCGCTCTTGGCCAGCATGCCGATAATCACAATGTAAGGGCCGGAGGTGCAAGGCAGAAGAAAGAGACTGGCCGCAAGCCCTACGAAAGAGGCTGCCAGCACTGGTGAGACTTTGGATGTGCTGCGCTTTATCAGCGGCTCCCAGCCTTTTGGCAGCTCCTCGATTGTGAGGCGCCTTTTCCAGAAAAAATCCTTCATATTCCAGAGCCCGATAAGAACAGCAAAAATCGAGACAAGGATATAGGCCAGGTGCTGGATTCCTGAACTCTGAACAGTTGAAAAAAGCCCTATGCCAATCAAGAAATAGGAGATGAAGGAAGCGGCTGTAAAAGAAAAGCCTGCTCCTAAAACGGCCTTCTTTCTTCTTGAAGCGACAAGAAGAGTTCCCAGAAGGAGGATGAGGACCGCTCCGGCGCAGGGATTGATGGCATTGGCCAGGGCAGCTCCGACCAAAGCTGGCAGCGTGATTCCAGCCCTGAACTTTTCTCCCCTGCTCTCTTCTTCAAGCCTGCTCAACGGGGATGAAGCTTTCTGCTTCAGAGCGGTTCTGACCGCCTCTTCGATCTGTCTCAGGATGAGCCTGTTTCTCCCCTGAAAAGCTTTTTCGCCGATAAAGACAGCCGGCGTCCCTTTCTTGAGAATATCTTCGGCTCCATAAGCCCTGGCCAGGTCTAACATCAGCTGTGCGGCTCCAGGCTCGTGGATTTCGTAGGTTTTAACCTCGAGAGGATAATTGGGCTTGATTCTTTTTTGCAAAAAATCATCAATTCTTGCCGAATAGGGGCAGCCCTTTTCATAGAAGAAGAGAAGCTCGGTGGCAAGAACCGAAGGGCTCAAAAAGAAGAGCAGAAAAAGCAATATAAAAGAGCGCTGCTTTTTTCCCATAGCTGTGCTTTTTATATTTTCCCTGAAATGAGAAACTTCGTCCCCAATTGCTGCTTCCATTCTTTCAGCCCGCCCACCAGGCTGATGAACTGAGAATAACCCTTCTCTCTCAAAATCTTAGCTGTTCTATCGCTCTCCGTTCCATCTTCACAGTAGAGATAGATGATGAGCTCGGCTGAAAAGCTCTTTGAGGCTTCAGAGACCCATTGCTCCATCATTCTGGAAGGGACATTGACCGCACCGATAATGTGCTCTTTGGCGAAGCTTTCAGGCGGACGAAGGTCGATGAGGACAAAGAAGTTATAGGTCATTTCTCCTATAGGCGCTTGATAAGCCTCCAAAGCAAGGACTCTGCCTTTCACCTTGAGTTTTAAGGGGCTGAGACGCGGGTTGTCATAATGTATTTCGATATTTTTATCCACTGAAGCCCCGCCGTAGCCAAGGCTTTCGAAGACAAAATCCATTTTGACCTTCTCGCCAGGAGCCAGGCTGCGCTGGGCGATCGGCCTCGCTTCGACACAAGCAGCAAAGGTCCGGATTTCTTTGATCTCGGCTTCTTTGGAGCCTTTGTTCCAAATCGTAAAATTAACGTTGATGTTTATTCCTTCCCTTATCGTGCCGAAATCGAAAGTTGATTTATCTGCGGTTAATTCTTGTGCCCGAAGAAAAAGAGATGTCAAAAAAATCAAAACCGAAGCTAAGACCAGAGTGATGAAAGGCTTTCTCATGGTTTCAATCTCCTTCCTGAATCTTAGACTTAGTGCATCCTTGATCCTTTTACATCAAAAGGCTCAGGCAGGGTGTCGAGAAAACCGTTTGAAGGCTGAGCGGGCATGGTTCCTCGACCGAAGGTCGAGGAGAGCGAAGCCTGAAACCGAGCAGGCTTTGCTGATTTGTGGCTTGCCACAAATCGGTTGGGGGAGCCGAGGGGGTGTGTCCCCTCGGTCGCAGGGCGCAAGCCCGAGAAGGGGAGGCAGGGAGCCTCGATGGAATCGAGGCGACCGTCGGAAGGGGGAAAGCGAAGCTGTTCCCCCTCCGAGTCATCGCTGGGGCAAAGCCTGCGTGTTTTTGAACCACCTAGCCCGAGCCTTCATTTGAATTTACATTCATTTTTGTGTTATTTTTAAATCCAATCCAAATAAACGATGAGTATGAGCTCAAAAGCAAGAAAAATAATTCTAACACTCAGCTTGTCTTTTTTTCTTCTGAGTATAAATTTCCGAGCTCCTTCTCAAGAAAAAGAGCTTTCTTTTCCCATCACTCAGTTTGAATTAAAAAACGGACTCAAGGTTATCCTCGCTGAAGACTATTCCTTGCCTCTTGTGGCAGTCGTCGTCGGCTACAACGTCGGTTCGATCAATGAGCCGCCAGGAAAGACCGGCCTGGCTTATCTGCTGCAGAACATGATGTTCCAGGGCTCGGAGAACGTGGGCCGGATGCAGCACATCAGGCTCATCGACAGGGTCGGTGGAACACTGAATGCCACCACGACTGAAGATAAAACAATTTTTTACCAGACAGTGCCATCCAACCAACTGGCAAGAGTTCTTTGGCTGGAATCAGACAGGATGAATTCACTTGATATCAACTCGCTTAATATTGAACAAGTGAAGGAAGTCCTCATTGAAGAGAATCGCCACCGGAAAGAAGCCGATCCCTATTTTGAGAGCTCACTCGCCTTCGATAAACTTCTCTACCCTGACCCTGCCTTCAGCCACCCTCTTATCGGCTTCGAAACCGACATAAGAAACCTTACGGTCGAGGACATTAAAAATTTCTACCAGAATTATTATTGTCCCAATAATGCTGTGCTTTCTATTGCCGGAAATATTGATAAGCGCAAAGCAGAAAGAGAAATCCGAAGATACTTTGAGACCATTCCAAGAGGAAAAGACATTCCTCTGCCAGAATCAACACCTTTAGAGAAAAAGGCAGTCGTCAAGACATTCGAAAATTCAATGGCTTCATCACCTGCTTTCTATCTCGGCTACGCCGTCGCGCCTCCTTTTAGTGATGACTTTTACCCTTTGACAATTCTCGAGTATATCCTTCTCCGCGGTAAAACATCTCGGTTTTATAATAGACTGATTGAAAGAGAACGAATTGCGTTCAATCTCAGCGGAGGCCTAGAAAAAAGAAAAAACCTGGCCCGCTTTAAAATCTTCATCATCAACAACAATTGGATGATGGTCGAAAGATGTCAAAAAGCCGTATTCTCAGAATTCAATAAAATCAGAATTAATCCCATCTCCGAAGAAGAACTCTTAAAATCCAAAAATCTATTCAAGATGGATTATCTCCATCAATTTGAGACTTCCTTAAACAAGGCCTCATCCCTCGCCGAGATCTTCCTTGAAACGAAGAGAGTCGAAGATCCAGGGGGTGAGCTAGAGAAATATCTGGCCGTGAGCCCGTATACCATCATGAGAACGGCCAAGAGATATTTCAGCGAAGAAAGCATCATTCTCAATGTGAAGATAAAATAATGAAGAGAGAAAATCGGTGGAAATTGCCTTTTTTTCTTCTTCTGACTTTATTTGCCTGGAAGCCTTTGCTTCTTTCTCAAGAAAGATTCAGGAAAACGCCTCCCTATCCTGAGCCTCTGATAGAGATGAAGCTTCCAGAAGTGAACTCCGCCACCCTTTCCAACGGCCTCTCCCTATCCGTTATCTCCAGGGAGAATATCCCAATCATCAATCTCAGATTGATCATCTTTGCCGGGGAGAGTTCTTCTCCTGAAAAGCTGCCCGGCACAGCCACGCTCACCGCTAAGACGCTCAGCCTTGGAACTTTAAACCTTTCTTCTTCTGAGATTGAGGAAAAAATCGAGTTCATGGGCGGAAGTTTCTCAACTTTTGTTGATGACGATTATTCTATATTTGATTTTACTTTCTTGGAAGAATACCTCAACGATGCGATTGATCTCCTCAGTAAGATGATCCTCTACCCCACGTTCAAGAAGATTGAAATCGAAAATGTGAAGAGGTCGATGAAATATGACCTTCTGAACAGGAAGAGCGACCCTGAATTTCTTGCCAGGCGCCAAATCCACCGCTTGCTGTTCAAGGACCACCCTTACAAGAAAAACATTTATAACGAGGATGTCATAATAAACTTAAGCCAAAAGGAGGTAATTGCTTTTCATGACAAATACTACAGGCCCAACAATTCTCATCTTGTCTTAGCCGGAAACCTCAACCTGCCGACTGCCACACGATTGGTCAGCCGCCATTTCAGCGTCTGGCAGAAAAGGGAGGTGAACCATTCTTTCTTGCCGCCCCCCAATCCCAGCGACAGGAAAAGAATATGCGTGGTCAACCTTCCCCAAGCCAAAGATGCCACAATCTACGTGGGAAATGTTCTCTCCATGCCTGGAGCAAGCGAGGATATCTTTCCGTTCATCGTCCTCAATCAAGTCTTGGGTGGAACGACAATCAGCCGCCTTTTTATGGACCTCAGGGAATCAAGAGGATATGCCTACTGGGCCTTTAGTGAATTGGAATTCTTTAGGAACTTCATTGTTTTCCTCATCACTGCCAAAGTGAGGCCTGAAGTGACCTACCAATCTGTGGAAAGGGCTATCAACGAACTGAAAACCATCATCGACGGCGAAATCCCCAGCTTTGAGATCGAACAGGCCAAATCCTACCTGATCGGAAATTTTCCCTTGCAAATAGAAACACTTCATGCTCTCTCTTCTAAAGTATCCGAGTCGAGGATTATTAATCTTGAGGAGGAACTGTGGAGCAAATATAATGAAAACATTATGCTCGTCAACTCACAAAAAGCTTTTGAGACGGCAAGGAAATATGCGCTCCTGACTCCTATTGTGGTCATCGTTGGAGACCAGAAAAACATCGTTGACTATATTACAGAATTTGAAGAGATAGAATTTTATGATAGCCGAGGAGTTCTACAGCAAACCATCAAGAAAGGAGAACTCAAGTGAAGATCGTTGAATGTGTCCCCAATTTCAGCGAAGGGCAAGACAGGGAAATCATCAATTCCATCACTAAAGAAATCGAGTCCACGCCGGAGGTGAAGCTGCTCGATGTCGATCCGGGAGAATCGACGAACAGAACCGTTGTCACTTTTATCGGCACACCGCAAGGCGTGAAGGAGGCGGCGTTCAAGTCAATCAAGAAAGCGGCTGAATTGATCGATATGAGAAAGCACAAAGGAGCGCACAGTCGAATCGGCGCCACTGATGTCTGCCCTCTTGTTCCTGTTTCTGGGGTGACCATGGAAGACTGCATCCAGCTTGCCAAGGAGCTGGGAGAAAGGGTAGCCAGAGAATTGGGAATCCCCGTTTATCTTTATGAACAAGCTGCCCAGAATCCAGAAAGAGAGAATCTCGCCAATATCCGTAAAGGAGAATATGAAGGCTTGCAGGAAAAATTAAAAGACCCGAAATGGGCTCCTGACTATGGTCAGCCGGTCTTTAATCCAAAGTCAGGGGCGACAGTGATTGGGGCCAGAGAATTTCTAATCGCCTATAACATCAACCTCAACACGAGAGACCAGAAGCTTGCCCATGAGATTGCCCTCAACCTGAGGGAAATGGGACGGGCAAAAAGAGATAAAGCCGGAAACATAGTCAGAGACGCTGAAGGAAAAGCAGTCATGGCCCCCGGCAAATTTAAGGCAGTGAAGGCCGTGGGATGGTATATTGAGGACTACGGAATCGCTCAAATTTCGATAAACTTCATTAACTACAAGATAACACCTCCCCACATTGTCTTCGATGAGGCCGCAAGAGAAGCAGAAAAGCTGGGATTAAGGGTCACAGGAAGTGAGCTGGTCGGCCTGATTCCCAAGGAAGCCCTGCTCATGGCCGGAAGGTATTACCTCGAGAAACAGGGGAAAAGTCCAGGGGTCCCTGAAGAAGAGCTGATAAAAGTCGCAGTCGCTTCCCTCGGCTTGAACGATGTTGCTCCCTTCGACCCCCAGAAGAAAATCATAGAATACCAGTTCAAAGAAGAAGAGAGCTCCCTGCTGCGGCTCAACTTGAGAGAATTTGTCAACGAGCTCTCTATGGACTCTCCTACACCTGGAGGAGGAAGCACGGCGGCCCTCTGTGGAGCTCTGTCCGCTTCTCTCTCCTCTATGGTTTCCAATCTAAGCGTTGGAAAAAAAGGATACGAAAAGGTTGAGAAGGAGATGAAGAAAAATGCAGCCAGTGCTCAGATTCTAAAGGACGAACTCCTGAATGCGGTTGATGCCGACACAAAAGCCTTTAACAAAGTCATGGCCGCTTACAGATTGCCCAAGTCAACAGAAGAGCAGAAGAAAGAGAAAGACCGAGCAGTGGAAGAGGCTTTGAAAGAGGCGACATTGGTCCCCTTCTCGGTTCTCGAAAAAAGCATTGAGGCCATGAAGCTGGCGAAAGAGGCCGCTCTCAAAGGAAATAAAAATTCTGTGAGCGATGCCGGAGTGGCGGCTCTTGCAGCCCAGACTGCGGCCGAGGGGGCGTATTACAACATCAAGATAAACCTTCCGAACATCCAGGACAAGCCATTCAAGACAAGAATACAAAGGAAGGCAAATTCGCTGCGCAGAGAATCAGCGAAGCTCAGCATTGAGCTGAAAAGAATCATGGAAAAAGAATTGAAATAAGTTGAAGAATTTATTGATCAGCGGGCCTCCTCGCTGTGGAAAAACGACTTTGATGATGAGAGTCATCAAAGACCTTTCCCTTTCTGATAGGGTTGGAGGCTTTATCACCGAGGAATTCAGGGAAAAAGGACAAAGAGTGGGCTTCAAGATCATCACTCTTCCTGAAAAAAAAGAAGGTTTGCTTGCCCGCAAGGGCTATCCCTCGCCTTATCGTCTGGGAAAATATGGAGTGAACATCCAAGAGTTTGAAAAAATCGGATGCTCTTCTCTGGAGAGTGCATTGCATTCGGGAAAATTTATTGTCATCGATGAAATCGGCAAGATGGAACTCTTCTCAGAAAAATTCAGGACTGTTCTTTATCAGGCGCTCGAGGCTCCTCAAAAATTATTAGCCACGATCATGGAAACAAGGAACGAATTCGCGGACAGGATTAAGACAAGAAAAGATGCAAGAGTTATTCTTCTCAGCCGGGATAATTTTGACCGAGTCTATACTGAGGTTCGAGATTGGTTTAAAATGAAATGAGATGGTTTTCTAAGCACGTTACCTGATCACTTTATAAGTTTAGAAAAAGAGGCAGAAAAATGAAGGCGCTTCTAGTGATTGACATGTTAAAAGATTTTCTTAATAAGGATGGTGCCCTGTACTGCGGCGATGAATCCCGAAAAATCCTACCTCTTATCAAAGAAAAAATTGAACAGTTCCACAGAAAAGGAGACTTGGTCGTTTTTATCTGCGACTCCCACGACCCTGATGACTTAGAATTCAGGCTGTTTCCCAGGCATTGCGTTTCTGGCACAAGTGGAGCTGAGGTCATCGATGAACTCCCGCTTGGAAAACAGGATTTTATTGTCAAAAAAACTCGCTACAGTGCTTTCTACAAAACAAAATTGGATGAGATTCTGAAAAAAAATAAAGTGAGCGAAGTCTATGTCGTCGGTGTCTGCACCTCAATCTGCGTCATGGACACCGTGGGAGACCTCAGAAACAGAGACTACCCAGTTATTGTCTACAAAGATGGAGTGGCTGATTTTGACCAAAAAGCCCATAAGTTTTCCTTGGAAAGGATGGAAAAAATTTACGGAGCGAAAATAATTTAGATGAGCCTATCCGGAACGGCCTCGCTCCCAATCAGGTTTTTAACGCCGTTCCTTCACCGCCCTTCTCGGCGGCTGCGGAACTCGCTTCGCTCAGACATCCTCGCCGCC
>CAZGMN010000141.1:0-3727 GCA_964526905.1 uncultured Eubacteriales bacterium
GAATAATGTTAGCGTAAGGAGGATGAGAACAGATCAAATCAATTGAATTATCTGGGAGAAATAATAAATTTCTGGCATCTCCAACTGACAATTCAGGTTCATATATTTGTAAATGGTCGTTTTCCTCCATCAATTTTAATTGTTGGGGTATTATATCAAAATTTACATTATCTTTTGCCAGCTTGATAGCTCTATCGTTAATATCAAAAGCAATACATCTCCTGCCTAATAATTTTGCTTCTACTGCTGTAGTTCCCGCACCACAAAAATAGTCCAAAACCAACTCGCCAGGCTTTGAATATTTAAGAATCACATTTCGCGGAATATAAGGTGACCAATTTCCCCTGTATTCCCCACTATGAGTTGCCCAATTCCCTCTTTGCTTAAAGCTCCAAACTGTTGTATGCTCTTCTTTAAAATCCCTCGGATGAAGGGTTTTTACCTTTTTAGATATATTCAAAGCGCTAACATTAATTCCCTTTAGCTTAGTAATTAATCGCTCAATATATCTAAATGTGACTCCATATTTTTGTCCTATTTCTATATCAGGAGTCCCTTTTGCCTTTTCCTGAAGGATAGCTTCTTGAAGTTCTTCTTCGCTTTTAAAACTCTTTTTTTGATTGGACATCATAGGTAAGTTTATAAACTCTTTTTTATATTATAATCAAAAATTCTCTGCCATGCACCTCTCTAAATGACGTTTTAATTCTAAGTTTATACTCAAGTTTATGCCTTAAATTAAACCTGCCTAAATTCTGCTCTTAAATTGCCACTCATATTGTTATCATTTCTTATTGTACATACAACAGTTTTAGATAAGATTTCTCTACAGTTTACACATAAGTCGCTACTTTAGATTTTCGTCTATTAGCGCACCTAGCTCCCTTAAGACTTTAGTATTAAATATACTGGCCGCCGTCGACTTTGATGACCTCGCCTGTAATATGCCCGGCTTTCTCGCTGGCCAGGAAGGTAACAAGGTGGGCAACCTCCTATTTCCCGTTCATAACGACCTGGCCTTGTGAAATATAACCGCTCCTTATCCTTTGAACTTGTTCTTTTTTTTTCAAGATAAAATCGCTGAATTCCAAAGGCAAACCGAGGGCAAAAAAGAAATTCGCCCGGTCCTGCAGATGATAATGGAGATGAGGTTCGTATGAGTGCCCGGAGTTTCCACAGAGGCCGATGACCTGACCGCACTTGACTTTGTCTCCTTCTTTCACCGCAATGCTTCCTTTTTTGAAGTGAGCAAGGTGGCTGTATTCTCCTTCGGAGTGCCGAATGACGACGAAATTGCCGTGGAAGGTTCTGGCGCGGAAGTCAATCGATCCCAATTCAGGGTTGTCGCGAATACCGTCTTTCGCTTTAACGACCAGGCCGTCGGCGGGCGCTAATATGAGTTTGCCGAAACTGTAGTAGTCTTCAAGTGCTTTCCCGTCACTCTTGTGCGTTATTTGATTTTCGTCTTTGATAAAAAAATCATAAGCATAGCGTTGGTTAAGAACATTCCAAGAATGAGAATTTTCCTTATCGACTCCCCCACCGGCAACTGTCCAGAATCCTTCAAAAGGAAGACAAAAATGAGTTTTTTGGGTATAGCGGCCGGGCTGAGGGAGTTTGCCGTGGACCCGGCACACAGCCACGATTTGACCGAACGCATAATAAACGACTTGGAAAAAGAAACGGAAATTTTTTCGGTAGGGTACGAGGAAGAAAAGGCAGAATAGAAAGGCGATACGCAACACTCTCAAAGGCTCCCACAAAAATCCGAGGAATCCGAGAAAGCCCAAATATCCCAGCCAGGTTAAATCAAAATGTGCGCGGCTCTTAGTTCTAATTTTCATTCTGTTTCCATTAAGGTCAAAACAAGATTATACTTCACCATTTCCTGGATTGGAAAGAAATTAACCTTCGGGTGCAAGATCTTAACAAAACAGGCCGTAAATGAAAAAAATAGGCCAAAAAGTGGCTTAGACTTTTATGTTTCTGCTGGTTCTATTCAGATATACTGACCGCCGTCGACTTTGATCACCTCGCCGGTAATATGCCTGGCTTTCTCGCTGGCCAGGAAGGTAACAAGGTGGGCAACCTCTTCAGGCAGGCCGATGCGGTTGAGCACAGCCTCCTCGGCCGCCTTCTTCTTGAACTCTTCGGGAAGGTCCTTATACATCTCTGTCTCAATCATCCCCGGCGCCACGGCATTGACATTCACGTTGAACTTACCCAGCTCCCTGGCCACTGCCTTGGTCAGCCCTATTGCTCCGGCCTTTGCCGCAGAATAATTCGCCTGACCGAACTTTCCCCTGAGGCCGTTTATGGAAGTGATATTAATAATCTTCCCTGAATTCTGCTCCTTGAAAAGAGGGGCAATCGCCCTGACAAAATTGAAAGTCCCTTTGAGGTCAACATTGATGACAGCATCCCACTGCTCTTCGCTCATTTTCCAGACAACTCCATCCCAATTCATTCCGGCATTGTTGACCAAGATATCCAGGCGGCCGAATTCGCCCAGGACTTCTTTAACCAGGTTCTGAACCGCAGCAAAATCAGAGACATCGATTTTATATTCCTTTGCCCTGCGGCCCATGGCTTTTATCTTCTCCACAACAGCTTTAGCCTCTTCCTCGTGCTTGCGAAAGGTCAAAGCCACATCAGCGCCGTTCCGGCCTAAGTCCAGAGAAATAGCCGTGCCGATGCCCATGCTTCCACCGGTGACAAGGGCAACCTTTCCATCAAGGTCCATTTTGTCCTCCTTCTTATCCTAAATTATTTCATTCTGACTTTATCAAAAACCAAAGCGTTCATCTGCCATTGCGAGTGACCGAAGGGAGCGAAGCAATCTCATACGAAAAATAAATACACAGGATTACGAGATTGCTTCGGCGCTTCGCGCCTCGCAATGACTCCCTCGTATTGTGCAGCCTGTTCCGAGCAAAGCGAGGAATCTTCTCCGTTCTTTGCATTCCCATGGTGTCTCGCTCCTCGCAGTGACAATATTGCATATTTTAATCCCTGTCGAGAGGAAATAATTTTCTTAAAAGGGATACCTGCGGTTGAATTCGGGGAAGCGCCGCTCGACAAGAGCTGTCAGGCCTTCAAGGGCATCCGGGTGCCGGAAGAAAAGTAAAAGATAATTCTCCAGCTCCCATCGAGCCAGCTCCTCGATAGATTTCCCTTGAAGGAATTCAGCAAAGCCCCTGCTGATCAGCCAGTCGGCCATAAATGCGGCATGGAGCGAATTGTTGGCCACTCTTCGAGCTATCCTCTGCGCATATTCTTTGCTTTCGCCTGAAAGAAAGAATTCGGTCTGGCCCCGGCCGTAAGCATAGAGAGTGGGAACGATGTCCGGCTTCAGAAATAAATCCTTCATCCAGCGTATCTCCTCTTTTTCCTCAAAAGTGAGCTCTGAAGGCAGTTCCTCAATCTTTAAGGTTCGAAGCTGCTCAGCTCGCAGAGCCTTGCCGCCATTCTTCATAACGGCCTCAACCACAACCTCTGCCGCCTCGTCTCTTTTCCGCGCCGGCACCAGAAAATCGGCCAGCCCCAAATACTTGATCATCCTCGGCGATGAGGTCGCTGTCCCTCCAGCCAAGATATAATACCGAGTCAAAGCCACAGCCAGTTCGGCATCGCCTGTCGCTTTGTAGATAAGCTGGGGAAGGAGCAATGTTCCTCTCATTCCAGGATAGATTCCGAGCCGCGTTTCAGGAAAGGCAAAAGAGGTGCG
>CAZGMN010000141.1:3827-8377 GCA_964526905.1 uncultured Eubacteriales bacterium
ACCTGGACGCTCTTATCCTCGTTTGCTTTCCTGAAAGAAGCTCTCAAATCATCAAAGACCTGATTATCCAGGGAATTGGCTGACTGAGGATTCGAAATCATGACCCGAGCCGCTTTCCCCTTCCGCTCCGGGCGATAAAGCACAGAGCTTAACTTGAGAGGCCAGGGCTCACCTTTCTGTGCCTGGGAAATGAGGAGCTTGGGGATGGGAAAATTTATTTCTTTGCGGTGAGAAAGCTCCATCTTCTCAGTGACGATGCGCAGGACTTCGTTTATTCCCATTTTGTTCATTAAGGCAAAAGGCCCTTCTCTCCACAGAAAAGCATTCTGGCAGAGCTTGTCTACGTCCTCCATTTCGATCACTCCTGCTTCAACCACTTCCACAGCAGTCATGAAACCAACAGCTAGAAATCGATTCTTGAGCATATCGACCAGCATCAAGTCTTTGGCCTCTTTCTTCGCTTCATCTTCGGCAACCCATTTCACTGCGGATTTGTCCTCGGCCTTCTGGTATTTATCCACCAGCTTCTTGTAGCTTTCTGCTGGAGTGTAAAAATTGCCATAAGCTTTATAAAGAGGGTCGCCGGGGCTTGAAGAGTCGGAAAAGGAATACATAGTGTAAAGGCCGAGGGGAAGACCGGTGGCATCCATCAACCCCAGAAATCCGAGCGGCATGTTAAAAGTTTTTCTGCCTGCGGCCTCAATCGTGGGAATGTCATAGCCCTCATCGACCATCCTGGCCGCTTCGAGCAGGAGCGCAACAAAAATCACATCCGCCGCCCCGCCTTTGCGGCTGTTGAGGATGGGTGTGGCCACTTTTCCGGCAAGCTTCATGTATCTGGCCGCAATCTCAATGCTCTCCGGCGAGGCTGTGTCTGTGCCGGCATACTCGGCGGCTCTGTTTTTGTGAGGAAGATAGAAAAAATGCGTCCAGACGACTTTGTCCGGCCTCTTTGTCTCCCGGGCGAGAATGTTCACATCCAAAGAGGAAGAATTGGAGGCAAAGACGACATGGGGAGCGCAGAGCTCATCGAGCTTTCGGAAAATCTTCTTTTTTATTTCGATATTCTCTGTGGCTGATTCAATGACAAGCTTGAGGCTCTTTCCCCGGCAAGCCTCTTCATAGCTTGTCGTGGCCAGAATCCTTCGCTTGATCTCCTCGACCTGTGAAGGAGAAAAGATGCCTCCGCGCACTGCAGCCTCGAGTTCTTTGCTGATGGTGCTCATCGCTCTCTTCAAGATGTCATCGCTGATATCGAGTATAGCGGCATTGAACCCGCTCTGGGCGAAAGCCTGAGCAATGCTCGAGCCCATGGTCCCGCCGCCCACAACCAGGATTTCCACCTCATCCCAGGTTATTCCTTTAGCCTTTTCCTTTTTTTCTGTTCGCTTCATCGCTGCTTCCTCCTAAATCTTCTGCTTTTCAGCGTAGCTCTGGACAATGACTGCTCCTCCCTGTCCGCCGCCGATGCAGGCAGAAGCCAGACCTTTTCCGCCGAGTGTCAGGCAGGCCGTGATCAGGCGGCCGCCTGTTGCGCCCAGAGGATGGCCGAGGGCTATCGCCCCTCCGTTGACATTGACCTTGGAGCGGTCGAGCTTGAGCTCGCGCTCGACTGCCAGGTACTGTCCGGCAAAAGCTTCATTGATCTCGATAAAGTCCAGGTCTTTGAATGTCATTCCTGCTCTGGCCAGAGCGATCAAAGAAGCAGGAACAGGCCCTATTCCCATGAAATGGGGGTCAACTGCGGCTGTTCCCCAGGAGATGAGCTCTCCGATGGGCTCGATTCCCAGTTCCTTTGCTTTCTTTTCTGTGGTCATGACCAAAGCCGCGCCTCCATCAACGATGCCGCTCGAGTTACCCGCAGTCTGGATTCCGCCCGGCTTGACAGCATGGAGCCTGGAAAGAGTCTCGAAGGTCGTCTCAGGCCTGGGGTGCTCATCCTCGGAGACAACAACATCCCCTCTTCTCGTTTTCAAGACGACAGGAGTTATTTCTTTGGCCAAGCGCCCTTTTTCTTTGGCATCTTTAGCTTTCATCTGTGAGGAAAGGGCAAACTCGTCGGCATCCTGGCGGGTGACTTCATAGAGCCTGGCTAAATTCTCGGCTGTGCCCATCATGTCCTCGTTGATAAAAGTGTCCATCAAGCCGTCCTTAAAGAGGGCATATATCCTCGGCCCGGCCATGTAGGGATAGCCATAGGCTGACCCGTATTGAAGCGTTGGAGACTGGCTTGAGCTTTCATAGCCGCCGGCCAAAACCATCTCGCTTTCTTCGAGCACAAGCTGTTTTGCTCCCTGAATCACTGCCTCTCCTCCTGAAAAGCAGATGCGGTTCACAGTCAGGCCAGGAGCAAAAAAGCTCAGCCCTGCTCTTAAACCGACATGGCGCGCGCCGTAATGGGAATCAATGCTGGTGTGATAGGCGTTGCCGAAGATGGCTTCATCAATCAGCTCTTCCTGCCCTTCAAGGCCTGCTTTCTTTATGGCGGCCCTGGCAGCCATGGCTCCGAGCTCGATGGGAGGAATATCCTTAAAGGCTCCCCCGACTTCGCCGAAAGGTGTGCGGGTGGCGGAGAGAAAGACGATCTTCATCTTCTTCTCTCTCATCAGGGCCACTCCGCCGCCGCTTATTTTTTCAGGGATATGGAATATCTTTTTCTTCTTAATCATCCTTGAATCTCCTTGATTGGATAGAAGTCCATTCAGGCTTTTTTCTAAATAACCCCTTATTTTATTCCTTAGGCTTGGGCAAGACTGTTTCCATGAAAGCTTCGTCAATCGACTTTCCCTGGGCAATGAGCTGTCTGTATTTAATAAAATCGATGACATCCTGGCCAGTGACCTTTTTGGAATTATAAGCATGGAATCCCATAAAGGCCTCTGTGCTCATGTTGGCCGCCAGCCAGTGGCGGTTGTAATTTTTGGCCATGTCCCAGAAATACTTCTTCTTGGCCCTGACGCTGTCCAGCGATTTAATCAGACATCCGGGAAAGAGGTTGGTAAACCTCCAGACAATGTCGTGAACAGCTTTATCCAGAAGCTCAAAGTCAATGGTCGCAGTCTTTAAGAATTCGCGAGCCTTCTTTCCTTCATCTCCCTTAACAAATTCGCCGTAGACAATCTCCCCGTCCTCGACATACCTGTCGGTAATGACCGCAGGATTGCGCATGAACTTTCCATCTTTTTTGATGACAGGAGCAACCTGAGTGACTAATCCCAGGCGTTTCATTTTATACGCGCTCCAGAGCTCGCAGGAAACACAGTTCCAGATGGCATCTTCTATGCTCAGAAACCAGGGGAGAAAGTCAGAAGAGCCGCCGTCAGGAGCAGAGCCATGGCGAGGTCCTGCCTGACCGAAGATGGCTGTGTCCGCAGCAAGGGCAATATCGCAGGCCATCCCTATCTCCTGGCCGCCGGCAACCCTCATCCCGTTAACGCGGCAGATTGTCGGCTTCTTGCAGAGAAGGATGGAATCCACCATCCCGTTGAAGAGGTCCATGTATTCGCCGTATTCATTGGGCTTCCCAGCATAATATTCCGCATATTCCTTTGTGTTTCCGCCGGTGCAGAAGGCTCTGTCGCCGACAGCGGTGAAGACAACTGCCACCACGCTCCTGTCGAGAGAGGCGCTCTGAAAGCCGGCGATGACTCCTTTGACCATTCCGGTTGTGTAAGAATTGTACTGAGCAGGATTGTTGAGAATGACCCAGGCAGAATACAGCCCCTCGATTTCCTTGCCCGACGAGGGGTCGATAATTGGCCTTTTCTCATACATGGTGCAGGGCGGCTCTGTTCCCCAGTGTTGCTTTCCCCAGAGAGAATGGTCTTTAAGCTCTTTGTCCTTTTGCAGCCAATCCAAACCCATCTTGCCCTCCTTTCAAGTTAAGGTTTTAAGTTAATGACAAAAAACGAAAATATATCGAGACCAAATTGCACACAAAGATTCAATCTTCTGATGAATACTACTTTTTCATAGAAATAATGTCAAGAATTCTAAGCTTATGCTATAATAAATCTGACCCTCTTGCGCCGGCTGGAGAGAGCCCCTACCCATGCGGTTCCCATCATCAACTCCCCTTTTGCTGACAACAGACGGCATATTTAGTAAGCAAATAAATACCTATGCCTTAAGATTGACTGGCGAGATTTACTTTGGTAAATACCCGTGTGAGGACAGGAGGGCGAATGAGAAAATACTCAAGAACGTTTTCAAAGACCTAATTGAAGAAATTCGGGATCACGCTTGAAGACGAACGCCGGCTTATTCTGAGATTTGACAAATGTGGTCAAGGATGGATGGTAAATTCTAAGTCAAGTAGTAAGATATCAAGAGGCCTGGAGGTGGCCGAAAAGGTGTAATTGAGCGAATTAGAATCCCAAGAATTCCTCAAAAAAATTTTGAGGTCAAAGAGGTTTTTCTGCTCAAGGGCAAGTTCAAGCAATCAGGTAAGACTCTGAGAGCCTTTTATTAAACTGAATAAAAATAAGAGTTTCTCTTTCTTGCGCTGTAAGCAATTTTACTAAACAAGGTCTGATTTACTTAGTTGAAAT
>CAZGMN010000142.1:0-8310 GCA_964526905.1 uncultured Eubacteriales bacterium
GCTTGGTCGCTCCAGACACCTGCACCAACAACCTGGACCAGACTATCCGACGCGTTAAACTCTATGCCGACCTTGGATGCGACTATGCTGTAGTCTTCGCCCCTTTCCTTGTCAAGCCCACTCAGGCCGGTATCATCGAATTTTATGAAGCGGTAGCCAAGAGTTCGAAGATTCCGATCATCATCCACAATTCTCCGGACAGGGTCGGAGTCAATATCGAGCCAAAGACATATGCCAGCCTGATCGAGAACAAAAATATCATCGCCACCAAAGACGGGAAAAAGGAGATGGACCATCTGGCCAAGATTCTGTACCTTGCCAAAGGGAAGCAATTTAGCGTTTTCACCGGAAAGGACACGACCGCCTATCCTTTGATGTCTTTTGGCGGGAAAGGAGTTTTTGCTGTGGCCGGGAATATTGTTCCGGAAGTAATGCGGGATTTGGTGGATTATTGCCTGGCCGGCGAGTTTGACAAGGCGAGGGAGATTCATTATGCCTATTACGACCTCTTCGAAGCCTTGAGGATGGAAACAAATCCGATGGCGGTCAAGGAGGCGCTGGCTCTGATGGGCCTGCCAGGAGGACCGTTGAGATTGCCCTTGACCGGGCTCAGCGAGTCAAACAGAGAGGCTCTCAAAAGGCTCCTCAAAGAAAGGAAGTTGATTTGAGCGATATCATTCTCCAGGCGCCGGCCACGATAGCAAACTTTGGGCCGGGCTTTGACATTTTTGCCCTGGCCTTGAAAGAGCCTTGCGATGTTTTGAAGATTGGCTTGAATAGCTCCAATTCCATCAAGGTCAAAGTCACGGGCAGGGATGAGTATCTGCCGACAGAACCTGACAAGAATACGGCAGGCCTGGCCGCGATCCATTTCTTCAAGAAAGTCAAGGCAACTGCCGGCGCGGATATCGAGATCGTGAAAAGAATGACGACATGCGCCGGCCTCGGCTCGTCCGCCGCTTCGGCTGCAGCCAGTGTTTACGGCTTGGATAAACTCCTGCACTCCAGACTGGCCGATAATGAAATCATCGAGATAGCGCGCCATGGCGAGATTGCCTCAGGAGGAACTCCTCATGCGGACAACGTCTCCGGCTGCCTTCTTGGAGGCTTTGTTTTTGTGCGAAGTTATCATCCGCTTGATGTGGTCAAGATTGAAGCGCCGGAGATTCCTGTTGTCATCTGCGTGCTCAAGAAGCCTCAGACGACAACCAGAGGATTGATTCCTGACCGCTTCAGCTTAGCCGAGATGAAGGAACAGATGTCATTGTGCTCATTCTTAATTCACGCTGTTCTGAACAGAGACTTGAAAGCCATAGGCCAGGCGATCAATAAAGACAATATTTCAGAGCCGGTGAGGTCGAGGTTTATTCCTGGATACGGCGAGCTCAAGAAGAAAGTCTTGGAAGCAGGCGCTTTTGGCTGCAATGTCAGCGGCGGAGGGTCATCCGTCTTTGCCATCTGTCAGAAGGAAAAAAGGAATGAGGTCGCTGAGCTGATGAGGACTTACTGCCAGGAAAAAGGCATTCAAGCTGAAGTCATCAAGACTGAATCCAGCAATAGAGGAATTTTAGAAATCGATGAATTATAAGCAGATTGCCGAGTTCATCTCAAAGAGTAAGAAGAAGACACCGGCCAAGGTCTTTGTTCAAGGTCATTTCCGTGAAGAGAATTTCAGGAAGCAGGGCTTTCAAGCTTTTGGCCAGGGTAGCTTCTGGATTCTGGTCGGGGATTATTCGGCGATTGAGAAATGGATGAAGAGGAACAGAGCTAAAATCAAGGATTGTTATGTCGAGATTACTGGCCGCAACTCTGCCCTTCCGCTTCTTGACTTGCGGAAAGTCGAGGCCAGAATCGAACCAGGCGCTGTGATTAGAGAAGGAGCCCGGATCGCGAAGGACTGCGTGGTCATGATGGGCGCAGTGATCAACATCGGCGCTGAGGTCGGCAGGGGGACGATGGTTGACATGAACGCTGTTCTCGGCGCCAGGGCGATCATCGGGAAAAATTGCCATATCGGAGCTGGCGCTGTTATCGCCGGAGTCCTCGAGCCGCCGAGCAAGAAGCCGGTCGTCGTTGGCGATAATGTCCTCATCGGAGCGAATGCTGTTGTCCTCGAAGGTATGAGAATAGGGAAGGGAAGTGTGGTTGCCGCAGGCGCTGTGGTTATAAAGAATGTCCCGCCCGGAGTCGTTGTCGCCGGCATTCCTGCCAGAGTGATTAAGAAAGTCGAAGAAATCCGCGAAAAAGATAAGATATCGCTGGTCAAGATACTGCGCAGAATGTAATGCCAGGGCGTAAACAAGCGAAAGTGAACCTCATCGAGCTTACAAAAAATCTGGTGAATATCCCTTCAGTCACCGGGTCCGAAGCTGAGATTGCCCGCTTTCTCTCGAGCTATCTCAGGAGGCAGGGATTTGATCTAAAAGAGCAGAAGGTGGAAGGGAAGAGGAGAAATATTTTTGCCAAGCTTCATCCCAGCCCTAAGGTGATATTGTGCACGCATATGGATACAGTCCCGCCTTTTTATGGAGCGAGGGAGGATGAGTCTTTCATCTATGGCCGTGGGGCGTGTGATGCCAAAGGCATCATCGCCTGCATGATTTTAGCCGGCCAGGAGCTGAGCAAGGAAGGAATGAAAGAAATTGGCCTGCTCTTTGTTGTCGGGGAAGAGACGGACAGCATCGGCGCAAAGACGGCTGGCTCGTTGAGCGCCGATTCAGAGTTTATCATCGTCGGCGAGCCAACAGAAAACAAGATGGGCAGCGGCCATAAGGGCATCGTCAACCTGAAAATTTCGGCTGAAGGGAAATCGGCCCATTCGGCATTTCCTGATTTGGGTGAATCCGCCGTCGAGAAGCTTCTCGATGTCCTGCTGGAAATTCGCGCTTTGGATTTTAAAGAAGACCCAATCCTGGGAAAGACGGTTATAAACATAGGAAAGATTGGAGGAGGCTTAGCTTTCAATATCATTGCCGATTCGGCAAGCGCCGAAGTCTCTTTCCGCAACGCGCTTTCTTCTGAAGAGATTATTGAAAAAGTAAAGGCCGTGGCCGGACAAAGGGCAAGGATTGACGTTGTTTCCCAATCAGAGCCTCAGGTTTTATTCACAGTTCCGGGGTTCGAGAAGGTCGTTCTTCCCTATGGGACAGACATCCCTTATTTAAGGAGCTTCGGGAAGCCACTGCTCTTAGGGCCCGGGTCTGCCTTGGTTGCCCACACAGAGAATGAAAGGATAGAGAAGAAGCAGCTTTTCGAGGCTGTTGAGATTTATAAAAAAATTGTGAAAATGCTTATTAGGTATTGATCAGAAGAGAATTGTCTTGCGGAGTCATTGCGAGGGTGAGCCGGAGCCGCGAGAGAAGCGTGGCGGGGAGCCAGTGTTAACATCATCCTATCACAGCGAGCAACCGAAAGGAGCTTGGTCATCGTGCTGTCATTGCGAGCCCGAAGGGCGTGGCAATCTCTTTCTCTGCATGAGATTGCGCAGCCTGTTCCGAGCAAAGCGAGGAATCTTCTCAGCTCCTCGCAATGACAATTTTATTAATGCCTTTGTGCTAACTCGAGGATAAAGAGTTTTCATGAGGAAATTTTTTAGCGAGCGGATGAGAGGAGTGGAAAAGACTTTGATTCGCCGCATCACTGACTTGGCTGATTCCTCCTGCATCGACCTCGGTCTGGGGGAGCTTCGCTTTCCCACGCCGAAATCCATACTCGGCCATATCAAAGAGAAGTCTGGAGATTGGAACCTCGGCTATACCCCGAACGAAGGGCTTCCAGAGCTGAGAGGACTTGTCGCCGAGAAATGCAGATATTCTGTCTCGCCTGACCAGGTTTGTATCACTGTCGGCGCAGAGGAGGCTATCTTTGCCCTGCTCATGGTTTTGGTCAATACAGGTGATGAAGTGCTGGTCCCGGACCCGGGGTATCCGGCGTATTCCTTGATCATCAAGATGGCTGGAGGCGTGCCGAAGACATATCCTCTTTATCCCGAGAATCGTTTTGGCTTGAAGTGCGAAGATATTGAAAGGAACATTAGTGAAAGAACAAAAGCCGTCATCATCAACAGCCCGAATAACCCAAGCGGCGCAATTTATTCCAAGGAAGAGATAAAAGGCTTAGCCAAGGTCCTCGAAGAGCGCGAAATCTTGGCCATCTCCGATGAAGTCTATAACGATATTTATTTTGAAGAAGAGCCGCACTCAATCGCTAAGTATATTAAAAACCTTGTAGTTATAAACAGCATATCCAAGAGCTTCAGCATGACCGGCTGGCGGCTGGGCTGGTGCATCGCGCCGCCGGAAGTAATCAAGCTCATAGCTACTTTTCATCAGCTGGCCGTAGCCTGCGCTCCGGCGATTTCTCAGCGTGCCGCAATCTTTGCCCTTAAAGGAAATGCCGAAGAGGAGAGGCTTCAGAACAGGGAAGAATTGCGGAAGCGGAGGGAGCTTGCCATGCGCTGCCTTGAAGAATATACCGACTTGAGCTATATAAAACCTGCAGGAACTTTTTATATTTTCGCCAACATTGCGAATAAAATTCCCAAATTTGGAAGCTCTTTGGATGTCTCGATGAATCTTCTAAAGAAAGAAAAGGTTGTCACCATTCCTGGAATTGCCTTTGGCCAGCAGGGGGAAGGATTTTTGCGCATATCTTTCTCGCCCCCTCCTGAGCAAATTGAAGAAGGCATTCGAAGAATCGGCCGCTTTTTTAAATCTTAACGCTCGCTCGTATATCTACTGCCACTCCCTCATGATGAGGCCAAAGCATTCCAGGCCGCTGCCGAGGACTGCCCCATAGCCTCCGCCCGGGCTTGTCCAGGCTCCGGAGAGATAGAGATTTCTTATCGGGGTGTTATGCGGCATCCGGCGCGGAGGCGAGTTGTCGAGCGTTTGGTCCCAGCCGTATATAGCGCCTCGATAGTTGCTGGTGTAACGAACGTTCGTTAGGGGAGTTCCGATTTCCTTGACTTCTATCGCTTTGGAAAGGCTGGGAAGCAGATTTTCTTCAGCTTTTTTAATCAATATGTCTGCGATTCTTTCTTTTTCCTTTCGGTATTCTTTTTTATTCCCCTTGAAGTAATCGGATTCGTATTTCTTCCAGAAGTCATAACCCTGGCTTGTGATCAGAGTGATTGTGTTCTTTCCTTTAGGGGAATAATCGCTGTAGAGATTATCATAGAGCATTAGGCCAAACCCTTCGTTTTCAACATCGCCGTCCACCATTCTTTTAAAACTTTCTTCCATGTCATACCCTGTCTCATAAAAGACCTCTGTATCCTTTAGGCCGAGTCCTCCGACAAGGTCTTTCTTCAAGCCAAGAAAAACCTGGAAGCTGGAGAGGCTGACAGAGTATCTGTCCATCCTGGCTAAATAATCTTTCAGGTAATCGCCTTCGTCCAGCATCCGGTGGAAGGTGTCATAGGCATTGGCATTGGAGACTATGACCTTCGCTGTATAGATATTTTTGTCAGCAGTCTGCACTCCATAGGCCGTATGGTCCTTGGTCAATATTTTTTCCACCCGCTTTCTCAGCATGACCTTTCCGCCCAACTCCTCGATATATTTCACCATGGCATTGCTCATCGCCTGTGACCTACCCTTGATGTAATAGCCCCCTTCTTGAAGATAAGATATTGTGGGCAGGGCATAATAAAAACATGAAAGTTTGGAAGGAGGAAGCCCATAATACCCCCAGAGAGCGGAGATGACTGCCTTCAACTTGATATTCTTGATACGGGCATCCAGCATACTGCCCCAGGTTCTGGCAAAGGACCTGGATAAATAAGGATAATCTTGGGCAAAGGTGCTCATATTGATTCTGCCGCCGGCACGAGAATATTTAGAGATATCATCGTTTAAGCCCTTCATGTCTTCGAAGATTCCCTCGATTCCCTCCTTTTCTTCCGGGAAGAGCTTGACCAGAGTGTTGATATAGCCCTGCAAATCCTTCTGAGGGACGCGGATGTCGTAATCGGGATAAATGACGCGATAGAGATACGGATGGGGAACGTACTCTATGCCTTTTATCTCCGGAAAGCCGGGGATTATTTTTTCCAGCCTTTCCTGCTCGCCAACGGATGTTGAATGCAGGGAAACATCAAAGACAAAGCCGCCAGGCCTCTTGAATGTTGTCGCATAGCCGCCCGGAACATAATGCTGCTCAAGAACCAGGGGCTTGAATCCCTGCCTGGCAAAGGCTGCAGCGCAGCTCAGACCGCCGAGACCGGAGCCGATTATTACCGCATCAAAATCTGTTTTGCCTGCATCTTGTCCCGCGCCTTTTCCTGAACCTTTCGGGAAAGAATTCCAGTCGAGCGCCAGCACCGATGCGCCGGCAAGCACGGATTTGAGAAATTCTCTTCTTTTAATATTCTTATCAGACATTGCTTCTTCTCCTTATGGATAGCCTCTAATAATAGCGTTTTTCTAAAATCTTTGCTATTTAATTGTCGATGTTGAAAACGTTTCCAATTATGTGTGAGCCTAATGATTAATAATGAGGTGGCACGCCCTGCCAGGACCTCGCTCATTCCCCACTATAGTAATTGATCATCCGGGCTATGGCCTTCTGGCAGACGAGGCAGAATTCTCCTTTTGGGCTGGAGATCATCAAGCAGTATATCATCGGCCGGTAAAGCCCTTTGGCTGCGTAGCCGGCCCCTTCAAAGACACCGACCTTGTCCTCAAGATAACTGTATTGCTTTCTCACCTCTTCGAGCTGGCGGTTGATTTCTTGGTCGGCTTTTCTGAATTTTTCCTCGATTCCTTTAACCTGCTTTTCTGAAAGACCTTTTTCCTTCGCAGATTCGAGTTCCTGTCTCATCGCCTGCCTGTTCTTCTGCCTCTCAGCCTGCAGACTCTCACGCTTTTCCTTGCCCCAATCAGTCGGTATTTGAATCCCTAGGGAAAGAAGTTCCTTCCATTTCACCTCGCTGGGATTGAGCAGGGCGGTGATATTGGGCTCAAGAGGCTCGACTCCTTTGGGATAAAAGTCGTTATAGGAAACATCAGACATATAATATTCATCGGCAAGGCCGGCAAAGGAATGTCCGAATTCATGGACAAAGACACCTTTACTTGCGGGGCTGTCAACCGTGGTGATGCAGTAGTCGTTGTAGATTCCTCCCCCTCCATAGCGCTTGCTGTTGACCAGAATGATAATGGCATCGTAGGGCACCCGGGCTGCAATCTCGCGCAGCTTCTTTCCTTCTTCGGTCAGCATGTATCGATCCAGGTCAAAGGCGTTGAAGGAGGCGTTGAGGACGGTCTTCTTGAAAACGCCCTGCCGCGGCTCATCCATCGCACTCTCGGCTGACGGGCGGAGAACTCCATAGGCATTGAATTTTTGTTTGTTGCTCTTGTAGGGCTCAATCTCGAAGAGATAGCCTGAGAAGCGGTCAACGTCTGATTTGAATTTATCCTTATCCTCTGCCGTGTATCCCTCAGCCAGAAAGGCCAGGTCGACTTTCTGATGAGGGTCGCCGTTCTTCAATGCCTCATAGATAAAATCATTGCTGTGGGTCGTTTCTCTGATGATATGGTAATCAGAGGGGTCGATATTCTCACTGAACAGCGGATGGAGCAGGTTCTTTTTGTCCCGGCTTTCAATCACAAAGAGAATGGGGCGCTTGGGGAAAGGAATGTGCAGCGAGCGGTTGAATGTCCTTTTGACTCCGTTGAGCGCAGGCGTTGTTGTCTTGTATTCGCCGAACATGCAGTCAAATCCTTTGGAGTAGACGAGTTGATTGCTGGCGACATCATAGACCTTCACCGCATAACGGCCGTTGTTGAAGGTGTCGATGAGATTGTTTGTGTTCTCAGGCCAAATCTCCTCCTGGTAGAGATGGTCGATGGTGATGAATTCTTCTTTGGCATCGCCTATCATGTAAAAGTCGATGCGCAGCGCTTTGTCCAGGAAATAATCATCGAAGACGGCTTTTGGCTGAGCGTATATGGTTGCGGTGCATAACGCGAAGCATAAGATGAGAGATTGGATAATAAATAAAGCTTTGACAATTGAAGATTTCATCTCACCCTCCAGAAATTTCATTTCAATGAATTTTTTTTAATGAAAAATTTTTTGATTCTATTGGGGTCTCAAATATCACCCATGAAATATATCTTTTGACAATCTCCCTTGTCAATCTCTGCAGGAAGCATCTCCAGATATGTGATTTCAAAGAGGCGTTGGGAATCGCCCCTCGGCCATAGCGGAGAGGGGCCCCGTCGCTTTTTCGACGGGGGGGAACCGACGTGACTGGTTCCCCAGGGGGCCGAGGGGCGATTCCTAACGCCGAAAGAAAATCACACA
>CAZGMN010000143.1:0-8215 GCA_964526905.1 uncultured Eubacteriales bacterium
CCAAAGGGAACCGGATTATCAACCACAAAGGATTCGCCATCTCCCCTACTGTCAAAGACGGCTACATCCTGAAAGTCAGCGAGGATTTGCTGGACATTATGCAAGTTGTGACAGGAAAACTGCCTGTTGTTTTCCCGATTACAACTCAGGACATAACTCCCTACGGAAATGAAGTTTACCACCTCAACAGTATCATGCAGCCGGCGACTGCGACCTCTGCTCCCGTTGTTGGAGTTGCAATTACAACCGAGGTTGCAGTCCCGGGCTGTGCAACAGGGTCCAGCCACTCCATCGATATTGAAATGGCAGTTAGGTTTGTAGTTGAAGTGGCAAAAGCATTTGGCGAGGGAGCGTGCTCTTTCTACGACGAGAAAGAGTTTGAAAGGCTTGTCTCTCTCTACGGCTCCTTGGAGCACTTAAAGACATTGGGAAAAAAGAGCTAAAAATAGGAGGTGAATTGGACAAAGTCAAAGTTGGGCTTCTGACTATCGGCCAGTCGCCAAGAGAAGACATCATTTCTGAAATGAAGCCTCTTCTTCATCCTGGAATAATAATACTGGAAAGAGGACTGCTGGATGGCCTCAGCCCTGAGGGAATCGAGCGCTTAAAGCCTGAGGCCGGCGAGACCCCGCTTGTGACTCGCCTGAAGGGAGGCCGACAGGTTGAGCTGAGTGAAAAGAAGATAAGCTCGATGCTGCCCGAAGCCATTGAATTCATGCAAAAAGAGATGAGGATAAGAGCAGCTGGAATCCTTTGCACCCATGACTTTCCAAAAAGAGAATTTTCTCTGCCGCTGGTTTTTCCGTTTGATTACCTCAAGTTCTTGACCTCGCACATTTTGAAGGTTAAAAGCCTTGGAGTCGTCGTGCCGCTTGAAAGTCAGGCTGAAATGACAAAGGAAAAGTGGAAGAGCTCTTTAGTCGAAGATAAATCACCTTATGCCGGAGGAAAAAGCTGGGAAGAAATTGCTAAAAGATTTATAGCCAAAAGAGTCGATGCCGTCATACTCGACTGCATAGGTTACAAGATAGAGGATAAAAAGGAAATACAGGGCTTTTTGTCAGTTCCGGTTCTTCTGCCGCGAATCATTCTTTCCTATGCCATCAATCAGCTCTTTTAAAAAAGGGACTGTCCCTTTTTCGAGGAGGTGAACTTAGATGAAAAGGTCAGAAATAAATAGATTGATTAACGAAGGAATTGAATTTCTCGAATCAAGAGGCTATCCCCTTCCTCCTCAAGCCTTCTGGAGTCTGGAGGATTGGCACAAAAATAAAGATAAAGCTGAAGAGCTTACAAAAAGACGGATCGGCTGGGACCTAACAGATTTTGGCTCCGGAGACTATGAAAGACTCGGTCTATTGCTTTATACCCTCTCCAACGGAATTATCGACCTCGACGGCCAAATCATCGATCAGTGCTATTCAAACAAGCTCTTGATAGTGGGAGAAAATCAGGTGACTCCCATGCACCACCACGGAATGAAGACAGAGGATATCATCAACATAGGCGGAGGAAACCTCCAGATTAAAACTTATAACCTTGGAGAGGCAAGCAAAGTCGACGAAAGCTCTCCGGTTAAAATATTCTGCAACGAGACCTGGGAAAGCTACAAGCCGGGAACAGTCATCACTCTTAAACCTGGGGAAAGAATAAGGCTTGATCCTCATCACTATCATCAATTCTGGGGCGCACCCGGCAAGGGGAAGGTTCTGGTCGAGGAAGTCTCCTCGGTCAATGATGACCAAACTGATAACTTCTTCCTCGAAAATCTCCCCAGGTTTCCTGGGATTATTGAAGATGAAATCCCGAGATTCCTGCTCTGCACCGAGCCTCCTGGAACAGAAAAGTTCGAGATGTTGGTCCGTAAATATTTAAGAGAATGAGATTACGAACGCGCTCGACTCCAAGAAAAATTTCAGAGCTGTCAGTCCTTGTGATTGGGACGACCTGCTGCGATATGACAAATCCTGGCTTCGATTTTCTCAATGACATTGCCGGCGACGGGCTTGTTGTTGACAGCCGGAGGATGGTCGCAATCCGGCCTGAGTGGCTAGCAATACGAAAAAACTCCTATGCTATGGGCGGAGGCTCTTTGAATATAGCACCCCTCATTTCATTGGCAGGAGTTCCTGTAGGAATACTGACCTCTCTTGGCAGAAAAGATAACAAATATGACATCCTCGGAAAATTCATGCTCAACATCATGAAGAGAACAGGAGTATTTCCAATCATCATTCCCCATGACACACTTCCCTCCCCGGCCTCATTCATCAGGCCAGCCCAGTTTGGAAAACGCGAAGCCATTCTTCATGCTCCGAATGCAGTCAGTGAATTGAATATCGAGCGCCAAGATATATTTGAAAAAATAACTCAACTCCCCTCAGAGGCAATCGTTCATTATGTTTATTCAGGGGCGAGTCAGACCATGGACGACGAGGCTGGAAGGAAACTGGGAAGGGTAATGGGAAAGCTCAAGGAGCTGGGATATATCACCATGGCCGATCCCCACACCCTCTCCAAGGATCCTAAAGAATCCATTCGCAACAAAGAAGTCATCGAAGGCTATAAGCTCCTCAAGCCGGTCCTGCCCCATCTCAGCTTTTTCTTTGCCTCTGAGGCTGAGGCGATGATGATCGCCAACACCTTCGGTTATTCATTAAGAGGGAAAAATCAAAAAGGAAAAAAATTCGATTTCCTCTGCAGGCTGGCGGATGACTTTATTCTGGATAAAGCGCCTACAATTTTTGGCGTAACCGCAGGAACAGAGGTCAGCATCATCTCTGTCAGCCCTCAGGGAAAGCGAATCGGACCTATGGCTGTGAAATCAAGATATACAGTAGCCGAGGCTCAAAGATTCGTCGGAGCCGGGGATTCCTTCAGGGCTGGCTTTGAGGTGGAATGGGCCAAGGATAGAAGCTATTTAAGAAAATTCAAGGCAGGCGAATTGGAGAAATCCGATTTAGAGCGCCTCTGCTTGATGGGCCATCTCATGGCTGCCTGCTATATCACCCGAACGCCGTCCAATCCATACGGCAACATTCCCGGCTATCGGCATATGAAAAATATTATTGATTCAGGCCTAACATTCTCTAAGAAAGAAAAACTTTTTTCAGCCCTGAAATTATCATAAAAAAAGGGAAACTTTTAATAAGAAAATAATGGCTTAGCAAAACAGAAGTAAGTTTTTTTGCCGGATAAATCTGGCAGAAGCTTGCCCCAGGCTTGTTGGAATTGAGTTACAAAGTCTAAGGCTATCTTGAAAACGGAGTCTGAGAATTTAATTTTTCGCTTGGCCCTGTTCACCGGCCAGAACGCTCACCAGCCAGGCTTCGATCTTCTCCACCTGCTCGGGATATGTCCAGTGACCTGTATCCTGGGCAATGAGTAGTTTTTTCGGCGCGGTGATGACATTGTAGGCTGCAAACATCGAAGTCGGCGGACAAATCGTGTCGTTAAATCCCCAGGAATAATAGCCGGGCACTTTGACCAGCCGGGCAAAATTCACGACATCATAGTATTTGGAGGTCTCGACCTTATCCTTCTTGACGTTAAAAGCAGAGTTCTTTGTGTCAAACATATGCGGCCAGCCGCCAGCCCTGCCGTTAAGATAGCCGGTCAGGTCGCAGAGCGCAGGGTAGATGGGAGCTAACCACTTCACTCTTGAATCCAAGGCTGCGGTGACGATGGACAGCGCTCCACCTTGGCTTCCGCCTGTCACGGCCAGCTTCTCGCCGTCAAACTGGGCTAAGCTGAAGATAAAATCCACAGCCCGCACGCAGCCAAGATAGACACGTTTGTAATAGTAATGGTCCCTGTCATCTAAGTTGGAAAACCAGTACTCATTGAGCGCTCCATTGAAAAGGTCTGTATAGACTGAGGGGTCCATTGTCACAGGAATGCCGTGGATTCCAATCTCAAGAGTGATGGTCCCTTTCTTGGCCATAGCCACATCCCCGGAGTAAGGCCTTATGCCAGCGCCCGGGACACGGAGCAGGGCCGGATATTTCCCATCCTTTTTGGGCATACACAAAATCCCGTAGATTCGCGATCCTTCACGAAAATTCTGGAAGCTTACCTGGTAGACATCAACCGTTTCGTTCGAGCGCTCAGGCAAGAGGGTCATTTTTGCATCGAGCGACATCTTGGCTGCCTCTGCTTTCTCCTTTTCCCAGAAATCAATAAAATCTTTGGGGAGCTCTGTCGTCGGCTGAATCCTTAGAGGATCAAAAGCTGCTGCGGCCAGGCCTGAGTATTCTTTGCCGTCAATATTGGCAAAGGCCGAGCATTGGAGGAATCCAGGCGTTTTCATTGTTCTGCCGTCCACTGTGACCTTACTTTCTTTTAAAACCAACGTTTCGGATTTAATAGGCTCCATTTTTTCCGGCGCAATCTCATATCTCACCAACGCGTTTCTAATTAGGTTTCCATACTGCAAGACTGAAATCGAAAATTTTGCGCTTTCGCCTAACCTGTACTCCCAGTCAGGATGGTCTGGAGCGACGATGACCTTGACCATCTGCTCCCGCGGCTGAGAGAACGAAACAGACGTGAATAACAAAACAAGGCTTATCACCAGAAAAATGGCTAATTTGAAAGTATTCCTCTTTTTCATGCGCATCTCCTTAAATAAATTGGTTCTCTTCCAAAGTGTGGAATTAAAAAATATGTAGCAAGCCATTAAAAACACATATTCGGAATGGCCGGAGCGACCATTGAAGGTTTAGCCTTCCTGAACCGCCCTTCGAGGGAACCCGGCCTTGCCGGGCGGCGAGGATGTCTGAGCGAAGCGAGTTCCGCAGCCGCCGAGAAGGGCGGTGAGGGAACGGCGTTAAAAACCTGATTGGGAGCGAGGCCATTCCGAATAGGTTGCTCATTGAATCCACATAAAATGGAAAAGAACCAATGAACTTTAATAAATTGACGCAAAATAATTAATATGAACAACACTATTCATCAATTATAAAGACGAAATATAAATTGAATGAGCCGATGCAGCTAATTCATTTTTGGTAAAGGACTTTTCCGCCGACGATGGTATAGAGAACTTCGGCAGTCAAAATCTCATCATCAGGAACAGTCATGATGTCTTTGGAGAGAACCGCGATGTCAGCCAGTTTGCCCGGCTTCAGCGAGCCCAGAATATCCTCCTCGAAACCGGCATAAGCGCAGTTTAAAGTGTAAGACCGTAAGGCCTCTTCTCTGCTCATCTTCTGCTCAGGATAGAAGAGTGTCCCGTCCTTCATCTTCCGCGTTACTGTAGCGTAAAAGCAGGCAATGGGATCCACATCCTCGACAGGCGCGTCTGTTCCGTTGCAGATGATCGCACCCGACCGCATGAGCTTCTGCCAGACATAGGCGCCCTCCTCTGCCCTCTTCGCTCCAAGACGTTTGATAACCCACGGCCCGTCAGAAGTGCAGTGAATTCCCTGCATGGAAGCGATTACACCCAGCTTGCCGAAGCGGGGAATATCAGCAGGGTCAAGATGCTGGGCATGTTCGACCCGCCAGCGAAGGTCTTTCTTGTCCGGATGAGCCTTAAATGCTTCCTCATAGATGTTTAAAATCTCACGGTTGGCTCTATCTCCAATAGCATGGGTGCAAAGCTGGAAGCCGTTCTCGATGGCAATCCTGGCGGTTTCTTTGATAACTTCAACCGGAGTTGTATTCAGGCCTTTACTCGTCGGGAGGTCGGAATAGGGCTCGAGCAGCCAAGCTCCATGCGCGCCCAGCGCCCCATCCATCAAGCGCTTGATGGCCCGGACTGTGAGGTGGCTCTGTCCCATCCTGATGATCTTGTATTCATTGAGGCGCTTCTTCAGGCTTTCATTGCCCTCGTTTATCATCACCCAGAGCCGGATTCCGAGCTTTCCCTCCTGGGCGAATTCTTTAAAAAGGTCAATGGTCTTAAAAGATGAACTGGCATCAAAGAAGCTTGTCAATCCTTTGGACAGGCATTCCTGGGCAGCAAGCTCAATCACCCGTCTCTCTTCGGCTTTAACCTCTTCAAGCGGTCGGCTCAATTCATAAGTCCTCAACGCCACGCCCAGCAGCCCCTGGGCGGTTTCTCGAAAGGCTCCGATTGGGTTGCCGTTCGCATCCCTGATAATCTCGCCGCCCTTGGGGTCGCGAGTTTTCTTGGTGATTTTAGCCAGCTCCATGGCTTTGGCATTAGCGAGGCAGGAATGGCCGCTGGCATGCGTCAACAGAACTGGATTTTGAGGCGAGACCTTGCTCAGGGCATGATGGAAAGGCAGCCCATCGACACTCGGTTTCGGTGTTTTATCCCATTTCTCTTGATGCCAGCCCCTGCCCCTGATCCACTCGCCTGGCTTGGCCTTCTGCACAGCATCCTTGACCATGGCCACAATATCGTCCCAGTTCTTAGCCTTTGTCAGGTCCAATTCCAGCTTGGCCTCACCTACACCCGTGAAATGGCCATGGCCATCGATGAAGCCCGGAATGGCCAGCCTCCCTTCCAAATCGATAACTTTTGTCGCTGGGCCGATGTAGGCTTTGATTTCTTTGTCAGTGCCCACAGCCGCAATCAAATCGCCCCTGACGGCAAGCGCCTGCGCTTCAGGCTTGGCTTCATCAACTGTCACGATTTTTCCCTTGACTAAAACCAGGTCTGCAGGCTCAGGCTTGCGGGCACAGGAAAAGAAAAGAATAGTGACTGAAAGGCCCAAAACGAAAAGAAGGAACCTAAGAGACAATCTTTTTGACATGATAACAGGCCTCCTTCGCAAGTGAATATATTAAAAACGGTTTATAGCATTTCAAAAATTTGAAGTCAAATAAAGCGGCTAGTGGAGAACGCATCCTGTTTGATACTGGCCGGCCTGCAACGTTGTTAGCTATCAAGGAAAAGAGCCTATGGCATGAATCTATAGCTTGAAAAACTTTTTATTTATCATCAAAAAAGATATGATCTTTAAATGAGGGAAAATGGCTTGAACAGCCGGGAACTCGTTCGCACCATCATTGACAGAAAACCTGCTCTCCGCTGCGGCTTCTGGCTCGGCAATCCCCATCCCGATACCTGGCCTCTTTACCATAGATATTTCGGCACAAAAAATGAGAAAGAACTGAGGCAAAAGCTGGGCGATGACTTTCGCTGGATTACGCCTCAGTATTTTGACTCCACTTACCGCCATCCTCAGGGCAAAGGCATCTTTGACCTCCACAAAACAAAAAAATCACACGGCGAGGCTGGACCTCTGGCAGGTTGCGAAGCCTTATCTCAACTCGAGGAATATGACTGGCCCGAAGCGGATTATCTTGATTTCTCAGAATGCGTCGAAGCTTTGGAGAGAGCCGGCAGCTACTACCGGGCAAGCGGCTTCTGGGCGCCATTCTTCCACGATGTCATGGACCTCTTCGGCATGGAAAATTACCTGGCTAAGATGTATACCCATCCTGAGGTTGTGGAGGCTGTCACCGAGCGAGTCTGCAATTTTTATTTGGAAGCGAACAAGCGCTTTTATAGCAAAGCTAAAAATCTCGTGGATGGCTATTTTTTCGGCAATGATTTCGGCACACAGCTCGGCTTGATGATAAGCCCTGCTCATTTCCAAAGGTTTATCCTTCCTTGGCTTCGGAAATTCACAGAGCAGGCCCATGGCCGTAGGCTTCAGGTGATTCTTCACTCCTGCGGCTCTGTTTATAGCGTCATTCCCAGCCTGATTGAGGCAGGGGTGGATTGCCTTCATCCGCTTCAGGCCAGAGCGCAAAATATGGATGCTCAAACCCTGGCAAAGGATTTCAAAGGCAAGATTGCTTTCTTAGGCGGGATAGATACTCAAGTCATTCTTGTCAACGCCTCAGCCGAAGAAGTGAAGGCCGAAGTCCGAAGAGTCAAGGAGCTTCTCGGGCCAGACCTCATCGTCAGCCCCAGCCACGAAGCGCTTCTCCCTAACATTCCTCCGCAGAATATTGCCGCTATGTCCGAAGCTGCCCACGAATAATGAGAACATAATACATAATTCTTGAATACACACACATCGCGAACTCTTTTTAGAATCTTAAAATGCACACACACCACGAACTTCATAGGTCTATTTTTGATACGTCAATAAGTGTTTTTGGTAACAGGTACACATATTCTTCCACAAGCTTAGAATCATGATATACAAATAATTTCTCTTCAGCTGTATCAATGGTGGCCCATACGTACTCATATTCTACTTCCATAGGCATAGCAAACTTATCTCCAAAA
>CAZGMN010000144.1:0-8047 GCA_964526905.1 uncultured Eubacteriales bacterium
CTTCTTTGGGTGCAGCCGTTGGCGATGGGCCTGGGTATCATCATGTTTGCAGCCATCGGCCATCAGACTCTTATCACCCGCGCCTGTCCCTATGATGTTTTCTGGAAGATTCTTCATCCCTCGCTTGCTCTTCTTTGGGGATTCAGTGTCCTCCTGGCCTCGATCGTCTGGCAGTTTCCTCAATATTCCTTGGCAAGTGCAGTTCTCAAGGATATCTTCTTCGTCTTTGGCATCTCTGCAGGAAAGGTGCCGATCGTCCTTCTCCTGCTTGTCGGCTCGACGGCAGTCTGCTGGAGCTACGGCAAGGGAAGCCGCCAGGGCATCCGCACCTTCGAACGCATCCTCAAATATCTTCTTGTCTTCATGGTCGTTGCCTTCGGGCTCGTGGTTTTGAAAACCGGGTTCCATTTAAGGGAGATGCTCAAAGGGTTTTTCGGATTCTATATTCCAAGAAGCAGGGAAGGGATTTCGATCATGCTCGGCCAGCTCGGGGCTGCGGTGGGCGTCAACATGACTTTCCTTTATCCCTATACCCTCCTTGCCCGCGGCTGGAGCCGGGAGCATCTTCGCCTGAAAGATTTTGACCTTTGCCTCTCGATGTTTCTGCCCTTTGTCCTGGCGACGAGCTTCGTCACCATGGCCTGCGCCAATACGCTTTATATCAAAGGAATCCGCGTCAAGGACGCTGTGGATGCCGCTCATGCTCTTCAGCCTTTGGCTGGCCTCACCCTTGGCCGCATCGTCTTTTCGCTCGGAATCCTCAGCATGTGTTTCACGACCATGGTCATCGAGATGCTCATTGCCGGGTTTGTGCTCAGCGAGATGTTCCGCTTCGAGCTTCATGGAAAAGCCTACCGTGCCAGCACCATGCTGGCTAACGTCGGGCTGCTCGGCGCCTTTACGACTGTTCCTTTTTGGGTGCCGGTGGTCGCCTCCTCTTTTAACTTGTTGATGATGCCTGTCACGTATCTCTGCTTTTTTGTCCTCCAGAATAAGAAAAGTTATCTGGGGGAGGAGGTGAACAAAGGCGCCAAAGGAGCTGTCTGGAACATCCTCCTTGTCCTGGCTGTTCTGGTTGTGGCAGCTGGAGCAGCGGCTAAAATTCTCTCCTTATGACCAAGAGTATAGATAATACTGGCTGACAAGGGCTGATGCTTTTTCTACTCTTGACCCCAAGCTCGAGTGGCGAAAACTCAGCTAATAATCTCTCTGAAAAAAATTTCCTTAAGATAGTGGCGGCCAGCAAAATGTGAGACCAGTTATGAAATAAAAAGGCGAACCAGGGAATAATAAATTGTCTGCAGGTCAAGCGATGATGATTAAGACAATAAACTGCAGGCTTTATAGATGAGCCCCCCGAAGAGAGCAGACATGGGAATGGTTAAAATCCAGGCCCAGACAATTTTTATTGTGACCTGCCATTTGACTGCAGCTACGTTTTTTGCCGCGCCAACTCCTGCTACAGCTCCTGTAATGACATGAGTCGTGGAGACGGGCACGCCCAGATGAGTGGCCATGAAGATGCTGGCAGCACTGGCTGTCTCGGCACAAAAACCATCGATCGGCCTCAGCTTGACAATCTTTTGTCCCATGGTTTTTACAATGCGCCAGCCGCCGGTTAATGTCCCCAGAGCAATCGCCGAATGAGCGGATAGAACAACCCAGAGAGGAACATAAAATTTTTTCAAGAGCCCGCCTGAAAAGAGCAGGCCGGAGATAATTCCCATTGTCTTTTGAGCGTCGTTGCCGCCATGGCCAAGGCTGTAGAGAGCGGCCGAGACAAGCTGTACTCTTTTTGACCAAACATTGATGACGCTTAGAGGCTTTTTGTGAACCAGCCAGGTCGTGGCAACCAACAGCAGATTGCCGATGACCAGGCCCATGACCGGCGCGAGGACGATAAAGACCAGAATCTTGACCCACCCTCTGATAATCATCACTTCGAATCCTGCCTTGGCAACAGCCGCTCCCAAGTATCCGCCCATGAGCGAATGCGAGGAACTGGATGGCAGGCCCAGATACCAGGTGAGAAGGTTCCAACTGATGGCGCCGATCAGCCCTCCAAAGATGACCAGAGGGTCAACAACCGTGATATCGATCAGTCCCTTGCCGATGGTCTTTGCTACCTTGGTGCCGAAGATAAGAAAGGCGACAAAGTTGAAAAAGGCGGCCCAGATGACTGCCTGCTTTGGGCTCAGAACTCTGGTTGAGACAATTGTGGCTACGGAATTAGCGGCGTCATGGAGGCCGTTTGTGTAGTCAAAGACTAAAGCGATGGAGACCGTGAAAATGATGAAGAGAATATTCCAGCTGGCCATCCTTAGCCGCTTTTGACAACAACGCCTTCGATGGTGTTACTGACCTTTTGGAAAACATCCATGATGAATTCCAAGGTCTCCAGAATGTCTTTCCATTTGATGATTTTTACCGGGTCGTGCTCTTCAGAGAAGAGTGTGCGCAGGGCCTTCTCATAGACCAGGTCACCCTCATCCTCCAGGTTGTGAATCTCGAGGATGAGCTTCCAGATTGAATCCGTATATTTTTGATGCTCGAAACATTCGCTTAAGAGTGCGTTAAGAGCATCTGCCGCTCTTCCGATGAGCTTGGCAAATTCGTCAAGAAATCCTTTCTTCTCGGACATTTCGAAGAGGTAGATGTTGTGAATGCTGTGCTCCAGGAGGTCGATAATATCATCCATTTCATGGACCAGCTGATAAATATCCTCCCGGTCAAAAGGCGTGATGAAGCTCTGGTTCAGGAGACTGATGATTTGATGGGTTTTGGTGTCGGCCTTGTGCTCGATATCTTTGGCTTTCTGCCAGTAGGAAAGGAAGTCATTAAAATTGCTGGCGAAATCCTTAAAAATGGAAGTGATTTCACAAAGACAGACTGACATATCCTTGAAATGACTGAGGAATGCAGGTTCTTTGGGAAGGAAGAACTTCATCGCTATCCTAAGAGTTCAATCAATATAATAAAAGAGCGACTGATTGCAAGCAGAAAGTGAGGTCGTCCTTCGATTCGTTGACAATGCTGAGGACTTTAAATAATCTTGGATTCATAAAGCTGAAGAAGGAGGACAGAGATGAGAATAGTCTTATTTCTCGTGCCAGCAATTCTTATTGTCTTGGGATTAGCATCTTTTTTATGCATCTCCCAGGAAAAGCTAACAGAGGAGCCTGATTCCTCATTTTCCGAAGACGCCAAGTCAAACCGCCGCCATCCTGAAGTCGACACCGATGTTTTCCTTTATATCAACCACTGGAGGAATTCTCTTCCTTATGAAGGCCGCGGCGGCCTTATCGAGCGCGACATCCTGACTCCTGGCGACCCCCTCCATCCTTCAAAAAAGGGCGCAGTCTTGAAATACCTTAAAGCCTACAAGCGAGGAGTCCTCCAGCCCCGCTCGAACACTCTGCCTTTTAAGAGCGAGAAAGAACAAGTCTTTTTCTATGTGATGAGCGGAACAGGCCGGGTTGAGGCCGGAGGCAAGAAGGCAGAGCTTGAGGAAGGAAAGGCTGTTGTTCTTCCGGCCGGGCTCGAATACCGCTTCTTCAACTCTACAGAAGAGCCTCTGGAAATGTTAATTGTTGTCGAGGAGATAGCAGGCGATTTTATTCCAAATAGGGAAATGTCTGTCGGGAGCTATCACGATTCAGAGCCGAGTGTCGGCTATCACTGGGCCCACATCAGCCGCGGATTTGCCTGGGATGTGAATCCGAAGTTTTTTAACCCGATGGGCTTTGGAATTGTCTCCATCGACAAGTTTGACATCGCCCAGCCTCATGTCCATGGTCCGGGATGCGAGGAGATCTGGTGCCAGCTCAAGGGGAAGAGTCTCTTGTTCTTCGGAAACCGCCTCTTGTGGCAGGAGCCTGGTGAGGCATTTCTCATTCCACCCAACAATAAGGTTCCCCACAGCTCGATCAATCATACAAACGAGCACATGCTCTGGCTCTACCTCGGCAACCGCCATGACAGAGTGAAAAAATAAAGAGAGAGGAGGAATTTATGAGAGGTCGAAAGCGCGGCATCAATCACTGGCTGCTGTTTCTGACTTTGGCTGTTTTGACTTTTACCTGGTCTTTTTCAGGTTGCTCTAAAAAATCAGACTGGCAAATCAAGAGCGAGAAAATAGTCAAAGAGCAGAATATCAAAGGCCGGGTCCGCAAGGATATTCCCAAATCCAGGCTTGTTCCCAACATCGAAGCCGGCGCTGTGACCAACATCCAAAAGCTTCCTGTGGTTGAAATTGCTTCCGGTGCGAAAGCCAGGCTTTATTGGGGAAAAGGAAATCTCATCAACTGGATGACCCTTGAGCCCGGTGCAGAGATTCCTAAGGAGACGCTTCCCAGCGAGCGCATCATGGTCGTCATCAAAGGCTCGGTCGAGCAGCTTGTCAATGGAAGCTTTATGACAATGAGAGCCTTAAAGCGCGAAGAGCCGGATGGGAGCCATGGCAGAACGCCAAAGAATGAGTTTGTTTTCTTGGAGAAAGGTGCTGATAACGCCTTGCGCGCAGGCGAAGAAGGCGCAGAAATTCTTGAGGTTTATTGGCCTGCGCGTCTTGATTATCTGAAGAAAGCAGGGGCTTCCGGCCTGCCCTCAAGCATTCCTTCGGGAAATTTTCCGCTTGAGCCTTCTGTCGAGCCGAACAAAATCTACGATTTGCATGACTTACAATTCACAGAACTTTCGTCTGGAGCAAACTCAAGGCTTATTTGGGACAGAGGAGCCCAGCTAAGCTTGCTGAGCATGAACCCCGATTCGAATTTTGAACTGCACATCCATCCTGAAGAGCAGTTGATGATTGTTCTTCGCGGCTGGATTGACGAAAATATTCTTGATGGCGTCACCCGCATGGAAGAGGGTGATATTCTCCTTCTTCCGGCAAACATGGTTCACGGCGGAAAAATCGGGCCCCTTGGCTGCGATGTGCTCGATGTCTTCTGGCCTCCCCGGCCAGACTATGCCGAGAAAATGGAAAAGAGGCTCGCCGCCTTTCATGCTCTTATTCCTGGGGAAGCCTCAGTTGAGCTTGTCGCGGACGGAGCCAAGCAGGGCCCTGGTTTGACCTTTACCGAAGGACCGAAATGGGTGAAGGGCAAGCTCTATTTCTCTAACATGTATTTCGACCAAAAATGGAATGGCGACCCGCGCCGCAGCTCCTTAGTCGAGATGAATCCTGATGGCAGCTATCGCTATATCTTACAGGGAAAAATGCAGACAAACGGTATCTTTCCTCTTGCGAATGGAAACCTTGCTGTCTGCGACATGTTCGGTCATAGGCTGATTGAAATGACGACTCAAGGGAAAGTGATGAGAGTATTGGCCAACAGCTATAAAGAAAAGCCGATCGATGGGCCCAATGACTTGGTTGCCGACGCCAAGGGTGGAATCTACTTCACCGACCCTCAATTTACGCCCGATGCCAAGAAGAGCCAGCCAGGGAGAAGCGTTTATTATCTGACGCCAGCAGGCAAGGTCCTGAGAGTCATCGAGCCGAATGCTTTTGCCATGCCCAACGGTGTTCTCCTGAGCCCGGACGGCAAGACTCTGTTTGTCAACAACACATACGATGATGAGGCGTGGTGGAATGTTAACAGCGATAAAGATAACTTCATCTGGGCCTATGATGTCAAAGAGGACGGAACTTTAGCCAACGGACGGAAATTTGCCGAGCTTTTTCTCACGCCTGATGTCCTCGATCGGAAAGGAAAGAGCACGAGCGCTGACGGGATGACCATTGACGAGTTGGGCAACATCTATGTTGCCACCTACATCGGCCTTCAGATTTTTAATGATAAAGGTGAGTTCATCGGCATTGTCAATTTCCCGGTCTTCCCTGTGAGCTGCTGTTTTGGCGATGAAGACCTGAAGACAATCTATGCCACCTGCTACAACAGGATTTATAAAATTCGGACAAAGGTGAAGGGGCTGGAATATCCTCTGAAGAAAGGAGTCGATGATGCCAGTCAATAAAAAAATTTGGAATCGCCGCGATTTTTTAAAAGGGATTGGCCTGGGAACACTTGGCGGGCTTGCGCTCGGCCAGGAAGCTTTTGGCCTTGGAAGAGCTTTTTTCAGCACAAGCACTCATCATCATCTTGGCCAGCTCTATAAAAAAGTCACAGAGCCTGCCCGGGTGAGCCTGGTCAAGGGAGATGACAGGTACAAAATTGTCTATCAGTCACTGAAGGCAATCGAAGATGAAGTCTTGAGCTCGATCGGCAATAAGAAGATTTTGCTAAAGCCGAATGTTGTCCTTGCCGACAATCCTCTGAGCGTGACCCATGTCGATGCTGTTCGTGCTATTTTAGATTTTCTCCAGCCCCACCATAAAGAGCAGATTATTATCGGCGAAGGAGGAAACCAAAAGACTTTCGACGGTTTCAAAAATTATGGATACCTTGAGCTGGAGAAAAGCTACAACGCGAAATTGGTCGATCTCAATCAAGGCGCTTATGAATATCGTTATGTCTTCGGCAGCGAAAACCAGCCGCTGGCGGTGCGCATCAGCTCCATTTTTTTTGACCCTAATCTCTATGTCATCTCCGCGGCCAGGATGAAGACCCATAATAAAGTCCTGGTGACTTTGTCGCTGAAGAATGTTCTCTTGGGCTGCCCGATCAACGACTACAAGAAGAATGATAAAGGCCTTTTCCACACTGCTCCTGTGGCTGTCAACGACCTCTGCCATTTCAATATGTTTCATATCAGCCAGGAAGTTTTTCCCGATTTGGCGGTCATCGACGGCTTTGAATCCATGGAGGGCAACGGTCCTGCCTGGGGAACTCCCTTCAACTCGCGAGTCGCTCTGGCCAGTCTTGATGCTCTGGCTGCAGACACAGTCGCTACCCGCATCATGGGATTCGACCCAAAGAGGGTCCTTTATCTTTCAGCCATGACCGAAGCAGGCATGGGACAGGGAGAGATGGAAAAAATAAAGGTGGTCGGGACAGCTCTCGACCAGTGCCTTTACAAATTCAAGCCTCACGAAGATATGGCCAGGCTCTATAAATTATGACTAATAGAAAAGTCATAAATTTTGTTACAATGTCATGGCGAGCGACTGAAGGGAGCGTGGCCATCTCATTATTTGATGAGATTGCCGCCGAGCTGTGCTCCTGGCGATGACACTTTTATTATTACGTCTATTTTAGAACGAGATGAAGAGAGAAGCGCCGGCAAAGAACGCTCTGAAATTTTTTAGATTTGTTTTTCTTGCCTCTGCTCTGGCGATACTCTTTATGCTCGCCGGCGGCTATCGGTCTAAGGTTGGCCCACTGGTCATCGTTCTTTTTGCTTCTTTAGCTCTTTATTGCAGCGGGCATTCGTTTCTCAAAAGTTTTGCCTTCACCGCCTGGGTCTTTGCCTTTGTCGCCGCTTCCATGTTTTATCCTGGAGCATTCGGAAAATGGTTTGGAGCAGACCTGAAAGTCCTGATCACTCCCCTCATTCAAATTATCACCTTCGGCATGGGCACAACCCTCAGCGCCAAAGATTTTAGCCGGGTGTTCATCATGCCTGTGCCAGTTTTCATCGGATTTTTTCTTCAGTTTTCAATCATGCCTCTTGTTGGCTTCAGCATCGCCACCCTCTTTGGCTTTGAGCCAGAGGTTGCCGCAGGTGTTATCTTGATCGGCTCTGTCTCAGGAGGAGTCGCTTCGAATTTGATGACCTACCTTGCCGGAGGCAATGTTGCCCTCTCGGTGACGATGACAGCCTGTTCGACGCTCGCCTCGCCGCTTATGACTCCTTTTCTGATGAAAACCCTGGCTGGGAGGCTTATCCATGTCGATTTTCTGTCGATGATGTTTTCGATCTTCAACATGATTATCGTGCCCATCATTGCCGGCCTCGTCGCCAATAGAGTTCTCTTCAGCCGCAGGAAATGGGCCAATCAAGCCTGGTTATTGGCCTTTGCCTCAGGTTTATCTTTTTTCCTGGCTGTGGCCGCCGTCTTCCTGCCTGCTGACTCTCTTGGGCCTTTGGCCTCACTCAAGAGCGGAACAATCCTCGGCCTTGGCCTTATTGGCATTATCGC
>CAZGMN010000145.1:0-8023 GCA_964526905.1 uncultured Eubacteriales bacterium
CCGTTAATCCCTGTAAAAATTGCACTTGAAGTCTCTGGCTTGTGAGGCGAAGCCTTAGGCCGGAGCCGTCCAACAATTTTAGCACTAAGGTCATGGCAGAACTCATCTCCATGCTCTCAAGTTAATGGCTTAATTTTTGAAATAAAATTTTTTTTATGCTATAAGCTTTTTTAGAAGTGAGAAATAGAATTTGCTCTGAGAATTTGCGCCTGGAATGTAACAATTCTTGCTCGCAGGCCATAAGATGAGAAAGACAATAAAGAACTTGTTTTTTGAGAAAGAGCTTTTCGCCATCGCTCTATTTTTGGCTTTCCTCTTCTGTGCCACTTCTCTTCTGTTTTCAGAATCCGTGACCCTGATTCACTCCAACGATACACATGGAACTTACAAGCCCTACAAGGTCAAGACGGATAACGGGGAAAGATTGGTGGGGGGCATGGAAGCTGCCAGCTATTATATCAATGAAATAAGAGCCAGGGAGAAAAACGTCCTGGTGATTGAAACAGGGGATATGCTGACCGGCACTCTGGCTGCAGATCTTAAATACAAAGATATCACTGGCGGGGTAATGATCGAATTCTTGAACAGAGTGGGCTATGATCTCTGGTCTTACGGAAATCATGATTTTGATAAAGGCTGGCAGAATGCTGTCAAGCTAAAAAAGCTGGCCAGGTTTCCAACGGTCATGTCTAACATTGTCTTTAAAAAGAACAAGAAACTCTTTCCGGCCGAACCGTTCCACATCTTTTCCTTTGGAAAGCTTAAAGTTGGAGTCATCGCAGTCATGGAAGAAAATTTCTTGACAGAGGTGCAGAAGGAGGCAGTTGAAGGTCTGGATGTGCTGCCCATGGTTCCTACTCTTAATTCTTATATTCCGAGGCTTCATAAGAAGACTGATTTAGTTGTCGTTATCGCCCATTGCTCGTTCAATGAGGCAGAAAGAATAGCCAGGAATGTGACAGGAGTTGATGTCATTCTGGTTGCTTCCAACGATGGAAAGTTCAACAAAGTCAACGGAGTCCTGGTCCAGTCAACCTGGGGCTATCAAAGAACCCTCGGCTATCTGAAGGTGGAAGTCGAGAAGCACAGAATTACAAGCTATGAAGAGAGATTGATACCGCTCTGGGCAGACGTTGATTTGAAGCCGTCTTCTAAGGTTTCCGCTTTTGTCAAGGAAGTCGATGATGCTCTGGGGATCGAATTCGCAAAAATCATAGGAGAAGCCAACGTCGACCACAACAGAAGTGATTATCCGAAAGAAAACTCCCCCGTCGAAAGCCGGCTCGGAGACTGGATTACTGATGTCATGCGCTGGAAGACATGGGCGCAGATCGGGCTTCACAACACTGGAGCAATAAGGGCAGATATCAAGGCTGGGCCGGTGACCAAATCTAATGTCTTTGATGTCTCACCCTTCCATAACACTCTTGTTGTCTTTAGACTCACGGCCCAGCAGATCAAGGATGCCCTCGAGCATGATGTGGAAAGAGATTGGGACAGACTTCAGGTTTCTGGCCTTAAATACAGATATTATCCTAAGGCTGTGAGACCCTATGGAAAGAGAGTGGACTATATAGAGGTCGAGGGAGAAGTTTTAGAAAGTCATGGCATTCTTCTTCAGCCGCAAAAAGTCTATACCGTTGTCAGCAATGATTACCTTGTCGGCCATGCCGAGGATAAATACTTTGGCTTTCCTTTGGCTGAGACAAAGGATACAGGCTACTCTTTGAACCAGACTCTGATGGAATGGCTTGAAAAATACAAAATACTCGACTACAAACTTCAGGATAGGATCGTTGAAATCAAGTGATTTAGGCTTCATTGACTTCGAGTTTTTCCTCTGCTATAAAGTTTCTAACAGGGAAATGAAAAGATTATTGTTGGCTGTTCTGATTTTCTTTGTCACCGTCAGCCTGGTCAGGGCAGATAAGATTGAGGTAAAGACTATTGACGGAGTCCAGGTTGTTTTTAATCCAAAAAAACCTGCTCCTCCCAGAGGCGCTCTGACCAAGCTGACTCTCAAGGAAGAATTCTCCTTAGGAGAAGGCAAGAAAGAGGAGGAAATTTTTTCTGAAATTTCCTCTTTCACAGTTGATGATGAAGGAAACATCTATCTCCTCGATAGAAAAGAAAATAAGATTTTAGTTTTCGACAAGAAGGGAAAATATCTGAGGAGTTTCGGGAAGAAAGGTCAGGGTCCAGGAGAAATAAGCGGACCGGTAGGAATTCGTCTCACTCCGGCCAGGGAGCTTTTGGTCGAGGATTCTTTAAATCAAAGATTCGCTTTCTTTTCTCTTGACGGAAAGTTCTTGAGGAGCATCTCCACGGGCAAATTTTTTGGCTTGGCGGGAGTGGAGTTCGATTCTCAAGCGAAGATGATTGCCCAACATTTTGTTTTTGAGAAAAACAAGGTCGGCCAGGAAATAAAAAAATTCGATAAAGAGCTAAATCCTCTCTTTACCATCGCCACTGATTATATGAATATCATGGCTGGGAAGATCAATCCTTTGAGCATGTTAACAATTTATAGAGTAGGAAAGAATGACACTATTCTTATCAGCAACCTTGACCGGTACGAAATCAAGGTTTTAAATTCAGAGGGGAAAGTCATAAAAAGAATTTTGAAAGAGTGGGAGCCAATCAAAATAAGCGATGAATACAAGAAGGAGAGATTAGCTCAGCTTCCACCTGAAACTGCAATGTTCAAAGACAGAATCGAAGTGCCCAAGGTTTTTCCCCCTTATGAGAATTTTTTCCTTGATGAGCAGGGAAGAATATTCGTTAAGACTTATGAAACAGGGAAAATGAAAGAAGAACATCTCTTTGACATCTTTGACGCTGCAGGAAATTATATTGCAAAGATTGCGCTCAAGGGAAATGACCATTTTATAAAAGGCGGAAAGCTCTATTCAGTTGAAGAAACAGAGGATGGATTTCAAGTCCTCAAATGCTACTCTCTCCGCTGGGAAAAATAATCATGATTTATTTGCTCACCGGCCCTATTCATTCCGGCAAAACAACCCTGCTCCGAGAGGTTGTTCAAGAAATGAAAAGGGAAAATCTCAATGTTCATGGATTTTTGAGCGAAGTTATCCTGAAAAACGAAAAGGTTATCGGCTACGATTTATTTGACCTGAAGGAAGAGAAAGCCATTCCCTTTATCCGCAAGGGAGGGGAGAAGGAGTGGCAGAAAATTGGCTCTTTTTATTTTATCCCCCAGAGCTTGGCCGAGGCCTCAAAGATTATTCTTCGCAGCCATGGAGCCGACCTCTTGGTTGTTGATGAAGTCGGGCCTCTGGAAATGGGGGGAAAGGGCTTGTGGCCGGCGCTGGAGCAGGTGATTTTTCAGCCTCGGGCGAAATATCTTCTTGTGGCGAGGACAAGCGTCCTTGAAGACTTTCTTAAATTTTTGGGAAAAAGCAAGGTCAGCATATTTGATATCAGAGAAAAAGATGTCCTTTCCCGCATGTTGGAAGAGATCAAGAAGGCGGTTTAAGCAGAAATGAATTCCTGGATCTAATATTTTTGATACTTGGCCTTCAAAAAGGATTTTTCTTTTTGAAGAATCTGAAATACCTGAGATAAAGAGAAGATGAGAAATATCTATCTTCATCTTATGAATCTCCTTGATAAGGAGAAACCTGTAGCCTTGGCCACGATCATCGAGACCAAGGGCTCAACGCCTCAGGTTAGAGGGGCAACGGCTGTTTTCTCTGCTAAAGGGCTTGTTGAAGGGACTCTGGGAGGAGGTCTTCTTGAAGCAGAAAGCCAGAAAAAATCTCTGAGAGCCTTGAAAAGAAAGGAATCACTCCTTTGCCAATTCAACCTTGATGCCGACGTGTCCTCAACAGAGGAAGCCATCTGTGGAGGTGAGGTCAGAATCTTGATTGACTCCAGACCTGAAGAGTATAGAGATGCCTTCCGCAGTCTGAACCGTTCTCTTGCCGAAAGGCGTCCTGGTGTCCTGGCAACATTCATCAACAGGATTTCTGAGGACAGAGTTTCTCTCCTTCGATACTGGATAGAAGAGAGCGGAAAACTAAAAGCTGAGCTGGGAAAGCATTCTGCATTTTTTCTGGAAGAGGTGAAGAAAGTCCTTCAAGAAGGAAAGCCCTCCCTGTTGAAAGTCAAAGAAAAAATATTCGATGAAAAAGGAGAGGAGACCTTGCTTTTCCTTGAGCCGGTCTTTCCTCTGTCGAATCTCATCATCGCCGGAGCAGGGCATGTCGGACAGGCCTTAGCCCATCTGGGAAGCCTTTTAGATTTTGAAGTCACGGTCATCGACGATCGAGCGGAATTTGCCAATAAAGAAAGGCTTCCTGATGCAGACCAAATTATCGTCACCAATTTTAAGAAAGCCTTCAAGAATTATCCTATCACTCCTGAAACATACCTGGTCATCGTCACCCGCGGCCACAGCCACGATGCCACAGTCCTTCGCCAGTGCATAGCCTCAGATGCAGCCTATATCGGGATGATCGGCAGCGCAAGAAAGATTAAGCTGATGAGAGAGAAATTCCTGGAAGAGGGCTGGGCAACTCCTGATCAGTTTGAGCGCGTCCATGCTCCAATCGGCCTTCCCATCCAATCCAAGACCGTGGAGGAAATTGCAGTCAGCATTGCTGCCCAGCTTGTGCTTGTTCGAAGCCAGGTGCGGGAAAAAGCAAAGGAATAAGAATGATCTGGGCAATGATTCTCGCTGCCGGCGAATCGAGAAGGATGGGAGAGGCAAAGCTTCTCCTCCCTTTTAAAGGAAAAACGATAATCGAGACCATCGTCGGAAACGTCGTCAAGTCAAATGTCGATAAAATTTTGGTCGTGCTCGGCTCGGAAAAAGAAAAGATTGAGGAGAAGATTAAAAACTTGCCATTAGAATTTGCCTTTAATCCTGATTATCGAAGCGGGATGCTTTCCTCAGTCCAGTGCGGGTTCAAGGCACTCGCTAAAGATGCGCAGGCGGCTTTGATTATTTTAGGCGATCAACCTTCGGTTTCAAGCAAGGTCATTGACAAAATCATCGCTGCCTACAAAAAGACAGGGAAAGGGATTGTGCTTCCTGTTTATAAAAAAGAGCGAGGCCATCCTGTTCTCATCGACACGAAATACAGAGAAGAAGTGGTGAGCTTGTCTCCACAACTCGGGCTCAGGGAGCTTGTCTACAATCGTCCTAATGATATCTTTGAAGTTAAAGTCAGGACTTCCAGCATTCTCTGTGATATAGATGATGCCGAGGATTACAGAAAGGAATTAGAGAGAAAAAATATATAAGCTAAAAGATACCCTTAAGCTCGGCGACAACATCTAAGATTTTTCAGCCAAACGTTTTTTAATTCTCTCCGGAGTCATTGGAAGATGGAAGAGCCGCGCGCCGGTTGCATCATAAATAGCATTGGCTACAACAGCACCCATGACGATGATGGCTGGCTCTCCGCCTCCAAGAGCAGGAGAGTCCTTGGCTTCGATGAGCACCGTCTCGATTTTCGGAAGCCAGGAGAAGCGGGGAAGCTCGTAGGTGTCAAAATTGAGATCCAGGATTTTTCCGCCCTTGAAGTGGAGCTCTTCACTCAAACAATAGCCCAGGCCCATGGTGATGCAGCCTTCGATCTGCATCCTTGCGCCTTCAGGGTTGATGACCAGTCCCATATCCTGAGCACAGACAACGCGTTTAACCTGAACACCTCCTTTATTCTTATCGACTTCAATCTCAGCCATTGTTGCCAGATAAGTTCCCTGATAATCGGCGCAGGCCACTCCATAGCCGCGGCCGCTGGGTGATTTGGAAGGCTTCCAGCCGAATTTGTCCGCGGCAGTCTGGAGAACCCTCTTCATTCTTTCGTTGTTTAAGTTCTTCAAGCGGAATTCCAGGGGGTCGGCACCTGCCTTTGAAGCCATGATATCGACCTGGGATTCCCTGGCAAAACAATTGGTGTTGCAGGCAGGCGCACGCCAGGCTCCTACGGCAAAAAGATGGGCTCCACCTGTCCTTCCCATCCATTCACCGCTGACAGCTGTGCGGTGATGGGGGATATCGTAGAATTGCTGGGAGCACCTTTCTCCGGCGAAATAGACATGATAGTCCCAAAGAATGATACGGCCTGAACCGTCGATTCCTGATTTTATCTTCACCACAGCAGCCGGGCGGAAGGAATCATAGAAAAATTCTTCGCTCCGGCTCCAGGCAACCTGGACAGGCTTTCCCACAATTTTAGCCAGCCGCGCTGCTTCCACAGCCTGCAAGTTCCGGGTCTTCCCGCCAAATCCTCCCCCGACAAAAGGCGTGATGACGCGGACGTTCTGGGAAGGAAAGCCCAGGGCTCGCGCTATTTCATCCTTGGCACCAAAAGGAGTTTGGGTCGATGCCCAGACAGTGGCCTTATCCCCTTCGATATTGGCCAGAGCTGTGTGCGTTTCCACAGCTGCATGAGCAACATAGGCGTTGAGGTATTTTTCCTCGAAGATTTGAGAAGACATCCCTTCCCCTGTCTTGAGGTCTCCTCCCTGGGCGACAACACTTTCTTCTGGTGCAGCGCTGAGCAGATGTTCATAGATTGTTTTGTCGTCGGCCTTCGCTTCTGGAATCTCGAATTCAGCCTTTATCTTTGCCAGAGCTTTCTCAGCCTCATCAGGATGCTCATGGAGGACTGCGATCAAATCGCCATCGCGAACAAGCAGAACATCCTTCATTTTTTCCACTTCGGATGTGTCGGCGCTCTTTATTTTTGCGCCATGAGCTGGAGGTCTTAAAATCTTGGCATAGAACATGCCTGGCAGGCGTATATCTCCAGCATACAAAGCCTTGCCGCTGACTTTTTCCAGAGCATCGAGTCTTGAAGTCGGCCTTCCAATTTTAGTGAATTCCGATACTGCCTTGGGACCGGGCTTTTTCTCTAAGTGCCTCTCAATCTTTTTTCCTTTTGTAAGCTCGGCGTAAGTCACACGCTTTTCGCTGTGAGCTTTATCAAAGATCACTCCATCTTTTGCTTCAAGCTGCTCCACAGGCAGCTGGAGATGCTCAGCCGCCAACTCCAGCAAAACCGCCCTGGCTTCCGCAGCGGCTTCTCGCAGACTCGGGCCAAAGAAACGGGTTGTCATCGACCCGAAAGTTCCCATGTCATAGGGACAGAGGTCAGTGTCTCCCATGACCATCTTCACGGATTCTAGGGGAACGTCGAGCTCTTCAGCCAATGTCTGCGCCAAAGAGGTCATCACTCCTTGCCCCATCTCAATCTTTCCAGTGAAGCAGGAGACTCTTCCGTCCTCTCCGATTCTGAGGAAGGCGTTGAAATCAGTGGGAAGAGCCGGCCGAAAGCCGCGGCGCCGCGCTTCTTCCTGGAGCGCTTCCAAATCTCCGAGTGAAAAAGAGATGAGGATTCCTCCGCCCAAGAGCTTGATAAAATCCCGGCGGCTCAGAAAAGAAGGAGGAGTTGTGTCAGGTTCCACTTTTTTATATTCATCGTCTTTCATCTCTTCCCTCCTTTCATCTCAAGGGCCGCATCCTGAATGGCCTGGATGATTCGAGTATGCGAGCCGCAGCGGCAAAAGTTGTCATCCATGCCCTGGATGATCTCTTCGCGGCTGGGCTGAGGCTTCTCGAGCAAGAGGGCGTAGGCGTTGAGAATCATTCCTGAAGTGCAATAGCCGCATTGCATGGCATTGTGTTTTATAAAAGCCTTCTGCAAGGGATGCAGCTCTCCGTTCTTTGCCAGGCCCTCGATGGTCATCACTTCTTTTCCCTTTACATCTTTGACAGGAAGCTGGCAGGAGCGGACAGCCTTTTTGTTGACAAGCACAGTGCAGGCTCCACAGAAGCCTTCTCCACAGCCGTATTTGGAGCCTGTCAGTCCCAAATCTGTGCGCAAGACCCATAAAAGCATTCGCTCACTGTCAACCGTTAAGCGCAAGGCTTTGTCGTTGAGCTTGAATTGGATGGCTTCTTTCATATTTACCCCCCTTTAAATTATAAGGATATTTTCCAAGTTGTGTTTATGATGGATATATTGAGAATCGTTAAAAGGTCTATCTG
>CAZGMN010000146.1:0-8022 GCA_964526905.1 uncultured Eubacteriales bacterium
AAGAAAATTCAAGCTTTTGCCCTGAAGATGCCATGATATCTATGGCCCATTTATCTTCAATAATTGAAAAATATCAAAAGAGCAAGGAGGGATGAAATGAAGGTTTTTCGTTTACACGCCGCGCTTTTTGCTCTTCTTCTGATTTTTCTTGTTCCTGCCTCCTTGGCAGAGGTCGTCACTTTCGATGAGCAGGAAGCTAACGGAAAAAAGATTTATTCGCTGAGCAACGCCCAGATCCGGCTCTCGGTTTGTTTTGGATCCGGCCAACTGCAGGAGGATACGGTCACGGCCCTTCCAGAGTGGCTGTCGAAATTCAAGGGTTCGCCTCTTGCTTTGACTACGGATGCCGATTTTCTGCTGGATATCATGTGGACTGGCTGGACTGCTCCAGGAAAAGAGAATAACGCCGAGAATCCCGTATTTTTTTCAAAAAAAGATTTTCTGCTTGCCGAGCAAATGCTGAGAGAGCTTTCAGAAGGCTCGAAGGAATTGGATTTAATATTCAAGGGAAAGGACGTGCGCTTCGAGCTGAAGATAACCTACCAGCTTGAGCCTGGGTCATTTTATGCCCGAAGAAAATTGGCTATTCGCGATGTACGCAATAGAAACCATTTCCTTCGCTGGGTCTGGCCCTCGCAGCTGATGATCCTTGGAGAGCTGTCAGCCGTCAAATCTGGCGGCTTTGGCCAGCCGGTTGTCCTTCGCTTCGGTCAAGGCGGCGCTTTTTTTGGGCTTGAATATCCGACTTCCACAAACTTGCTCAGTCTCCCAGAGAAGGGTAAGGCTGAAGTCCGCTGCGGCCAGGAAATAGGGGAGAGAATTGGAAGCTCCTGGGTTGAGAGCGAGTGGGTTGTGGAGGGGCTCGCGCCTGATCCTTATCTCAAGCTTTGGTTCTCAAAGTATCTTGAGCGGATTCGTGTTGCGCCGCTGCGGCCTTACATTCTTTACAACACCTGGTACGATCTGCGTGCGCCGGAGATGGTCAAGGACCAGCCTCGAGCTTTGAATGAAGAAAATATTCTGCGGACAATCTCCTCTTTCCGGAAGAGGATGTTCGAGGAGCGCGGCTTGAACCTCGATGCTTTTGTCCTGGATGACGGCTGGGATGTCTACCGCAGCGACTGGGCGCTGAACAGCGAGCAGTTCCCGCGCGGGCTGACGCCTTTGGCCGAAGCCCTTAAAAGCATGGGAACCCGCCTGGGGATGTGGCTCGGTCCGATTGGCGGCTACTCCCATCGAGACTGGCGAGTGGGCTATATGCGCTCTCAAGGATACGAGACAGTCGGAGACCAGATGTGCGTGGCCGGGGAACGTTACCGGCAGCTCTTAAAGAAGAGGGTTGTTGATTTTGTCCAGAAGGATGGCGTCGGCTATTTCAAATGGGACGGCATTCAGTTCAGCTGCAGCGAAGCGAATCATGGCCATCTTCCGGATATCTATTCGCGCCGGGCTGTCATGCAATCTGTGATTGACCTCTGCCAGTCTGTTCGCCGCGAAAATCCTGAAATCTTCCTCAACGTCACTTCAGGCACCTGGCTGAGCCCATGGTGGCTGAAGTATGCCAACACCATCTGGATGCAGGGAAGCGACTACGGCTACGCCAATGTTCCTTCGATCAGCCGTCGCGACAGGGCCATCACCTACCGCGACTTTGTCCTCTTCGAAGACCTGCGCCAGCAGGAATTCTGGTTTCCTATTGCCAACCTGATGACCCACGGCGTCATCAAAGGAGAGTTGGAGACGCTGGGCGAAAGGGATGAGCCCCTGGATAAATTTAGCGACGATGCTCTCCTTTATTTAGCCCGCGGCATCTCGATGTGGGAGCTTTATATCTCACCGGCTTTGCTCACTGACCAAGAATGGGATTCTTTGGCAGCAGCCATCTGTTGGGCTAAAGACAGATTCCCGACACTCTGCCTGACAGAAATGGTCGGCGGCGACCCTGGAGAGCTGAAGCCCTACGGCTACGCCCATTTTCAGGGAAAAAGAGGCATAGTCGCTGTCCGCAATCCATTCATCGAAGACCAGGCTCTGAGACTTGAGCTTTCGCCGTCCTTCGGCCTCGACCCTAACGCCTCATCCCTTGTGGTGGAGAAGGTCTATCCTAACCGATTTATCTTCCCGCAAATGCCAGCTGCAGGGTCAGCAGTCGAGCTTCCCCTGCAGGGATATGAGACTGCTGTCTACGAAATATATCCCCTGGAGGAGGCAAAAGAGCCGCTTGTGGCTGGCATAACCTTCGATGTTGTCGATGAAAGCAGGAATGGCTATAAGATGAGAATCTGCGAAAGGGAAAAAGGCGGAAAGCTCCTCAATCCGGAAAAAGTGAGTGGAGCGATAGTCAACGGAAAGAAAGTTAAGACCAAGGAAATTATATTGGCTGCTGAAAAATTGAAGGAGCCGGTGAGCAATGCCTCTATCCAAGCTTCTTCAATCGCAGGCGGCTCAGAGGTTGGAATCCACTTTGTGCTCAAGGACCCTGCTATAGAAGCAACGCTGGCAGTCTTGTTCGAGCCTTCTGGAAAGTCAATCGATGCTGAAGACCCGATTGTTGCCCTGAACCTTAACGGGAGCGATGTTGAAGCAAAGGTTGAAAATCAGAAAGGCCGCTGGGGTTGGTACAGAGTTGATGTCAAGCAAGGAGAGCACACGGCACAAATCAAGATTGTCCCTGGAAAGAATATGAATGAATGGACTGGCTCGGCCTATGTCTGGCTTGTCTGCCTGGAGAAGCCTCAGGCCATTGAGGTTTCTTTTGAATTGGCTCAAAAAGTCGTTTCGAAGCGGCCGATGCCGCCCAAGCCATGGCCTGCAGGCGTTGTTCGGAGGAATATCAAGCTGGGCAAGGTCGAAGTCAAAGCAGTGCAGTGAATTTTCTTACAAGGAGTAAAAGATGAGAAAGGCTTTGTTCTCAATCCTTATCGCATCTTTCCTGTTTTTTTCTTTAATATTTATAAATAAAAATTTTCTTTATGCGGGTGAAGGTGCTGATGCTTCGACGATAGCTCGGCTTCCCCTCGAAGGGGAGTGGCAGTTCAGGCAAGCTGGCCAGGAGAAATTGTATAAAGCTACAGTTCCGGGCTGCGTTCACACAGATTTGATGGCTAATGGGCTTATTCCAGATCCTTATTACCGGGATAATGAACTCAAAGTGCAGTGGGTGGAGAGAGAGAATTGGGAATACAGAAAAGAGTTTTTTATTCCTAAAACCATAACCGGCAAAAATCATATCGAGCTTGTCTGTGAAGGATTGGATACATACGCAAAAGTCTTTATCAACAGCAATAAAGTTGCCGAGACGGATAATATGTTTCGAGGCTGCAGGTTTGAGGTAAAGCCTTTCCTGAAGCAGGGGAAGAATGAGATAGTGGTCTTCATCGATTCCCCGGTAAACCGGGAAAAGGCTCTTGAAGATAAGCTGCCGTATAAGCTTCCTGGAAATTGCCCCTTCACCAGGAAGGCCCATTATCATTTCGGCTGGGACTGGGGGCCGAGGCTGACTACAAGCGGAATCTGGCGTCCGATTTACATCGAAGCCTGGGATGCGGTTCGAGTCGAAGAGCTGGAGATAGGCCAAGAATTTCTGGATAAAAATGCCGTCCGTTTGAATTTGAAGCTTGAAATTTTATCCGACAAAGAACAGCAGGCAGAGATTAGAGCCGTGGCCTTAGGAAAAAAGAAGGAGTTTGCAAAAAATTGGTCAGTCTCTCTGAAGAAAGGCCTGAATAATCAGCAGAATTCTTTGGAGATAATAAATCCCGAACTCTGGTGGCCGGCAGGGATGGGAGAGCAGAATCTCTACACAGTCAAGGTTCAAGTTCTGCAGAAAGGGAAGGAGCTCGATTCAGCCTCCAAGCGGATCGGGCTGCGCACTCTTTCGCTCGAGCAGAACGAAGACCAATGGGGAAAGAGCTTTCAGTTTGTGGTCAACGGCATTCCCTTTTTTGCCAAGGGCGGAAACTGGATTCCTGCCGATGTTTTCTTGAATCGAGTGACGCCGCAGAAATACCAAAGCCTGCTCAAAGATTGTGTTGAAGCCAAGATGAATATGCTTCGTGTCTGGGGAGGAGGAATTTATGAGGCGCCGGAGTTCTATGACTTCTGTGATGAGCTGGGTTTGACAATCTGGCAGGATTTTATGTTTGCCTGCGGAATGTATCCGGGCGATGATGCTTATCTTGGAAACGTAAAGGCTGAGGCGGAATATATAATCAAAGAATTAAGGCATCATCCCTGCCTTGCCCTCTGGTGCGGCAACAACGAATGCGAAGAAGGCTGGTTTTATTGGGGATGGAAGCAAACGCTTCCCCCAAAAGTCTGGGAAGATTATGAAAAGATATTCCATCAAATTCTTCCCGAGGCGGTTAAAGTCTATGACCAGAACCGGCCTTACTGGCCAAGCTCGCCTCATTCGGAAAAAATAGGCGACCCTCGCTCTGATAAATCCGGAGATATGCATTACTGGGGAATCTGGCATGGGAAGGAACCCTTTAAAGAATACCGGAAGAAATTTCACCGCTTCTTCAGCGAATTCGGCTTTCAATCCTTCCCTTTAATCGAGACTATTAAGACCTACACTCTTCCTGAAGACAGGAACATCACCTCTCCGGTCATGGAGCAGCATCAGAAGCATCCCGAAGGGAACAGGCTCATTATCCAATACATGCTTGACCATTACCGGCTTCCTAAGGATTTTGAATCTCTGCTCTGGCTCAGCCAGGTTCTTCAGGCTGAGGGGATGAAGATTGCCGCCGAGCATTTCCGCAGCCAGATGCCGAGAATCATGGGCGCCTTATACTGGCAGATAGAGGACTGCTGGCAGGTTGCCTCCTGGTCAGGGATAGATTATTTTGGAAACTGGAAGGCACTCCATTATTATGCCAAGAGATTTTACAATCCTCTTCTTGTGGCGGCGATAGATTCAGGGAGTGTCTTGAATGTCTACGGCATCTCTGACCTTTCTCAGTCCGTTGATGCCGAGCTTCGCTGGCAAGTTCGAAAATATGAGGGAGAAACGATTGCGCAGGATTCAATTCCGGTCAGACTTGAGCCGAGAACAAGCCGAATTGTTTTTACTAAGAACTTAGACGAACTGAGAAAGGATGCTGCTGAGAATGAAGCCTATTTTTATTGCGAGCTTGTCAAGGAAGATAAAGCTTTAAGCTCCAACATTCATCATTTCTCAGAGTTGAAGAGAGTCTATCTTCCCCATCCTGCGATTAAAAGCAAGGTCTCGATTCAGGGAAAGAAGATTTTAGTCACTCTGGAAAGCGCAAAGTTTGCCAAGGATGTCTACCTATCTTCTCCTGGCTTTAAAGGCAGGTTTTCCGATAACTTCTTTGATATGATTCCGGGGAGAATCTACGAAGTTGAATTCCTTACCGAGGAGCAAATCAACCCTTCAACCTTCGAGAAGTCTCTGGCTGTTATTTCCCTCAGGGATAGTTATTAAATATTTTTTTGCCGATTTTTTCTTTACCGGCTTCCTTCAAAAGATATTTCCCATCTTGACCTGTTCTGGCTAAAATGCAACATTTTCCGAGCTTGCTCTTGTTCAATCGGATTTCCTTGCAGCTAATATTCTCTCAATCCTCGAATCGCCCGGCGATTGCCTGGTTACAAAATTTGCATCTTCCTTGATTCAAAAGAATTGATTTTGTCTCCAAGCCTTCCCTGATAATAATAGTCTGGCCGCAATCAGGGCAGTACGTATTTTCTCCTTTGCTGCCAAAGACATTTCCCAGGTAGACATAGTTCAAGCCCTTGCTCAAACCGATCTCCCTTATCTTTTCCAGAGTATCTATAGGTGTTGGCTGGAGATGAGAGAGCTTGAGGTAAGGGAAAAAACGGGTGACATGCCAGGGAGTATCCCTGCCCAATTCGCTCGAGATCCAGGAAGCCATACGGCTTAAGTCTTTTTCATTGTCGTTCATTCCAGGGATGACATTGGTCACAATTTCGACGTGCATTTTCCATCTATGCTTGGCTCTCTTGACCACTTCCAGGATTCCGGAGAAGTCATCGACATTGGCAATCTTCTTGTAAGAATCATTGGAGAAGCCTTTTAAATCGACTCGGAAGACATCCAGATAAGGACCGACGAGGTCCAGAGCTTCCTGAGTGATGAAACCGTTGGTGACATAATTGGTATAGAGATTATTTTTTTTCGCCAGCTTTGCCCCTTCCAGCGTGTACTCAAGCCAGAGAGCCGGCTCGTTGTAAGTCCAGGAGATTCCCAGGCACTTGCTTTTCAGGGCACTCCTGATCAACTCTTCTGGGGAGGTCATCTTCCCTAATTTTATCTCCTCTCTCACTTCCGAGTGGGCGATGTCCCAGTTCTGGCAGCCTGGGCAGCGGAAATTGCAGCCGTAGCTTCCGAGAGAGAGCCATCTTGACCCCGGGAAAAAATGATAGACAGGCTTTTTCTCGATGGGAGAGACCATGATCGTGGAGACAATCCCGAAGATTAAGGAATAAAGCTTTCCATGGCGATTGAGCCTTGTCCGGCAGTATCCCCTTTGCTTATCCTTGATCAGGCATCTTCGCTGACAGACGTGGCATCGGACGCTTTTGGCGGATAATTTTTCGTAGAGAATAGCTTCATGCATGTTTATCTAATAGCAAAATCGAGTTGATAACTATTTCCATAATTTAAAACCTGCTCTTTTGAGCCTTTCCACCGTAGTCGGATAGGGGTCGCAGCGCTCCTCTTCGAGATAATCCTCATAGCCGATTGTTTTGAGTTTTTCCAACATCATTTTTCTCTCTTCTCTAGGCATTAGCCGCGAATCAGTCATGGCCGCCACATGAAAACTCACTCCTACCCGTTTCAGATTCGCTATGGCATTAAACGGAAGCTCGTAAAATTCCCCTCTCGCTCCTGTCCTCTTTTCAAATCCTTCTCCATTCCCGGCTTTCAACGAAACCCGGACATGGATATTCTGGTATTTTTTCAATTTATTGACATAGTCAAAGCTTTCCCCGAAGAGAATGCCATTTGTCTCCAGAATAAATAAGAAGCGCGTTTCATAGACTAAATCTAAAACTGAAAGGAGATGGCCAGGGCAGAGGGTCGGCTCTCCGCCAGAGATTCTGATCTTCCTCACTTTTTCCTTCCGAGCATTGCTGATGAGATTATGAAAAACCTGCTCAGGGGAGAAGAAATTGCTTTCCTGAAGAGGGAAGTCTCTCGACCAGTCCACCCAGCAGAAGGCACATCTCAAGCAACAGCCGACCGCATAACCTGTCGAGATCCCGCCGTAAACACCGGTGCAGTAAAAGTGAGTATATTTTCTCGCCTTTTCCTTGCAGATGATTTCTTCGGTTTGATGCGCAATATCAACAGGATCGAACGGCTTGGTGTCTGGGGTTAGAAGAGACGGATACCTTTGCTTCATTAAAAATAAAATATTATTGTTTTCTGTGGTTGTCAAAAGTCAAATAGGGGATTCCTTTTTTACCAATTAGCGATACCTTTGCAGAATCCCCCGCGGCTTGCCGCGTGGGATGAATGCATGCCTTTCCGAGGGGGTTATAAGGGGGACCGGAAAGTCCCCCTTATCCGCATAGGCCCTTGCTCGGTAATGTGATATATATAAAGTGTGGCGATCAAGCGAACGAGTCATTCGGTCTATGACACCAGTTACCAATTGGTCTGGTGTCCGAAGTACCGAAAGAATATCTTCGAGCGGGCTGAGGTTCGGGAACGAGCGGAACAATTGATCAGGGAGATATGTGAGGACTATGGGTTTGAGGTGATTGAATTGGAAGTTATGGAGGAACATGTTCACATATTGCTTTCGTTTCCTCCGGCCAAGTCGATTGCCGAGGTGGTAAGAATCATAAAGAGCAAAAGTGGGATAGGGTTGTTCCGCGAGTTCCCGGGATTGAAGAAGAGGCTGTGGGCGGGTGAGTTGTGGGAAGACGGATATTTTGCACGGACAGTTGGAGACCGAATGACTCGTGAGATTATCGAGAGGTACATTGCGCATCATGGCGATCTAGAGCAAGGGCCTGCGCAGC
>CAZGMN010000147.1:0-8002 GCA_964526905.1 uncultured Eubacteriales bacterium
ACCTTGGTCACCCTTCGGATAGAGATCACCTGATCCTTCAGCTCAATCTCTTTCTCTTCGAGTTCTATTATTTTTTCTTTCTTTTCTTCTTCGCCCACAGCGATTCCTCCTTGAAGAATCCGCTAAAAAATTATTCCTTCTTTTCTCATGGCCTCGGCCAAGGCCCTGATTCGACCGTGATAGGGGTAAATCCCTCTGTCAAAGACTACTTTATTGATCTTCTTCTCCTTCAGCCTCTTTCCCATGATGCTGCCCAAATTCTTACAGGCTTCAATGTTCTTATAATTTTTATTCTTCTCTTTAAACTCTTTCTCCAGAGTCGCGGCCGAAGCCAAAACACGGCCGTTCTCGTCGTTGAAGGCTTGGGTATAAATATAATGATTGCTCTTGAAGACATAAACCCTCGGCCTCTCAGGGGTGCCCCTGATCTTTTTATGAATTCTTTTTCTTATTCTCTCTTTGGCTTTTTTCTTGATTAAAACTTTATCCTTGTGCACTGGTCACTCCTGCTTTGCGTTCCTTTTTAATCAAGCGTTCGCCAACATAGCGAATCCCTTTGAGTTTGTAAGGGTCGGGTCGGCGAAATCTGCGAATCTCATTGGCGATTTGACCGACTCGCTGTTTATCGATCCCCTTAACCGTGATCAATGTCGGCTTTTCGACAATGACTTGGATGTCTTTCGGCACCTGATAGATAATCGGCCTGGCATATCCCAAGCTCAACTCGAGCTTGTCCTTCTCAAGCTTGGCTCGATATCCGACTCCGACTATTTCCAGTTCTTTAGAGAAACCTCGCGTGACACCGATAACGGCATTATTCGCTAAACTCCGGCACAGCCCATGGAAGGAGCGCTGCTCCTTTGAATCATTCGACCGAGTCAAGATAAGCCGCTTGTCCTCGATTCTTGCTTTAATCCCTAAGAGCAAGTTGACAGAGAGCTTTCCTTTTGGCCCCTCAAATTCGAGCCTCTCCGGAAGGATGCTTACCTTGACCTGATCCGGCAATTCCAAAGGTCGATTTCCTACACGAGACATGTTGATCCTCTCTCTTTTTCCATGTTTACCAGATATAGCATAAAACTTCTCCGCCGACTCCAAGCTCTTGACACTTGTTCCCCGCCAGGATTCCTTTTGAAGTGGAGATGATGGCAATTCCCAGTCCGCCGAGGACCTTGGGCACAGAGTCTTCCTTGCAGTATATTCGCCGCCCGGGCGTGCTAATTCTCTGCAGCCCGGTAATCACGCTCGTATTGTCCTCTGCATACCTGAGGGTGATATTGAGAGTGCCCTGCTTATTGTCATCGATAACCTTGAAATTTTTAATGAATCCCTCATCCTTTAGAATCTTGGCAATCTCGACATTCACCCTGGAAGAAGGAATGTTCACTTCTTTCTTCTTGACACGGACAGCGTTTCTGATTCTGGTTAGCATATCAGCAATAGGGTCTGTTAAGCTCATCCTTTCATCCTTTCCTTAATATCACCACGAAGCCTTGACGATTCCCGGCAATTCGCCTTTCAGGGCTAACTGGCGCAAACACAGCCGGCACATATCAAATTTTCTGTAATATCCCTTAGAGCGCCCGCAGATTCGACAGCGATTTTTTCTTCTCGTCGAATACTTCGGTTTTCTTTGACACTTAACTACAGAAGATATTTTTGCCATCGTCTTCCCTCATCAAGCCTCGCGAAAAGGCATGCCCAATTTCTCCAGTAAAGCGTAGGCTTCTTTATTATTCTTGGCTGTAGTCACAATCGTAATATTCATCCCCTGCTGCCTCTCCACCTTAGTATAGTCTATCTCTGGAAAGACCAGTTGATCCCTCATCCCCAGCGTGTAATTGCCGGAGCCGTCAAAAGACCGGGGTGAAACTCCCTTGAAATCTCGGACACGGGGAAGAACAATGTTGACCAAGCGGTCAAAAAATTCATACATCCTTCTCCCGCGGAGAGTGACATAGCAGGCGATGGCATGACCTTTTCGAAGCTTAAAAGCTGAAATGGATTTCTTCGCTCTGCCGACCACAGGCCATTGGCCGCTGAGGAAGCTTAGCTCCTTCTTGGCGTTGTCTAAAAATTTGATATTCTGGATGGCTTCTCCCACGCCCATGTTAATCACAATCTTCTCCAGGCGGGGAACAGCCATTTTGTTCTTTATGGAAAATTCCTGCTGGAGGGCAGGGACAATCTCTTTTCTATATCTTTCTAAGAGACGGCTCATCGTGCTTCCCTCATTTTTGTTTCTCCAAGTTCGCCTCGCATTTGCTGCAGACTCTGACTTTGCTTCCATCTTCTTGTATCACTTTCTTGACTCTCACTCCCCGGCCGCAGTCCGAGCAAAAGATCATCAAATTGGAAACGCTGATCGGAGCCTCTCTCTCCATGATTCCGCCTTGAATATTTCGGCCTCGATCAGGGCGCATAAACTCTTTGGCAAAATTGACCTTCTCCACAACTGCCCTTCTCTTCTCCGGGATGACCTTCAATATCTTCCCGGTCTTTCCTTTGTCTTTGCCTTTGAGGACAATGACAATATCATTCTTCTTTAATAAGATTTTATTCATCACAGGACCTCCGGGGCGAGCGAGACGATCTTCATGAACTTCTTCTCCCTCAATTCTCTTGCCACAGGCCCAAAGACTCGGGTTCCAATTGGCTCTCCGGCACGGTCGATGAGCACAGCCGCGTTATCATCAAAACGGATGTAGGAGCCGTCCTTGCGTCGGACTTCTTTCTTTGTCCTGACGACAACTGCCCGCACAACCTTTCCCTTCTCAATTTTGCTCTCAGGTTCAGCTTCCTTGACTGTGGCGGAAAAGATATCGCCGATGGTTATAGTTCTCGCTACTCCTCCGCCAACGGGATTGATGCAGAGAATTCTCCGCGCACCTGAATTGTCAGCAACTCTGAGCCTGGAGTAGGATTGAATCATTCCTTTTTTCCTTCAATCTCTTTTCCTGCTTCACTTTTCGCCAGGCCGACAATCTCCAGCACCCGCCATTTCTTTCTTTTGCTGAGAGGCCTTGTTTCGACGATCTTGACCACATCTCCAACCTTGCATTTCTCATACTCATCATGAGCGAGAAACTTTTTTCTCTTTTTAATGACCTTCTGGTACAAAGGATGCCTGACGCTTCGTTCGACAAGCACGGTGACTGTCTTGCGCGCTTTATTGTTGGTGACAACTCCAACTTTTGCGGTTTTCTTCGATATGTCTTGCATTTTCTACTTTTTCCCTTCTTTGTTCTCTCTCAATATCGTCTTTATTCTGGCAATGTCTTTTTTGATCAGCTTGAGTTTCATGGCGTTTTCAAGCTGCCCGGTGGCATGCTGGAATTTCAACTTAAAGAGCTGATCCCTCAACTCCTCTTCTTTTCTTACCAATTCTTCTGGGGAAAGCTCCCCCAACTCTCTTGCCTTCATCGCAATTCCCTGCCTTCCCTTGATACAAACCTTGTTCTGATGGGGAGCTTATGAGCGGCCAGCCTTAAAGCTTCTTTTGCCGTCTCTTCAGAAACGCCCTCCAGCTCAAAGAGAACCTTCCCCGGTCTGATGACATCCACCCATGACTCTGGGTCGCCTTTGCCTTTCCCCATCCTTGTCTCTGCCGGCTTTTTGGTCACGGGCTTCCAGGGAAAAGTCCTGATCCAAAGCTTTCCTCTCCTCTTGACATTGCGCGTTATGGCAATCCTGCCAGCTTCGATCTGACGGGCGCTCAGCCAGCAGGGTTCTAAGGCCTGAAGACCAAATTCTCCGAAAGCAAGATTAACGCCCCGACAGGGTTTCCCTTTCATTCTTCTTCTCTGCTGTTTTCTGTATTTGACTTTCTTTGGCATCAACATCGTCAAATCTCCTCGACCTCAACTGTCTGAGATGTGACTTTCGGTTTATCAATATCCGTCCTGTAAATCCAGACCTTTATTCCAATTTGACCATAGGTGGTGAAAGCCTCGGTAAAACCATAGTCAATGTCTGCTCTTAATGTCTGAAGGGGCAATTGTCCTTTCAAATACCATTCCGAGCGGGCGATCTCCACTCCTCCCAGCCGGCCTGAGCACATGACTTTGATTCCTTTCGCTCCCATCTTCAAAGCCATCTCCACTGCTCTTCTCATCGCTCTTCGATAAGCAATTCTTTTTTCCAGCTGGACGGCTATGCCCTCTGCGACCAAAAGGGAATTGAGCTCAGGTTTATCCACCTCCCTGATGTCAATGTAGACTTCTCTCTGAGCAATTTCCAAGAGAAGAGATTTGAGATTTTCGATCTCTTTTCCACCGCGTCCAATGACAATGCCGGGGCGAGCGGTTTGAATGATGATTCTCACCTTCGGGCCAACACGTTCGACATCAACCTCGGCTATCCCGGCGTGATAATATCTTTCCTTGATCATCTTCTTCATCTTCAAATCTTCATGAATCATGCGCGGGTATTCTGTTCCTTTTGAAAACCAGCGTGAGCTCCACTGTTTATTGAAGCCCAATCTGAAACCATGAGGATGTGTTTTCTGTCCCACTTTTATCTCCCTTTTCTCTCTTCTAAAAAAATACGAACGTGACTCATCCTTTTCAAAACACGATAGGCTCTTCCCATCGGTGCGGGCCTGAACCTTTTCATTTGAGGCCCCTGATCGACGAAGACTCTTGAGATATAAAGGTTGTCGACATCAATGTCAGGAATTTTCTGTCGCGCATTCGATATAGCCGAACGGAGGACTTTTTCGATGATGGCGCTGGCTTTCTTTTTCCTGGAAAAATGAAGAATTGTCAGAGCCTCTCCCACATACCTGTCCCTAATCAAGTCTGCCACCAGTCTGCACTTTTGAGGTGCAATCTTCATGTATTTACCGACTGCTCGAAAGGTCAAGGCTTGTTCGTCCACTTTACTTTTTCATCCTTATCGTTCTGGCCGTTTTTGTCGTATGGCCTTTAAAAGTCCTTGTCGGGGAAAATTCCCCTAATTTATGCCCAACCATGTTTTCATTGACGAAAACTGGAATGAATTTCCTTCCGTTATGAACAGCAATGGTCAGTCCCACCATGTCAGGAATAACTGTCGAGCGGCGAGACCAGGTTTTGATGACCTTTCTTTTTTCCCCTTGAGCCACCAAAATCCGGATCTTCTTCAAGAGTTTTGCGTCGATGAATGGTCCCTTTCTCAAAGACCTGCCCATGATTATTTACTCCTTCTTCTGACGATGAAGCGTTTTGTTCGCCTGTTCTTTCTTGTCTTGTATCCCTTTGTCGGCACTCCGGTAGGGCTGACAGGATGGCGTCCGCCCTTTGTTTTCCCTTCTCCACCACCATGGGGATGGTCGATAGGATTCATGGCTGTTCCTCGGACAGTGGGCCTTATGCCCAGCCATCGGGTTCGGCCTGCTTTGCCGATGGAAATATTCTGGTGGTCCAGGTTTCCGACCTGGCCGATAGTCGCTCGACAATCCAGGTGAATCATCCTAATCTCTGAGGAAGGGAGGCGAATCTGGGCATAACTCCCTTCTTTGGCTAAAATCTGAGCACCTGTTCCTGCTGACCTCGCGATCTGCGCTCCCTTGTTTTTTCTCATTTCGATATTATGGATGATCGTGCCCAGCGGTATATACCTCAACGGCATGGCATTTCCCGGGAGGATATCAATCTGCTTATCAGAGGAGAGAATGCTCTGGCCGACCTTTAGCTCGAGAGGAGCGAGCATATATCGTCTTTCGCCATCATTGTATCTGACGAGAGAAATAAAGGCCGCGCGGTTAGGGTCATACTCAATGGTCTCGATGATGCCGGGAATATCAATCTTGTCCCGTTTGAAATCGATGATGCGGTAGAGCCTTTTGTGCCCTCCTCCGTGATGGCGAATAGCGATATGCCCTCTGTTGTTTCTGCCTCCTGATTTAGAGAAAGACCGCAGCAGCGGCTTGAAAGGACGCCGCGTTGTCAACTCATCAAAAACGAGCCCGGTTCTCTGCCGCAGGCTCGAGGTCACGGGCTTATAAGCTTTTATTGCCATTTTAAACTGCCTCAAAATATTCAATCATTTTTTCGCCTTCTTTAAGCTTGACAAAGGCTTTTTTCCAGTCTTTCCTCCAGCCTTGGCTGCGGCCAAGCCTGCGCTTCTTGCCTTTTTTGTTCTGGACCCAGACTTTTTCCACCTTGACCTTAAAGAGCTGCTCGACAGCTTTTTTGATCTCTCTTTTATTCGCTCTGGGGTCAACTTCGAAACAGACTTCTCTGTTTTTCTCCTTGAGGCCGGTGCTCTTCTCAGTTATGACCGGCCTGAGAATGACCTGATAAGGATCCGGTTTCACTTCAACCTCGCAATGAAGGACTTGAACGCTTTTTGACTGAAAACAAGCCACTTATAGTTCAAAACATCATAAACATTGACTTGACTATAATCCACGGCTTTAACTCGTGGAATATTCCGCAAAGAAAGAAATAGGTTTTTATTCTGGTGCTGATCGACAACCAAAGCTGAGTCCAATTTCAAAGCCTCCAGGAGTTTCACTCCTTCTTTTGTCTTAGGTTCTTTGATATCCAAGGCCTCGAGGACAAATATCTGCTTGTCAGCCAATTTCTTGGATAAGGCTGATTTTAAGGCATTTCTTTTAGAACTCTTTGGCAAGCTGTAAGAATAGTCTCTGGGCTTCGGGCCAAAGGTTGTTCCGCCTTTCTTCCACAGAGGAGAGCGGATGCTTCCAGCCCTTGCCCTTCCTGTCCCTTTCTGTCTCCAAGGCTTCCGACCACTTCCACTCACTTCGCCTCTTGTCTTGGTCGAAGCGGTCCCTCGCCTTTGATTGGCCCGGAAGTTGACAACAGCTTCATAGAGGAGATGTTCTTTACAGGGATAGCCAAAAATCTCCTTGGGAACACTGAGTTCATCAACCTTCTTTCTTTTCTGGTCCAAAACTTGCACTTTTAGCATTTCTTATCTTCTCACTCAACTCTTGGGCTTAAAACCGGCCTTTTTTATCAGGAGATAGCCTCCATTGGCTCCAGGGCAAGCCCCCTTGACCACAAGCAGGTTATGTTCTCTGTCGGCCCGGACGACAGTCAGGTTTCTGGCTGATGCTCTCTGGTCGCCCATGTGACCCGGAAGCTTCCTTCCCTTTATAACCCGGGAAGGCCAGGAAGAAGCTCCCACTGAGCCCGGACGCCTGTGGAACATAGATCCATGACTGGCTTTGCCGCCTTTAAAACCCCAGCGTTTGACGACACCGGCAAAGCCTCTTCCTTTGCTTGTCCCGACAACATCAACCTTATCGCCAATCTTAAAAATATCGACGAAAAATTGGTCTCCTTCCTTGACCTCAGATTTCTCCTCGAACCGAAACTCCCGCAGGATTCTCGTCGGGGGAACTCCAGACTTGACAAAGTGTCCACTCAAAGGCTTTGTCGGCCTTTTCTTCGGCTTCTCCTCGATCAAACCCAACTGAAGGGCTGAATATCCATCTTTTTCTTTTGTTTTTTTCTGGATGACGGTGCACGGCCCGGCTTTGATGACAGTGACAGCAGATATGTTTCCTTCTTCATCAAAGACATCGGTCATTCCGACCTTTTTTCCGATTAAGCCCTCGACCATCCCTATTCTCCTCCAGCTCCGAATGCCTGGATTTCGACATCAATTCCTGCAGGAAGATCCAGCTTCTGAAGCTCCTCAATCGTCTCGTTATTGTATTCGCTGATATCGATCAGGCGCTTATGAATTCTCATCTCAAAGTGCTCTCTTGACCGTTTATCCACATGAGGAGAACGAAGAACACAAAATCTGTGGATTCGAGTCGGCAATGGTGTCGGACCAGCAACTTTTGCTCCTGTCCTCTTGGCCTTGATAACGATATCCCTTACAGACTGGTCCAATAACCGATGATCAAAGGATTGAAGTCTTATCCTGATTTTTTCCATTTTGTTCTTCCTCTGTTCTCCTCGTCTTTTATCCGATTTTATAATCTATCATTTATTCCGCTATCTCTGTGACCGAGCCGGCTCCAACCGTCCTCCCTCCTTCTCGT
>CAZGMN010000148.1:0-8001 GCA_964526905.1 uncultured Eubacteriales bacterium
CATATAGACAAAGTCAATCACCTTTAGCGATGATTTATGAAAGATACAATCAGCTCATTCTTTCATCTGGAATTATTTCTCGTTTTATCCTATATTAATAAATGAGGTCATGGCTAAAAAACTCTTCTCCATTTTGCTCATTTGTTCCGCCTGCTTGATCTGTCTTCGGGCGCGGAATTCCTTTTCCCTCTCCTCATCCGAGCATCAGCTCATTCCCCTCTGGTGGGAGATTAAGATCCTTCTGGTCTCCGATGGAGATTACAAAGTCAGCGAAGGAAGGTCATCCTATTACGGCAACTATTCCTTCACCATTCTCTGGACCGGCTGCATGGAAAAAAACGACGATGATTTTATCCTCTATTATGAAAATTCAGAGCTTGTCAATTTTGCGGCTGAAGAGCAGGCCCTGTTTCCTGACTCGATTCGACTCCTCTCCGCAAAGGAATTCATCGATAAGCCTTCCTTTAAGCTCAATTATATTTTGAGAAAAGAGGATAACCTTTATTTCAACTTCATCGTCAATGGCTTTCTGACTCCCCAGAACAACTCCCAAAATAAATTCTACCTCAACTTACCTTCCTCCGAAGAAAATTTCATCTACTCCCCGGAAATCAATTACGACTCTTTTATCACCAAAGGCTCCAATCATGTCTATCTCCTCGAAAAAGATATTTATTCAGATTCGGTGGAAAAGAAATCTTCCTGGGAGTGGAAGTATCAGAAATGGCAGATGATTCAGAATAATCCCGTCTACTTCTCCAACAGCCACCAGGTCAACATCGAAATCTTGATAAGCCCTCATTTTTCAAAAGGAGCACCGGGCTCTTAAAATTTCATCAATTGAATCCTTTTCTGTTCATTCCATCGAGGCCAACGATAACGCAAGAGAAGCCATTCAATTGTCAGGCGAGCGACCGAATGGAGCGCGCTCAGATTGATACGGTGCTTGGCGATGATACTCTTATCATCAGCTCAGTGCTGAACTCAGGAATGGCAATCAAGCGCGGGGGTGGTACTTGTCGTAAAGATGGCGAATCCTCTGCCGGCTGACATGAGTATAGATTTGAGTGGTGGTGATCTGGCTATGACCAAGCATCAGCTGCACAGACCTCAGGTCGGCCCCTCTCTCCAGAAGATGGGTGGCAAAGGAATGGCGAAGGATATGGGGACTGATTTTCAGCTCTAATCCTGCCTTTTTAGCATAAGCTCTTAATAGCTTCCAGAAACCCTGACGGGTGAAGGCCTTTCCTCTGGAGGTTAAGAAGAGAAACTCGCTTGGCTTCTTTAATAGCTTGGGCCGGGCTTTGCCGAGGTAGCTGCGCACGGCCTTCGAAGCAGATCCTCCGATAGGGATGATTCTCTGCTTTCCTCCCTTTCCCAGGCAAAGAAGAAATCTTTCATCAAGGTTTAAGTCTTCAGGCTTCAAAGTCAGAAGCTCCGTGACCCTCAATCCTGCGGCATAGATGAGCTCCAGCATAGCCTTATCCCTGATTCCGCGCGCATCCCTCTCATCTGGCTGGCTGAGAAGGATCTCGACCTCCTCCACTGTCAAAAATTTGGGCAAAGAAATCCAGCTCTTTGGAGAAGAAAGATTTGAAGCGGGGTTTCTCTTGACCGCGCCCTCTCTCACCAAAAATTTATAAAAGGTTTTTAGAGAGGAAATGAGCCTGGCCGTAGAACGGGATGAAAGGCCGCTCCGGCTCTGAAGGTGGATGAATTTTATCAAATCCTCCTCTCCTGCCTTTAGCCAGGATTTTCTTCCTTTTTGCAAGAAAAGAAAAAACTTCTTCAAATCTTGGGAGTATGAAAGAAGGGTATTCGAAGAGAGGCCTTTTTCCACAGACAAAAATTCAAGAAAGACCCGAAGGGTACCCTCAGCGTGGTTCAAAAGGTTCCTCATGTGATAAAGGGATTAGAGCTTTTTTCCTGGCCAACTGTCGTCGATGGACCATGGCCGGGGAGAATAATCGTCTCATCGGGCAAGGTCAGGATTTTATTCTTTATAGAATTCTCCAGCTCTCTCCAAGAGCCCCCTGGAAAATCGGTTCGTCCGACTCCTCCTGAAAAAAGAGTATCGCCGGAAAGGATAAATCCATCTCCCAAGAAGCTGACACTTCCTGGAGAGTGGCCGGGAGTGTGGATGACTTCTAAAAAAGACTTGCCGATCCTTATTTTATCGCCTTCTTTGAGCAGACGATCTGGAGCAGGTGAATCCTTGGCCTCGAGAAAAAGGGCGAGCTCTGAATCCTGTGACTTTTCCAGCATGGAGCTATCAGCAGAATGGATACAGAGAGGGACGTCGAACCTTTCCTTGATGTCACGGTTGGCGCCGACATGGTCCACATGGCCGTGAGTATTGAGAACAATAATGGGCTTAAGACCCTTCTTCATAATCAAGCGGAAAATCTCTTCTGACTCAGCTCCTGGGTCAACAACGGCACATTCCCTGGTTTCTGGACAATAAACAAGGTAGCAGTTTGTTTCCAGAGCCCCGACAACCAGAGTTTCGTATTTCATTTTTTTTAAATATAAATCTATCTCCATCCTCGAGTCAAGAAACCATCATTTTATCTTGTCTTTTCATCGAAAAAAAAATATAATCCAGGCTAATTAAATAAAAATCTCAAAAAAGTTTAAGACGACAACATGCATTTGAGAAAGGAAAGAATCAGAGCTCACTGGAAGAGTTCACTCTGAAGCCTGAAGAATGGAGCTGAGAAAAAGAATAGGTTTTTTCCTTGGCCCCCTTCTCTTTTTTTTAGCATACTTCTCTTCACTCTTTCCTCAGCATCCTCAAGCCCGCAGCCTTCTGGCTATTTTTCTTCTCGTTGTCGTCTGCTGGGTTACAGAATGTATTCCCATCCCTGTCACCGCTCTGCTCATCCCCGTCTTCATCACGGTTTTCGGCATCGCCTCAGCCAATGAAGCTTTTGCTCCTTTTGCCAATCCGATTATCATGCTCTTTCTGGGAAGCTTTATTCTGGCAAGGGCAATGAGTGTCCATGCTCTCGACAAAAAATTGGCTTACTCCGTTCTCTCCTTGAAGCCCATCGGACATAAGAAAACAAGAATCCTGTTCGCTATGGGCTTGACCGCGGCCTTCACTTCCATGTGGGTCAGCAATACCGCCACCACGGCCATGATGTATCCCATTGGCCTTGGCATCTTGAGCACATTTAACTCTGAAAAAAAAGAAAGCTCTTCTTTTGGCCTTGTCCTTTTGCTGATGAGCGCCTATGCATCTTCGGTTGGGGGAATCGGCACACCTATCGGGACTCCGCCTAACCTCATTGCCATCGGCATGCTGGAAAAGCTAATTTCATTCAAAATCACCTTCTTCCACTGGACGCTCATCGGCTTCCTGGTCCTCATTCCCATGTATCTCGCTCTTTTTCTCATCTTGAGATTCAGGTTGAGAAAGGAAACAAATCTGAAAGAAACTCAGACAACTCTTTCTCCTGAAAGCCAAAAGACCCAAAAAGGGCTCACCCGGGCCCAGCTGAACGTGCTCTTTGCTTTCTCTGTAACTGTGCTCCTCTGGATTCTCCCTGGCCTTGTCTCTATTATTTTTGGAAGAAACTCTTCCCTTTCCCTCTGGCTTGAAAAGCACTTTCCAGAGTCTGTGGTGGCTATCATCGGAGCAGGACTGTTATTTATCCTTCCCGTTGACCTCAAGCGCGGCCAATTTACAATTTCTCTTAAAGATGCTCTGAAGGTCGATTGGGGAACCCTTCTCCTCTTTGGAGGAGGCCTGTCATTGGGAATGCAGATGTTTGAAACCGGCCTGGCTGATGCCATCGGCAGATTCTTTATCAGCTCAGGTGGAAGCTCGGCCAGCCTCTCCCTCGTCACCTTAATCTCCGTGGCATTCAGCGTCTTCTTAACGGAAGTCGCTTCCAACACTGCTGCCGCCAACATGATCATCCCGGTTGTCATCGCCATCTCGAAAGCTGCATCGATAAATCCCCTGCCTCCTGTCATCGGAAGCGCTCTTGGCTGCAGCTTTGCCTTCATGCTCCCGGTTTCCACCCCTCCCAATGCCATTATTTACGGCTCCGGGCTCGTTCCTTTCACCAAGATGGTTACCCATGGTTTTTGGCTGGAGATCACCGGAATCATCCTCATCTGGGTCTGCGTCAGATTTGCCGCCCCATTCTTAGGGCTGATTTAACCTGTCTCTCTCTTTTTTATTTTATCGACATCCAAGTTCTGATATAATCAATTTCAATGAATGCTCTCATTTCACAGGAAGCATTCCAAGTGTTCGAGGCTCTCAACCTTATCCTTCCCAGTTCAAGCTCTGACGGGCTGCTTATTGGCCACAGGAGAGGCCACAGCGTCTTTGTCGAGAAAGCTCTTCCAACATTTTCTGGCTTTTTCGCCTCGGCGGAAAATTATCAGAAGCTTGACCAGGTCTTTAAGGAGAAAATCATCGGCTTTTTTTCTTTCAAAGCAGACGAAAGAAAAGTCAAAAAAATTCTCGCTCCCTTTGCCTGCGGCAAGCTCTTCCTCAAACTCAGTTCTAGAGGAAAAAAAATGAGAATCAAATCTTTTTTCATAGATTACGAAAAAAAATTCTCCCTGAAGCCGATCCCGCTAAAAATCTTATAATTATAAAAAGAGAGGGCAATGGAAAATCTTCTTAAAAAGGACCAGCAAAAATTCCTCCTTGACTTAGCTCGCAAAGCCATCGAACACTGCTTGAAAACAGGAAAAACACTCAAGGTCAAGATAGAAGATGAGGAGCTTAAGAAAAAAAAAGGGGCCTTCGTCACTCTCAAATTAGAGGAACAACTCAGGGGCTGTATCGGATATCCCCTTCCTTACAAATCCTTAGCCGAGACAATCATCGACTCTGCCATCTCGGCTGCCACTCAGGACTACCGCTTTCAGCCTCTATCCTTGGAGGAACTCCCGGAGATAAAAATTGAAATATCTGTGCTCAGCCTTCCCGAACCTATCAAGGATATCAAGCAGATTGAAGTCGGAAAGCACGGCATCATTGTTTCCAAAGGCCCCTGCCGAGGACTCCTGCTCCCCCAGGTTCCTATCGAGTGGAACTGGGATTTAGAGACTTATCTCAGCCATGGATGTCTGAAAGCCGGACTGGAAGAGGATGAATGGAAGAAAGGGGCACAGATCGAAATCTTCTCAGCTCAAGTTTTTTCAGAATAAGAACTTGAAGTCAAGGATAATAAAACAAATCAGAAAATTACTTTTTCTCAGCTTCACTTTTCTCCTTCTCTTCCTGCTCCAGGGAAAGAGTGGGAAAACCTTTCATCAAAATTCCAGAATTCAGCAGAGACAAAAGGACACGTTTTCAATTCATCAGCAGGAAAAAAAGAATTTTGAGCAAAGACGGATTCAAGAGAATAAACTCAGTGAGAGGCTCAAGAATAAGCTTTCGGCCTGCCTCGAAAAGGATAAAGTCTTCAAAATATGGATTTATTTCAGAGATAAAGGAATATTCTCTCAGGCGGCGCAAAGACGAAAATTGGCAGAAATCCGTCAGAGCTTGGACACACGCTGCCTCCGGCGCCGTCTAAAGGTCCGCTCAGAAGGAAATCTCGTGGACGAAGCAGATTTTCCGCTCTATTCATCTTATACAAAAAAAGCGGAAGCGCTGGTCAGGCGGGTGAGGACCTCATCCCGCTGGCTCAATGCCCTGAGCGCCGAAGCAACCTCCTTCGAGATTCAAGCCCTTTCCCAACTGGAATTCGTGACCAAAATCGACCTCGTCGCCTCGTTTGAGCGTGACGAGCCTCCTCCTCCTTATTTAGTTGGCTCAGGCGCGGGAGAGCCAAGCAATCCAAACATTAACTACGGCCGCTCGCTTTCCCAGCTCGACCAGCTCAATGTTCCCTACCTTCACCAGCTTGGCTACAGCGGAAAGGGTGTCCTGGTCTGTATGCTGGACACAGGATTCCGGAAAAGCCACGAAGTCTTCCGCAACGCTCATCTCATCTCGGAATGGGATTTCGTCAATAATGACAACGACGTCCAGCAAAACCTTCTCGATCCCAATGATTACAGTGATTCTCATGGAACTGCAACCTGGTCGCTCCTCGGGGGATACAAATTCGGCTCGCTCGTCGGACCGGCCTATGAAGCCGATTTTCTCCTGGCAAAGACAGAAACAGAAAGATTCGAACAGCCGATTGAGGAAGACTACTGGGTGGCTGGTATTGAATGGGCTGAGCAACTTGGAGCTGAAGTTGTCTCATCATCTCTGGGATACACAGACTGGTACACTTTTCAGGATATGGACGGAAAGACAGCAGTGACCACCAAGGCTGCCGACAGGGCGGTGAGCCTGGGGGTGGTCGTGGTCAACGCTGCCGGGAATGAGCGCGACGACCCCTGGGGCCATATCATCGCTCCTGCGGACGGTTTTGACGTCATTGCTGTCGGAGCTGTCGATTCAGCGGGCAAAATATCCTCTTTCAGCTCACCGGGCCCGACTTATGACGGGAGGATCAAGCCTGAGGTCTGCGCCTTAGGCGTTAGCAACTGGATTGCGCGCATTGGTTCAGACGGCAGCAGCACTTACAGCACAGGCTCCGGAACTTCCTTCGCCACTCCCTTAGTCGCCGGCGTCGCAGCTTTGCTTCTTGAAATCCACCCCGATTGGACACCTGCTCAAGTGCGCGCTGCCTTGCTCGGCTCTGCAAGCCGCAGCTTAAACCCTGACAACGACTATGGCTGGGGAATTGCCAATGCGGCCTTAGCCGCCAATATGGGCCAGGCCCTGCTCCAGCTCCAGTCTTACACTATCGATGACGATGCTTCAGGTGAGAGCTTTGGCAACGGCAACGGAAAAGTCGAAACAGGAGAAACTATCGAGCTTCGTCTCAGCCTTAAGAACGAAGGTGAGGTTACGGCATTTTCCCTCGAAGGAACTTTGAGTGCAACCAATCCTCAAGTGGTGATGACCCGATCGAAGGTCGCCTTCCCAGACCTTGCTCCTCTTGCCAGTCAATCATCTCTTCAACCCTTCGTGATAAGAATTCCAGCCTATTATCTTGGACGCCATCTTCTCTTTCGGCTTCAGGTTGAAGGGCCAAACAGCCTGACTCTGTACGAAACGATCAGAATTCCTGTTTCCCGCTGAAAAATCCAGTCAAAAACTCAAAGATAAAGTATCCTACAATAGCCATCATTTAGATTATGGTGGGGGTGAGGGGTTGGAGGTGAGGAGTCCCCTATGAAGCCTGAGCGGGCATGGTTTCTCTCCGAAGGAGAGAAGAGCGAAGGCTGAATGGGAGCTGATTTTCCTCGCTGGGGAAAATCAGCGTGCCCCGAACCTCCATACCCTCACCCGCACAACAGAATCAGTAATATTGCCCCTCTTCCATGTTTGTTGACAGACAAGGAGGAGGGGTGATATTTATTAGCGAAAATGATTGTCTGTTTCTTTGGAGCTTATGACCCTGCCTATCCCAGGAATTCAGTCATAAAAAAAGGGCTGAGACTGAATGGGGTCGATGTTGCGGAGTGCCGTGTTCAGCCAAAATATAAATTCTGGCTGAGATACCCGCTGCTCATTTCCCGCAGTCTGAGCTTTCTTTTAAAGCGTGACTTTTTTTTCGTCCCTGAATTCTGTCAAAAGGATGTTCCGTTGGCAAAAATCCTGTCTCTCGCCGCATCTAAGAAAATTATCTTTGACCCGCTGGCTCCGCGCTTCGAGACAAAAATAACAGACTGGAAGAGAAGGCCGCCGGGCTCCTGGCAAGCGCGGTGGAATTTCAAGATTGATTCCTTGGCTTTCAAGCTCTCTGACCTTGTTTTGGCTGATACTCATGCTCACAAAGATTACTACTGGCGCAATTATGGAATTCCAGCGGAGAAAGTTGAAGTATTGCCGGTCGGCTATGATGATGAACTCTACAGGCCTCCTGAGGTCAATAGAAGAGCAGAGCCGTTCACCGTATTGTTTTTTGGCTCATTCCTTCCTCTTCACGGCGTGGAGCTTATCCTCGAAGCTGCGAAAATCATCTCTGC
>CAZGMN010000149.1:0-7968 GCA_964526905.1 uncultured Eubacteriales bacterium
TTGATACTCCCCTGCACATGTTAAGAGAAGGATGGAAAGTGGGAGAGCGTCATGACCCGAGCCAGCGCGAGAGCGGAAAGGTCGATCTGCCTCGAATGGCTGAAGGCGGCCTGGATGCATCGTTTTTTGCAGTCTTTGTCGGGCAGGGCGAGAGAACGCCCGAAGGCTATGCTCGAGCCAAAGAGCAAGCCATGGCTTTGCTGGCTGCCATTCATAAAATGGCTGAGGATTATCCCCAGCTGGTGGAGATTGCTGTCAGCCCTGATGACGCCTACCGCATAGAAAAGGAAGGAAAAAGGGCGGCCTTCATCGGGATGGAGAATGGCTATCCTATCGACAAAGACCTTTCTCTCTTGGGGGAATATTATAAGAAGGGAATCCGTTATCTGACCCTTTGCCATACTCAGGATAACGACATCTGCGATTCCTCCACGGACAGGCAAAACCCTGAGGATAATGGGTTGAGTGATTTCGGCAAAGAAATTGTTGCTGAATGCAACCGGCTGGGGGTCATGGTCGATGTCTCCCATATTTCTGATCAATCATTTTTTGATGTGCTGAAGGTCACAAAGGCACCGGTCGTTGCTTCCCATTCCGGCATCCGGGCTATCTGCGATGTTGAAAGAAATCTATCGGATGAGATGCTCAAGCAATTGGCTTTGAACCAAGGGGTCATCCAGGTTTGTTTTGTCTCCAGCTATCTCAAGAAGGAAAAGCCGAATCCAGAAAGGGATAAGGCCTTGCAAGCGCTCAGAGAGAAATATGGCTCACGCCGCGATATCAGGGATGAGGGAACGCTGGCCAAGATGCGTGAGGAATATGCAGCCATTTTAGAGAAGTATCCTGTGAAAAGGGCCTCAGTCAAGGACTTGGTCGACCACGTCGACCATGTCGTCAAACTCATCGGAGAGGACCATGTAGGAATAGGCACGGATTTTGACGGCGGTGGGGAGATCGACGGCTGTGAAGAAGTGAGCCAGATGCCTCGAGTCACTGAGGAGCTTCTTCGCCGCGGCTATTCAGAAGAACAAATTCGCAAGATTTGGGGCGAGAATTTGATGCGTGTTTTTAGAAGAGTCGAAGAAATAGCAAAAAAAGGCAATTCATAAGTTTGCCTCCTTTTTATTATCTCTGAATACTTTGCCCTTCCTGTAAAAAAAGTTTACAAAAAAGATATTTTATCCAGCTGCTTTTTCTCGCCTAATTTGCTCTTATTAAAGGAATTAACAACTACAAAGAGTTGGCATAAAAATTGCCAATAAGTTGCTATAACTTTAAGAATAATTTATCATTTAAGGAAAGTGATCATGGTCAAAAAAGCTGCGTTCCAAATCTTTTGCCTTATTCTTTCACTGCTCTTTCTCCTGCCTCTATCTGATTCAGGACAAGAGACAAACAACAGACCTCGCTCTGGAGGGGTTTTCCATGTGAAGGCCTTTACCAACGAATTCAGAATGCAGATTGACCCGGCAAGCCCTGATTCATTTATTTTTATCTCCGAACAGCTTTTTGACGGCCTGGTCAGATTGGATAAGAATCTGAATATCGTTCCTCACCTGGCCGAGTATTGGTCAATCTCTTCCGACGGCATGAGATACACTTTCTATTTGAGAAAAGGAGTCAAGTTCCACCATGGAAGCGAGCTCACAGCCGAAGACGTTAAATTTTCCTTTGAGAGGCTTCTCGACCCAAAGCTCAATTTCCTTTATCACCAGTACTTCCTGAATACTGTCGTTGGGGCAAGAGATTTTTGGGAAGAAAAAGCCAAGGACGTTTCAGGATTCAAGGTCATAGACAAATACACATTCGAGATTCAGTGGATAAAGCCATTTGTCTCAGCCCTGAGCCTGATGAGCATGCATTTTTGTAAAATCTTGCCTCGGGAACTTGTCCTTGACAAGGGAAAAGGATTTTTTTTCAAACCATCAGGAACAGGCCCGTTTGTCTTTGACTCCTGGTTAAGGAATACGAGGCTGGATATCATTGGAGTCAGGCTGGTCAGGAATACAGCGTATTTTGGCCCCAAGCCTTATTTGGCAGCTATAGAATTCAGTCCTCTATTCACTCTTGAGCATTTTTTGGGCGGGGAGATAGAATCGATTCCAGTCCTTTCCGAGAAGCTTTTGAGGTCCAATTATCAGATTTTTGAGAATGGCGTGCTCCACCCTGTGTTTTTAGGAATGAGCTGTGCCCTTCCTCCCTTTGATCGAGCGGCTGTTCGCAGGGCCGTCGCTTTCGCTCTCGATAAAGAAGAGATTGTTCGAGCAGCCTATGATGTCCGGGATGTTCTCCAAGTGACTAATAACTACATTCCTCCTCGATTGCCAGGATTTTTCCCCAAAGATAATGAAAAAAGCTTTGGCCTCGAACAGGCAATAAAGCTGCTTGAGGAGGCCGGCTTCTCAGCCGAAAACAGGTTTCCGACGGTCACTTTATTCATCGCTTCTCCAAGAACAGAGACGAAACTCAGAATTTACAGAGAATTTCGCAGGCAGCTCGATCTACTTGGAATAAGACTAAGGCTTAGTTTTTATAAATCAACCGAGGAAATAATGAGCTCCAAGGAGCCCTATCTTATTCTTTATGAGAGGATGATGACCTTCCCTGACCCCGAGGCTTTCATCAGGCCTCTCTTTTTCTCAAAATCCGCATTCAATATTTTCCGTTATTCCAATCCAGAAGTGGATACTCTTTTACAGGAGGCCGAGGTGGAGCCGAGCTGGACAAAGAGGATAAATCTTTTTCATCAAATCGAAAAGATTCTTGCTTCCGATGTTCCGGCTATTCCTCTTTTTTCTAAGCAGAGCAGGGTGGCCATGCAGCCCTATGTCAGGGGAGTGGAAGTCCCTCCCCTTGGTTTTTCTTACCTGGACGCCAGGAAAATATGGCTGGATAAATAAATGAAAGTCCGATTCCACACTTCCTTCAAGATGAGGTTTATGCTCTCTGTCATCGGCTTGCTCATCGTGCTTGTGGGCTTAGTTATTTTTGTTATCGAGCATCGAGAGGTAAAAACCATTTTTGAAGAGCAGAAGAACAAGGGGGTGCTGATCGCTAAGAATATTGCCAATCTCAACTACTATCCTTTTATTTACTGGGATAGGCAAGCCGTTGAGGACAATATCGAGGCGCAGATCGATAAGAAGCTCATCTATGTTGTCTTTTATGACCGCACCAATAAGCCTTTTGTGGCCAATGATTTTATAAAAGATTATGAAGAGATTTATAGCCTCAGCCGGCTCAAGGCAGAGGCTGATGAGAGGAGCTATTTTTTTGAATCCAAAAAGCTCAAAGACAAGGTGTCAGGGAAAGTTTTCAGAATTCTTGAAATTGAGGTTCCGATTATCGTCGCCGGGTCTCCGACGAAATGGGGTTCGATAAAGATTGGACTTTCGCTGGAGGAGATGCTGGGAGCGATTCGCAAGACCCGCATGGTGCTGATCCTGATCGGTCTTGTTGGACTGATGATCAGCGTGGGCGGAACAGCCCTCTTATCGAGGGGCATAACAGGTCCCTTGAAAAAATTGGTGGATGCGACAGTGAAGATTTCCAAAGGAGAATTCACCCAAGAAATTGACATTCATTCTAAGGATGAGATCGGAAATCTGGCTCAGAGCTTCAACGATATGAGCTATCAGCTTCTCTTGACAAGGAAAAGAATGGAGGAGGCTAACAAAAAATTGATTCAGGCAGAGAAACTGGCATCCATCGGTCGCATCTCTGCTGGAATTGCCCATGAGATCCGCAATCCCCTGACATCAGTCAAGTTGAACATCCAAAAGCTCTTTCAAAGCACCCATCTGGATGAAATTGAAAGAGAGCATTTGGGCCTTTCCCAGGAAGGGATAGTCCAGATGGAGAAGTTTATCAAAGAGCTTTTGGATTTTACTCGGGCATCGGAGTTGAATTTGAATTTGTTTTCTATTGAGCAAATCCTTGATGAATCGATAAAAATTGTTGCCGATTCTTTAGAGTTGAAAAAGATCGCTCTGGAAAAAGATTATGAGCGGAATTTACCCTTGATTCTTGCCGATGGCGACAAGATGAGACAGGTCTTTTTGAATGTTCTGCGGAATGCCTATGAATCCGCAGAGGAGGGCGGCAGGATAAAGGTTATCCTCTCGCTTTTGAAGGATGAATCAGGAAAGACAATTAAGATTGAAATAGCTGACAATGGCGGCGGGATCCCTCCAGAAAACAAAGAAATTATTTTTGAACCATTTTACACCACCAAATCTTCCGGGATTGGATTGGGCTTGGCCAATGCCAGAAAAATCGTTGAGCAGCATAAAGGCTCGATAAAGGTTAAGGAAGATATCAAGCAAGGAGCCTGTTTTGAAATTCTCATTCCCTGCGAGGGAGAAAAATGAAATCTATCTTAGTCATTGATGACGACCCTTTAATCGGAAAAACTCTCTCCTCCCATTTGAGCCGAAAAGGATTTGAGGTTCTTTTGGCTGAAGATGGAGAGGAAGGACTTCAGAAATTCGCAAAGAGTAATCCAGACCTGGTGTTGCTCGATATCCGACTTCCTGATAAGGATGGCCTTGAAGTCTTAGGCCTGATAAAAGAAAAGAATAAAAATGCCTCAATCATCATCATGACGGCTTATGATGACATGAAGACAACCGTTGAGGCCATAAAATTGGGAGCTTTCGAGTATTTGGTCAAGCCGTTGGACTATGTCGAGCTGGATTTGACAGTCGATAAGGCTTTTCAGATAAAGAGCCTGGAAGAGAAAGTCAGCTATATGATGGAGGAAAAACAGAAAGAATACACCATAGACAACATCATCGGGCATTCTCCGCAGATGAGGCAGGTCTTTAAGCTCATCGGCTCTGTCGCTAATTCAAGAACCAATGTCCTCATTCAGGGTGAGAGTGGAACAGGAAAAGAATTGGTGGCCAAGGCTATTCATTACAACAGCCCTTATCGAGACGAGCCCTTTATTGTCATCAATTGCTCGGCAATCTCTGACACCCTTTTGGAAAGCGAGCTCTTCGGCCATGTTAAAGGAGCTTTCACCGATGCTGTTTATGAAACCAGAGGAAAGTTTGAAATTGCAGGGAAGGGCACACTCTTCCTGGATGAAATCGGAGATATCTCCACAAATCTCCAGGCGAAGCTTCTTCGAGTGATTGAAACAAGGGATTTCATGAAAGTCGGAGGAGAGAAAATCCTGAAGACCCAGGCCCGGATCATAGCCGCCACCAACCAGGGCCTAAAATCACTTGTTGAGAAAGGAAAATTGAGAGAAGACCTTTACTACCGTCTGAAAGTGGTGGAGATCATATTGCCGCCGCTTCGCGAAAGAAAAGAAGATATTCCAGAGTTGGTGGTTTATCTTCTGGAGAAGATCAATCGCAAACTGCGGAAGAATGTGAGAAAAATTCCTCCTGAAGTCATGAAGCTCTTGGTCAGCCACCCCTGGAAGGGGAATGTCAGAGAGTTGGAGAACGCCTTGACTCGAGCCGCCATCTTGGCTAAGGGCGATGTGATTCTGGAGGAAAATCTGCCTCTTGAGCCAGCAGAGAAAAAGCTCTTTCTCAAGGAGCTTGTCGCTTTAAGAGAAATCGAAAAGAATTATATTCAGCATGTCTTAAAAGCAACAAAGGGGAATAAGACCAGGACCAGCCAGATCCTTCAGATCAGCCGTCCGACTCTTGATAAGAAGATCAAGGAATATGGGCTGGATGTAAAAGTGTAAATGCTTTACACTTCCCTGTAAATATTTTTTTATCAGCGTTCATCAATTTCAGGTATAAAGAACGCCTTTTCCTTTTCTCTGGGCTTGATCCCCTTCTTTTCAATCAGAGGATTAAATCGTCTATGGCGCTATTTTATTTATTATTTGAGAGTTAGATAATATTCCCGGAGTTTTTCAAGCCGTGCGGCTGAAATCATTCATCCCCTTATTTCTGAGGTTCTTGAAGGAATTTTATTTTATTTTGGCACAAAAAATGCAGAAAAACACAGTGTGAATTGAGATCGAAAGTTGAAAGAGGTGAAAGAGAAAAGATGACCGAGAAGACAATTATTGTTGTTGATGATGACGAGTCTATCCGCAAGACCTTTTTCTTGCTCCTCCATAAGAACTACCAGGTTGAGCTTGCCAAAGATTCTCATCAGGCTTTGCAGCGTTTTAAGAATACCAAGATTGATTTAATCATCGCTGATTTGAAATTGCCTCAGATGAACGGCCTGGAGATGATTGCCAGATTCAGAGAATCTGGATACCGGGGAGAAGTCATTCTCATTTCAGCCTTTCCAGACTTGGTGAATATCGATCAACTTGCGAATCTTTCCATTTCTCATTTCTTTGTTAAACCGCTTGATTTAGATGCTCTCAGCCGCTCCATCGACCATCTTCTGGATTCCAAAAAAATCGCGGAGAAAATGTTATGAGAAGAGAAATCATTTCCAACCCAGCAGCTGGAGAAGATTATGAATTCAACCACTGCCGGCTGATTCGAATTCATCCTGTCTGGTATTCATTCATCAAGTACTGCGAGGCGCTGAGATACGGAGATATAGAGAAGCTGAAAATTCAAGATGGACTGCCGATGATCGCTGAGGAAGTTAAGAAAAAGATAAAATTTGCCGTTGATGAATGAGATGAAAATAGCATGAATCTTTATTTTTAAAGGAGAAAAAAGATGAGACCAGAGAAATTGATTGAGGAGGACAAGAAGGAAGCTCTTGATGGTTTCAATCTTGAAGGAGGGCTTGGAAAGGAGATAGACAAAGGGCCAAGCTTTGCTTTTTTTCCGGAAAGAATTCAAGAAAGAGATGAAATTTTCAAGAGGCTTGGAAACTCTTTTCCTGATGATTCACAAGAAAAGAAGGGACTCTTCCGAAGATATCAATCGGATGATAAGCTTTTTTCGTTCTTCGTCGAGTATTTTTTCCTGAACAGCAACATTCCTTTGAAAGAGCTCATCGACGGCTTGGAGAGGAACATTATCCTCAGAACATTGCATAAAGTTAACGGGCACCAGAAAAAGGCAGCAAAGATTTTAAAGATAAAGTATTCAACTCTCAACGTGAAAATAAAAAGATACAATATTCGTTTTAAGACGAATCCTTTCTGATTTCGAAAAAGCTTTCTTGCGGATTGCCTGCAGGGAAGCGATCCCTTCAATATTTCAAAGCAATTCATTTTTTCGAATATTTGAATTCAATTAAATGGATAAAGATTGAACGAATGTCAAAAATATTTATATAAGCTCTTGTTAAAAAAAGAGATAAAATTCAGACAGAAAAATGGCATGATATTTGCATAATAAGAAAGAGGTTAAAATGAGAACTGTTTAAAATATTTATTTAAACAGCTGACTTGCAAGAAAGAGGCTGTTTGAGGCTCCAGAGGAGCTTCGGGCAGCCTCTTTTTTTTTGCTGAAAAAGGAGGTGAGAATAGAAGAAGAATAAAAAAGGATACCAGTGGAGTCAACGTTGACTCCAGGGAAAAGGAAAATTGAAATTCCTCAAAAAAAGAAAAAAGGAGGTTCTGAGTGCGTAAATTATTCAGCATTTTATTTGTCTTGCTTCTTTCCTGTTCGCTGCTGGCTCAGATAAGAACAGGAAACCTCTACGGCAAGGTCAGCGATGAAGAAGGCAACCCTCTTCCTGGCGTTACCTTAATCTTGAGCGGCTCGATTACAGCTCCCTTACATGCCGTGAGCTCCTCAAGCGGCACCTACAGGTTTCTCTCTCTCCCGCCGGGAAAGGACTATGCCATCAAGGCAGAACTTGGCGGCTTCAAGACAGAAATTAGGCAGGGAATTATCGTCACCGTCGGAACAAACGTTGAGCTGAACCTGACCATGACCGTGGGCAGGCTTGAGGAAGAGGTGACGGTCGTTGCGGCTTCGCCCGTCGTCGATGCCAAGAAAACTTCGGTTGGAATCAACGTAACCCAGGAAGCGCTGCAGAGTCTTCCTACGGCAAGAGACCCGTGGGTTGTCCTCC
>CAZGMN010000150.1:0-7932 GCA_964526905.1 uncultured Eubacteriales bacterium
TTTCATAATATTGACTCCCACTATAAAAAATGTTTCACCCAAATTCAATCCCTAAAAAAGTGGCCTTTGCCTTTTTTGTCCTCAGGCAAAGCCTAAGCGGCGAAAAAGCGGTTTTAAAGCTGAGCGGGCATGGTATACAAAAAGGGGACTGTCCCTCTCAAGAAAAGGGACAGTCCCCTTTTTTGTATGAGCGAAGCCTTAAACCGAGCCGCTTTTGGCTCGATGGGACAAAAGCGGCATGCTTTTAAGCCACTTACTCTGAGCCTTTATATCTTTAGTCTCGGCATCAATTGTCTGATGTTGAGTTCGATAATTTGTCTCTTATCCTGCTCCTTGACCTTTGAAAGACCAAGCTTTGTCACGGCCGTTTCAGGAGTTTTCAGAGCGGCATGGGATCCGAAGACAAACTGGGAGACGCCAAACTGCTTGAGGCAAAGGTCGAGGTCATCGACAAAAGCGCCCCAGACGCCGCTGATGTCAAAGAATAGCCTTTTTCGATTTTCCTCTGATAAGCAGAGGGCCATCTCCTTCAACTTTTCTGCGCGGGCATTCACCGCTAGAACCTTGAGGATTTCAAACTCCTCGATGAGCTTCTTCACTTCGGCGCCTTTCCAGTCAGCGGGTTTATCGAGAGGATGCCGTTGCCTTACGTCCTCGATTTCAGCGGTGAGAATAAGCGGCAGTTTGTCTTCTTGACAGGCGAGATAAAGCTCACAGGCGCAGGAATCAAGAAGTCTCCAGCCTTGATACTCAGGATAGATTCTGATGGCTGCACATTTTTCTTGAAGAGCCTGCTCATAGTCTTTTTCCCAACGGACATAGGAGGGATTGATGGTCGCCACAGGCGTGAAGAAGTCTCGGTGCCGAGCAAGGTCATTATAAAGAATTTCGTTTCCGTCCTGAGCGTTGCGAAAGAGGATGGCATCGAGCGATGCGGCCAGGGCGCGGTCGATTCCGCTCGCCAATAATATTTTTCGGACCTGTCCGGCTTCAACATAAGGAAGCTTGCGGAAGGGCCAGTTGCCGATCAAAACGTTGCCGTCGATTATCAATTAAATCTATCTCCGAAGACTTTCAGTGCATTCAAAAAAGAAATTTTTTCAATGTTTGCGCCCGCCCTTTTAAGAGTCTCAAGCCGGGCTACGGCCGTGTCGAGGGTTAAATCTGTACCAAAAAGAAGACGGTCTTCGCCAACAGTTTTTAGCGCAAACTCAACCAGGCCTTCATCCGAGCCGCTTCCTGAAAGGTCTACCCAGATATTGGGCACGTCGGCTGCGGCGCGCAGGCTGAACTGCCAGTCTCCTCCTCCGGCAATATGGGCCTGGATGAGACGGGCTTCAGGAAATTTTCTGGCAAGAAGGGCTAAATCCGCAGCATCGGAAAGCACGACATCAGGGGATTCTTCAGTCCTGCGCTGAAAAATATGCTGGAGAACAGGAACATCGTGCTCGATACATTTTCTAAGCAGCGGCTCAAGAAGAACAGAGGTGCAGCGAACACTGGCTCCGAGCTTCATGCCTATCATCCCCTCTTTCAGGCAGAACTCGAGTTCCTCAAGCGCTTTCTTGCCGTAGACAGGGTTGATGTAGGCATAGCCGAAGACAAATCCCTTGTTTTCCTCGACGACTTTGAGCAGGAAGCGATTCCCGTGGCACATGTCTTCGAGCGAAGGAGCATAAGTATGGGATGAATAGCCCCAGCTTCCCATAGTCATTCCGATGATGTGGGTGATGCCGACTGCGCGGGCTGTGCTTAAAAAAGCGTAGTTCAGGCTTTGGCCTTGAGGAAGATTGTTGCGGGGTCCATAAAAGTTTCCGTGAATGTCGATCAACATCTCAACGGATGAAACTTTTTATTCTTTCGTCTTCTCTGACCTTATCAAACTCCTTCTCTTTCCCGATTCTTTCCCAATCTTTAAATCCAGCCAGTTCAGCGTTTTTCAGATACAAAACAGCTTTTTCCACATTGCCAGCGGCCGCATAAATTTTTGCATAGATGAACAGGACTTCAGGATTTCTTAAGGCACCGGAGGTGAAGGTGGCGATAAAAGCCGGGTTCCTCTCCAAGAATTCTGGGTCAAGCTCAATTCCTTTGTTGAAGTAGTGGGAGCTCTCCTCGACCTTTCCTTGAAGGGCAAGAAGGGTTCCCAGGCCGTAATGCGGCGAAATGAGATCTGGGGAAAGAGAAATCGCTTTCATGAACATTTCCTCAGCCCTGGAGTTTTCCCCTAACATAAAGCATGCACTCCCCAGGTTGTTGTAGGCTTGGGCGTAGGATGGATCTAATTTTATGGCTTTTTCATATTCCTTTATGGCCAGCCTGTAATCCTTTTTCTGAAAATAGGCAATTCCCAGAAGGTTGTGGGCTTTTGAAGAGTTAGGATTCAAGGTTACGGCTTCATTCAATTGGATAATCGCTTTATCCGGGTTGCTCTCTGCCAGAGAGACGCCTCCCTGGCTTAAACAATAATAAAAATCTTTTCCAGGAGCAGTTGCTGGAGCTGGCTCTTTCCGCAGAGCACAGGCAGTTAGAACGAAAAGAAGAAGGATGACAACCGGGATGAACAATTTTCTCATCGATGACCTCCATAAAAGGAAATATTTTCTTTTAAAATCAACGCCTCAATTAAAGGGGGCCCTCCCCTTTTTTCAAAAGGCTTATTTAATAGTTTAGCACTGTAAAAAATAAAATTAAATTCTTTTCTTGATAAGTTTTAAGAAATTCCTCTCTTCTGGCTAAGAAGAGGATTATGCCTTTAATATCAATCAATATATTGAAATTTTTCTTTTATAGCGAAGCCGAGGCCTGACCTTGAGGGAACTCCCAGAAAGCCGTTCCGGCAAGAGGAAATCCATTCTTCCTCCTCGATAATATCTCCGTCGATCATCTCGTGGCCTATCATCTCGCAGTCATATTTCACGGCCGAAGTGGAAAGAGCGAAATGAAGGCCGGCAGCAGTGCCCGGTCCCATTTCGACCATGCTTCCAACTTCGCAAGGGACCGAAGCGGCTTCAGCGATAGCCGCTATCTTCTTTGAGCGCTGGATCCCGCCGACTCTCATCACTTTGATGTTGAAGATGTCGCAGGCTTTGTGTTTGACCAGAGCCGTGGCATCAGAAAGAGTGCGAAGGGATTCATCAGCAAGTATTGGAGCCCTCAGCTTTGCACAGAGCTCGGCCATTCCCTCGATGTCCTGAGCAGAGATGGGCTGCTCGATCATCTCCAAATTGAATTTTTCGAGCTCAGGCAGAACTCTGAGCGCTTCGGAAAGAGAATAGCCCTGATTGGCATCGACCCTCATCCTGACCCCTTTTCCCAGAGCTTCCCTTACTGCCCGCACATTCTCTATATCCTGGCCCGGGTCTCGGCCGATTTTTAACTTGACCGTCCTGTAGCCGAGAGCGGCATATTTCTTTGCTTCCTCCACCATTTCTTCTTTCTCTTTGATCCCGATCGCCCAGCACAGCCCAACGCGAGCTCGAACCAGTCCTCCCATCAGCTTGTAGCAGGGGACATTCAGGCATTTTCCGATCAGGTCGTGAAGGGCAAGGTCAATAGCCGCCAAGGCAAAGGGATTGTCGCTCTTAACCGCGTCGAGTTTTTCCAGAATCCTCTCCAGATCAAACAGCGATTCGCCCTTCACCTGCTCGAGCATCCCTGATTTCAATGTGCCGATGACAGACTCCGCTGTTTCCTTTGAATAGCTGGGCATGGGCGCACTCTCGCCATAGCCTTTTAATCCGTTCTCAGCTTCGAGCTCGACAAAAATATGTTCAGCGACGGCCGTCGTTCCCCCGGAAATTGTAAAAGGAACCCGATAAGGCCGACTTGCCTTGAAAAGACGAGCGTCTTTGATTTTCATCTTATGCGGCTTATCCTCTCAAAAGCTTCACGAACAGCTTTCAGGCAGCGTTTGACCTCGTCTTCTTTATGGCAGTAGGAGACAAAATTATATCCATGTCGTTTGATGATGAAGCCTGAGCTGAGTATTTCGCGGAAAAATATCGCCTCCAGCTTCTGGAGATTGGGCAGGCCTTCTTGCAGGCCGATGGTGTTCATCTGCGCTATTCCGGAGCATTTTCCCCAGCCGGGAAATTCTTGGACGATTTTTTTAAATCCGGAGAGAAGCTTGTTTCCTAATTTCTCAATATGGAAATTAACAGGATTCTGGCGGATGAAATTCAGTGTGGCAATGGAAGCTGCAAGGCTGAGGCTTTCTCCGGCAAACGTAGAGGAAATCCAGACTTTGTCCCAGGCTTTCATGATTTCTCTCTTGCCTCCGACAGCAGCCAGAGGCATTCCGCTGGCAATTCCTTTGCCAAGAACAGTCAAATCTGGCATGAAGCCGTAATACTGCTGCGCGCCGCCCGGAGCCATTCTTGCCCCGGTCTTGATTTCATCCCAGATGAAGACAATCCCCAGTTTTCGGCATCGATCTCGGACCGTATTTAAGAATTCTCGCCGAGGATGTTCGTTGATGACCGGCTCGATGATAACTGCTGCAGGAGGCTTTGGCAGGGAATTAAGCTTGTCTAAAAAGTCATCCGAATCGTTAAAGGCAAACTCAAGGATTAATTTTTTTGTTGAAGCAGGTATTCCCTGCCCTTTGCCGCTCCAGTCGTGCCAGCCGAAATATCCTGAAGCGAGGACCGGCTCTCTTGCAGTTGCTGTTCGAGCGAGCCTTACGGCAGCGCTGCAGGCTTCTGCTCCGGTCTTTAAGAAGCGGACCATCTCGATTGAAGGAAAGGTGTCGATGATGAGCTTGGCCAGCTTAGGCTCGAGAGCTGAGGAAAGAATGGAGAGGCCGCTCTTCTTCAGCTCCCTCTCTATTGCTTTGACAACAGCCGGGTGGTTGTAGCCAAGAATACAGGCACCCAGCGCCATTCCAAAATCGACAAACTCATTTCCGTCAACATCGACAAGCTTTGAGCCTCGGGCGGACTTGAAAAAAGAGGGGGCCTGCTCTGAGGCAAATAAGGCTTCAACTTTTTTGCTCTCCGTTGAACAGCCGCCAGGAATAAGCCTTTTCGCCCGCCTGAAGAGCTTAATCGAGCGCTCGTACATCTAAATTCTCCTTATAAAATTTTTCTTTCTTATAAAGAGCCGATATCTGCTTTATGCTCAGCTTATCTGAGGACAGAAGCTCTCCCCAGCGTTCTTTTATATACTCCATGCCGGCGATCAACCCGTCTGCTGGAGAAAAAATGAGCCGATGCAGGGCACGGGCTGTTTTTGTTCCATTTTTCATCGCGTATTCAGAGCCGGGAAGCTGGAAGAGGGTATGCATCTGGCAGGATTCTGCGCCTCTCAATATATATTCCAGGGCGAGCCTTCCTGAGCTGATATCTCCTGTTGCGTTTAAAGAAGGAAGTTCTGGAAATTGTCCGAGGTGTTGCAGTTTGCGGATCAAAGTCAGGACCCTCAAGTTACGAGAGCTAAGGTCCGGCCCACCATAGGCCACGCCCTGCTGACCTTCGAAAATTTTTTCATGGTCGAAGAGGCGGTTGGCATAGACGATGAAATCCGGCCCTGGCTCTGCTTCAGCCAAAGTTTTTAGCATCCTGACCTGGAATTCATCCTCAAAGGAAGCGTTCATGACTTTTATTCCTAACTCAACCTCAGCCTCGGACTTAACGATGCTGCTGATGCTTTGAAGCCAGTAAATAATAGTCTCTTTTTTTGACGCTCTTTTTGAGCCGGCAAGTGTCGGGCTGAAATTTATCTCGAGGATTAAGGGACCTTCGGCCGAGGCTTCCTTCCAGACCCTGCTCAATTCCCGGAGTGTATATCGATATTCCTCCACTCTCCATCTCTCCTCGTCTGAGGGAAGATGGAGCATGCAGCTGGGGATGACCTTCATTTGGTAATTTTTCCCGACGGTTAGGGTTTCCTTCAGCAGCTCGAGATACTCAACAAACGATTTTGTCCAGCCCCTGCCTTTCCAGGTTATGGTCCAGCCCATCTGCCCTGATTTCCCCTTGATTCTCTCTGCTTTCATGCGCGAAGAAGCACGAGCCCAGTCTTCCATTGCCCTTCTGCCCTCTTCGTCTTGAGCTATGACTGTTTTTAAGACGACAAAGCCAAGCCCTGCCTCGCCATCTCTTCTCACCTGCTTCGAGCTCATCGAGAGCTGGCCAGACGCCTTGCCGAAAACGATTTTAATTTTGCGCCTGCCGTACCAGCCGCTGATATCAAACTTATAATTATTAAGAATATAAGAAGGAAGGTTTTCAGGAAGAGCTTTCATGAATCGGAGCTGGTCTTCCTCAATCCTCTTCCTGACCTGGTGTGAAATGTCAAGTCTTTCAGGAAGCCAGAACATCGCATTCAGAGCAGGCCAAGCTTGCTCAGTGTCTTATCGATTCTTTCCAAGTCTTTTTTTGAAAGCTTTGGTCCGAAGGGGTCGAAGCAAGCATCAGGGCTTATGACCTTCAATTGCACCAGGACATGAAGCAGGCGCTGGATGTATCCTTCCATAGGCTCATTGAAAATCACCCTGGCAAAGCTGTCGATCAGGCGGGCAGTATCATGAAACTCCTCAAGCTTGGTGCTCCTCCAGGCTTCGATCATCTTTTTCTGGATGGCGGTGAAGACAGAACCCATGCCGATCAGAGCAGCTTTAGCCCCGATTTGAAAAGAATAAGGCAAGAACCTATCCTCGCCTGTGATCAATATTATCTCCGGAAATTGCGCTTCGATGAGGTCGGCGATATCCTGGAAGGTCATCACGCTGTTGAGAGTGGCAACTTTGATTCCGACCACTGGCCCAATCTCCAGCAGTCTTTTAAGGAAATCGATCGAATATTCAATGCCTCCGGCTGCTTCGTAGAGGTAAAAGAGAATCATTGGAATTTTTGCCGAAGCAACGAGCCTGTAATATCCAAGGATTTTTCTTTCTCTTTGCGGGTGGTCTCGGAATCGGGCCGGGGGATAAGGCAGGATAAAATCAGCGTTGCCGTCGACGGCATCCTGGAGCATCTGTGCCGTATTGACCAGGTATTCTTTCTCTGACAGGCTCTCCTCTCCTCTTGCTCCAACGCCGGCAATTATGAGTCGCTCCTTTTCAAGGTTGGAGTGCCACAAGGAGAGAATATTCTTTCTTGTCTCCGGATCAAGGAATAGCCCCCTTCCGGTGTGCGCCCAGACAGCAACTCCCTCAATGGGCTGGGACTTGAGATGATTGATGTATTTTTCTTGTGATTCCCAATCTACCGACCCGTTTTCTTTGAAAGGAACAGGAACAGCCGGGAGGAGCGCGCCTTCAAGCCTTTTTTTCAACCGCTTTCGAAAATCGCTCATTAATTTTTCTTCGGCTTCACAGATTTTTATAGGGGAAGGACTCTTTTCCTCTTTCCCGAGAACTTGTAGCACAGCATTCCTTTGATGTCAAATATCCAGATTTTCATTGTTTCGAATTGCAAAATAAGGATATTTTTGTTATACAAAATCGTGTTAGGTCCATCAAAAGTATTCATAAGGTTTAGGCGAGAAGTAATGCAGATTTCTCTCAAAAGCTAATTTGGCTAAAATTGTTGTAAGCAAAGCGAACAATCTCGCTCGCGCCTCAGAAGGAGCCTTTATGAGTTCGTACCTTTCAATGAAAGGAGGAAAAATGATTGGCAAAAAAATATCGGCTTTATTCATTTCATTCATCCTGTTTTTCTCATTTTTTCTGGCCGCAAGAGCCGACGAGGGAATGTTTCTTCTGAACAAGATCGACCAGAGCCTGATGGAGAAGATGAAGAAAATGGGACTGGAGCTTCCGCTTGAAGAAATCTACAACGCCAAAGCTCCAAGCGTTTGGAACGCTGTGCTTAATCTGGGCGCAACAGCGTCATTTGTCTCTCCCAAGGGATTGATTGTCACCAACCACCATGTGGCTTTTGGAGCTGTGCAGAGAATCAGCACTGCCCAGAAAAACTATATAGAGAC
>CAZGMN010000151.1:0-4441 GCA_964526905.1 uncultured Eubacteriales bacterium
AGCATGAAAGGGTCGGGTAGGCTGGTGAAAACCAGCTTCTCCCCCTGGGGAAGGAATTGAGTAACCGGCCGGGCTAAGATTTTGTAAACATCTTTGCTGAAAAACCAGGCAGGGATAACGGCCAGGATGAGGGCTATGAAAGAATAAAAAATCCTCTTGCGGAGTTCGTCAAGGTGCTCAAGGAAGGTCATCCCGTCAGGAGACTTTCTTCTCTTTATCGTCATCTTCTAAGTCTTTCGTGATTTCCCCTTTGAGGTCTTTGAACTCTTCGGCCCTTATCTCCTCTTCGATTTTATCCTTGATTTCGTCAGAGGTTCTTCGAAATTCTCGTATCGCTTTTCCTATTGACTTTCCAACTTCAGGGAGTTTTTTTGGGCCGAAGATGAGGAGGGCGATGGCGAAAATGATGATTAATTCGGGAAGCCCTATATTTCCGAACATCTTTTTCCTTTTTTAAGAACCGGGATGCTTAACAAAATATATCCTTTCACCTGGGATAAGTCAATACGTATGCTCAGACCTGCAGGTTATGGATTCTTTACAACCGGCCCTCGCTTTGATAGTATTGAAAAGGATTTTGGACAGTGATGAAAAGAAAAGTCTTCCTCTTTTTGACCTTTATTCTTCTGCTTGCGCTCCTTCCTGCCCGCGATGAGGATATCTGGAGTCAATCGCTGCAGAAAGAATCGTCCATGATATCCATCGTCGAGAAAAACTACTTCAAGAATGTAACTCCGGAAGAGCTGAACTATTCCTCAATTCGGGGGATTATCCAAACTCTGGACCCCCATTCCTATTTCCTCGACCCTGATCACTTATCCCGCCTGATGGAGGAGCAGGAAGGAAAATATTATGGCCTGGGCATTTTGATCCAGAAGCAGGGTGACCGGCTGGTTGTCATTTCTCCTCTTGAGGGAACGCCTGCTTACAGGCTCGGCATCCAGCCTGGAGATGTCATCTCCCAGATCAATGGTGAGAGCACCAAGCCCTTGTCGAGCTATGATGCCATGCAGAAGCTCAGAGGGCCAAAGGGGACGAAGGTAACCATTATCATCCTTCGCGAAGAGCTGGAGAAACCGCTGGAATTGACCATAGAGAGGGAGGAAATTCCTCTCTCCAGCGTTCCTTATGCCTTTATGCTCCAGGATGATATCGGCTATATCTTCATCCGCAATTTTGCTACAAACACCACAATAGAATTCGAAGAGAAGATGAAATTGCTTTTAAAACAGGGAATGAAGAAACTTGTCCTTGACTTGAGGAGGGACAGCGGAGGCGCTTTTTTTCCGTCGATCGAGATTGCCGATAAATTTTTGCCCAAGGGCTCACTGATTGTCACCATCCGCGGAAGGAACAAAGCTTTCAATCGAGAATTTAAGGCCGAGCGAGACAATGAGTATGAGAATATTCCCCTTGTGATCCTCATTGACGGCGGCAGCGCCAGCTCTTCTGAGATTCTGAGCGGAGCCATCAAGGATAACGACAGAGGCCTGATAATCGGCGAGGACTCTTTTGGGAAAGGATTAGTGCAGACGATTCATCAGATTCCTCCGAATGCAGCCGTAGCCTTGACAACGGCGAAATATTTCACGCCGAGCGGCATGTCCATCCAGAGAGATTACAACAACTTGGATGACTGGATTTTGAGGAAAGAAGCTCCGGAGGGGAAGAGAGAGGTGAGATACACCTTAAAAGGGCGAAAAGTCCTTGGCCAGGGAGGGATATCACCCGATTATAAAGTGGAATCCTCATTTCATCCTTTTACCGTTGATTTATTATTTCGGGGAGCGTTCTTCTCCTACGGCAGAAAGTTCGCATCCCAGAATACTCCCTTGTCCAAGGAGTACGTCTTTCCTCAGGAGATGCAGACCGCAGCCGTGGATTCCACAAAAGGAAAAATCATCGGCAAAGATTTTATTGCCGACACTCGAGTCTTGGAGGATTTTAAGGACTATCTCCACCAGATAAAAAAATCTTACGATCCGGCTCAGTTCGAAGAGGCGAAAGAAGAAATAAAAAGAGAACTGGAAAAAGAAATCATCTCTTCAATCTTTGGAGTCGAAGAGGGGAACAAAAGGTACCAGCAAAGCGATGCCGTTGTTCGAAAAGCCATCGAGGTCATGCCCGAAGCCTCAGCCTTTATCGAAAAATAATTCTCAGTTATATTTGTTTTCCTCTCTTTCCCCCGAAGCGAGCATTTCCAAAGTCGCTATGATGTGTTGCCGTATTCGAAACTAAGGTTTTGGAAAAAAGCCGCAGCGAACATTGAGGATTTAGCCATCGGAGTTTGCTCTTCGAGGGAACCCGACGCAGTCGGGCGGCGAGCATGTCTGAGCGCAGCGAGTTGCGCAGCCGCCGAGAAGAGCGAATGGAGATGGCGTTAAAAATCCGATTGGGAGCGAGGCTTTTTCCCAAAACCTCTTTCTTTAATAAGCTATCATCTCCTAACGAATTTGGAAAGGCTCGAAATAATCTTGTATTTTACCGTCTTGGAAATATTGTTATAATGTCAAGTCAAGAGAAATAAAAAAGGAGGAAAAGGTGAAAATTGCCGTCGCTTCAGACCATGCCGGATATGAACTCAAGATGGATATCATCCACTATCTTACTGAAAGAGGAATTGAGCACAAAGACTTTGGCTGCGGGCCGGGAGAGAGAGTGGATTATGTTGATTATGGGGAGAAGGCGATTAAAGCTGTTTGCTCTGCTGAATTCGAGCGGGCCATCCTCTTCTGCGGGACCGGGCTGGGAATGGCTATTGTTGCCAATAAATTTAAGGGGATAAGAGCCACTCCCTGCTGCGACGAGTATTCAGCGGATATGAGCCGAAGCCACAACGACTCCAACTGCCTGACGCTGGGAGGAAGAGTTCTTCCTCCGGATGAGGCGCGCAATATTGTCCGCATCTGGCTTGAAACAAAATTCGAGGGAGGCCGGCATCAAATAAGAATCGATAAAATTTCCGCTATCGAAGAAAAAAATTTTAAGTAACAAGGAAAGGAGCAAGGCCAATGTCTTCATTTCAGGAAAAGGTTCTGTCCCTATCTCAAAGAGTGATCGAGAATAATAATTGGAGACAAAGAGAGTCTTTTAATCTTATTCCATCCGAAACCACTCCTTCTCTTCTGGTGAAGATGTTTGAGATCTCCGACCCCGCCGGCCGCTACGCCGAACACAGGACCATGAAAGGAGAAGAGGTCTATTTTTATCAAGGGACAGATTTCATCAGAGATGTTGAAGACGAGGCAAGACAGGAGCTGAGCCGGTTTTTCGGCTGCGACGAGGTGGAGCTCAGGCCGATCAGCGGACAGATGGCCAACGAAGTCGTCTTTAAAGGCATGGTCCGCTTTTTGAACCGGGAGCGGCCTCAAGGCCAGCCGCCGAGACGGATGAAGCTGGTCATGAATAATGAGCTGACCAAGGGAGGACATCTCAGCTCACAGCCCATGGGCGCGCTTTTTAATTATGTGGAGGAGGATCCGCAGACCGGCAAGGAAAATGTCATCAATTTCCCTGTTCACCCGGAAAATCCTTACAAGCCTGACCTTGAAGGGCTCAAACAGCTTCTCGAACAACACAAGCCCGATCTCCTCGTCTTCGGGAAAAGCATGTTTCTCTATCCTGAGCCTGTCCGATTTGTCTATGATTTGGTCAAAGACTGGGCTCTTCGACCGGTGATCATGTATGACATGGCCCATGTCCTGGGGCTTTATGGAGTCTTCCAGATGCCCTTCGAAGAGGGGGCTGACATTGTTACCGGAAGCACCCACAAGACTTTTTTTGGCCCCCAAAGAGGCGTCATCGCCGGCAACTTTCCCAAAGAGAGCCCCCTTCGAAAATTGTGGCTCGATGTCAAGAGCCGAGCCTTCCCCGGCTCGACGAGCAACCATCATCTTGGCACTCTTCTGGGGCTGTTGATGGCTGCTTATGAGATGAACGAGTTCAAGGAAGAATACCAGAAGCGGGTCAAAAACAATGCCAAAGCCTTTGCCCGCGCCTTAAGCAGGAGAGGAGTTCAGGTCGAAGGAGACCCCAATGACGGCTTTACAGAAACCCACCAGGTTATCATTCGGGTCAAGTCTCACGGCGGCGGCCAGGAGATTGCGAGACGCTTGGAAGATAACAATATCGTCACCAATTACCAGGCGCTTCCTGATGACCAGACGTTCCTCGAGTCAAGCGGAATTCGGATGGGCGTCCAGGAAATGACTCGCTTCGGAATGGCAGAAAAAGACTTTGAGGGACTTGCGGACTTAATTGCCGAAGTAATCCTAAAAAATAAGAAGATGAAGGAAGAGGTTAAAAGATTTCGGCAGAATTTCCTTCAGATGAAGTACTGTCTTCCGCTGAAAGAGGCTCTTCCCTTGGCCTCAAAGATAATGAGAAGCATCATCCATGACCCGGAGTTTGCCGATAAATTTATCGAAAACTTGCAGAAAAA
>CAZGMN010000151.1:4541-7927 GCA_964526905.1 uncultured Eubacteriales bacterium
GCATCATCCATGACCCGGAGTTTGCCGATAAATTTATCGAAAACTTGCAGAAAAATACTTAAGGGACGAAAGCGGCCTGCTTTCGAACCACCCAGCTTGAGCCATAATATGTTTTTCCATCACGGGAAAAATGGGTGCAGAGTCCAAGCTGCGATTGACTTACAGACCTCATTTTTGTCAGAATGAATGAAAAAGAGGATTCGAAATTGAAGATTCTGGTCATTGGTGCCGGGGGAAGAGAGCATGCTCTCGCCTGGAAAATATCTCAAAGCCCTCTTGTTAAAAAGATTTACTGTGCTCCAGGAAATGCAGGCACGATGAATGTTGCTGAAAACGTTGCCATCAAAGATTCAGACATCAAAGGCCTGGCTGACTTTGCCTCTAAGCAAAAAATTGATTTGACTGTCGTTGGCCCCGAGCTTCCTCTGACTTTAGGTATAGTTGATGAGTTTGAGAAGAAAGGCTTGAGAATTTTCGGGCCCAGCAAGAGCACGGCTGAGCTTGAAGCCAGCAAGGTCTTTGCCAAACAATTCATGGAACGCCATCAGATTCCGACGGCCAGATACAGAGTTGCCGAATCCCCGCAGAAAGCAAATGACATTTTGAAATCAAAAGAATTTTCGTTCCCCCTGGTTATAAAAGCAGACGGGCTGGCTGCCGGGAAAGGGGCTATCGTCTGCAAAAGCCGGGAAAGAGCAGAGGAAGTTGTTCACTCGATTATGGTGGAAAAGGAGTTTGGAGAATCAGGGAAAAGAGTTGTCATCGAAGAATTTTTGAATGGCAAAGAGGTTTCATTTATCGTCCTCTGTGACGGCAAGAGGGTAGCTCCCCTTGTCACGGCTATGGACCACAAGGCTGTCTATGACGACGATAAAGGTCCGAATACAGGAGGAATGGGTGCAATATCTCCTTCTCCCTTCATCAACAAAGAGCTGTTTTTCAAAATCATGGAAACCATAGTTTTTCCGACTGTGACCCGGATGCTCGAGGAAGGGAGAAAATTTAAAGGCGTCCTTTATGTGGGATTGATGTTGACCGAGGAGGGGCCCAAAGTCCTTGAGTACAATTGCCGCTTCGGCGACCCGGAGACTCAGCCCCAGCTTCTGAGGATGGAGAGCGACCTTGTTGAAGTCCTCTTTTCAGTCGTTGAAGAGAATGTCTTGAAAGAGGAAGTCAAATGGAGCCATAAGCCTGCGGCCTGTGTCGTTCTTGCTTCCGGCGGGTACCCGGTCAACTACGAGAAGGGCAAGAAGATTGAGGGGTTGACAGAGGCCTCCGATATGCCTGGCATCAACATCTTCCATGCCGGGACAAAGTTCCAGGGAGGAGATTATTTTACTGATGGAGGAAGAGTGCTGGGAGTTTGCGCTTCTGAAGATACCTTAGCCGAAACCATGGACAGAATTTACAAGGCGATTTCTTTGATATCCTTTGAGGCGATGCATTTCCGCGGCGACATCGGTGTCAAAAGAGGATGAGAAAAATGAAGGTTGCAATTTTTATGGGCAGTGATTCGGATCAGGAAATAGCGGGAGGGGCCTTGGAGATACTCGAAAAATTCGAAGTTCCCTATGGGCTGGAAGTCACTTCGTCTCACCGCTCTCCGCAGAGGACAATCAACCTGATAAAGTCTTTCGAGGAGAAAGGAGCCGAGGTCTTTATCGCCGTCGCCGGCAAGGCGGCCCATTTAGCAGGATTTGTCGCGGCGCACACCATCCGGCCGGTGATTGGAGTTCCGGTTTGGGATTCGACTCTCAACGGCCTTGACGCGCTTCTTTCGACTGTGCAAATGCCAAAAGGCGTGCCGGTAGCGACAATGGGCTTGGGCAAATCCGGGGCTGCAAACGCTGCTATCCTCGCCATCCAGATTTTGAGCCTTAAAGAGCCCGCGCTGAGGAGAAAGCTCAAAATGCATCGGGCGAAAATGGCGGCTCAGGTTGAAGCCGCTTCAAAAAAAATTCAGAAAAGCTCGTGACATCTTTCTCGATTCAAACTTTCGGCTGCCGTGTGAATCAGGCTGAGGCCTTTCTCTGGGCAGATGAATTCCAGAAGCACGGCTTGAAGTATGAAAAAGATTTTTTCCGCAGCGACCTGGTCATCATCAATTCCTGCACCTTGACCAGCCGGGCGGACAGCGACCTGAGGGGCTTCATCAGAAAAATTTCCTCTGCCCGTCCAAAGGCAAAGCTGATTGTTACCGGATGCTATGCCGAAAGAGCCCGCCAGGAGCTGATCAAGACGCCTCAGGTCTGGCTTGTATTCTCTAACAAAGAGAAAAAAGAATTAGCCAGAAGAGTCATTTCTCTTTTTCGCAGGGGGCATGGAGAGAATGTCCTGCCGTTCCGCTCACGGGCTCTGGTCAAGATTCAGGATGGGTGTAATTTCCGCTGCGCTTTTTGCATCATTCCCAGCGTCAGGGGAAGGAGTGTGAGCGAGGAGAAAATAAAAATCCTGGCTCGAGTCAAGGAATTCATCAAACAGGGCTTCAAAGAGATTGTGCTCACCGGAGTCCATCTTTGCTCTTACGGAGCCGACCTCAAACCTCGAAGCTCCTTGCTTGAACTCCTGCAGGAAATCGAGGGCCTGAAGGGAGTGCCGAGGCTGCGGCTGAGCTCTATAGATCCCAGGTTCCTGGAACCCGGCTTGATAAATCATCTGACATCAAGCCTGAGAATATGCCCTCATTTTCATCTTTCTCTCCAGAGCGGGTCGGACAGAATACTGGAGCGCATGGGCCGAAAGATAAAAACAAAAGATTACAGGAGAATTCTCAGCCAATTGCGACAAGAATCCCCTCAGGCATCGCTGGGAGCAGACATTATCGTTGGATTTCCTGGAGAAGAAGAGGATGATTTTCATCAGACCTGCAGCTTCCTTGAACAGTCGCCTTTGACTTATTTTCACATCTTTACTTATTCGCCCCGGCCCGGGACCGAAGCCTCTTCCTGGAATCAAGTGGACGGCAAGTTAAGAAGAAAAAGAGCGGCTATTTTGCGGGAGCTCTCGAAGAGGAAGAACATAAGCTTTCGCCGGGAATTTATAGGAAAAGAATGCAATGCCATTGTCATTCGAAAAGAAAAGGACAGGGCCAGTGTTCTGACATCCAATTATTTCAAGGTCTCTGTCCCTTCCTGCCCTTATGATGAAAGAGATGAAGTGAGGGTAAGAATCACCAGCGTCGATAATGAGCTGACAGCCGGAGAAGCGGCCGGACATCCAAAGTTCTAAAAATATATATCTTTTATTTTTTAATAAAGTCCCTACCATTTTGTGTTTGTTAAGGATATGTGACAAGCTCATTAAGAATCCTGGCCGGAATGGCCGAAGCGACCATTGAAGGTTTAGCCTTCCCGAACTGCCCTTCGAGGGAACCCGGCCTTGCCGGG
>CAZGMN010000152.1:0-7927 GCA_964526905.1 uncultured Eubacteriales bacterium
GCTCTCCTCTCCCTTCGGTCGAGGAACCTTGCCCGCTCAGCCTTCAAACGGTTTTCGAGCCACTCAGCCTCCGCCAATCACAATAATCAATGGTTCAAGCCTGCGTGTTTTCAAAGCACGCAGCCTGACCCATAACGTTATTTTCCTCTCACAAAGAGAAGATATTCAAAATCTCATCCGATGAGCTTATTCAAATCATAAATCAGATCCTGGCGGCTGTATTCGGCAAACTCAATCTGGCCTGAATCCATGCGAATGGCATCTTCAGGACAGGCCTCAACACAGAATCCGCAGAAGCAGCAGCGACTTAAATCGATGATGAACTTGGCCGGGTATTTCTGGATTTCGGGGTCAGGGTCTTCTGCCGCTTCAACATAGATGCATTCTGAAGGACAGACCGTGACACAGAGCATGCAGGCCACGCAGCGAGGCTTTCCGCCCTCTCTGGTCAGCAGACGATGAAGGCTGCGGTGCCTCGAAGCCAGCTCTTTCTTCTGCTCAGGGTATTGAATGGTCACCGCTCCTTTTCTCTTTGTTTTTATGCCGAAAAGCTTCAGGATATGGAAGACCATATTGACCACGAAATGGCGGGCAGTGATCAGACTTCCACGGATGATCTCGATGAAATAACCAAGCGCTTCTATCATTTTAAATGCTCATCACAATGCCTGTGCCGACGATATTCACCAGGCTCAAAGGAATGAGTAATTTCCAACCCAAATTCATCAGCTGGTCATAACGAAAACGAGGATAGGTCCAGCGAATCAGAATCTGAAGCCAGCAGAAAAAGAAGACCTTGATGTTGAAGGCTGCGACTTGAAAGATGACGACAAGCCAATGAGGGAGCATCCACTGCCCTCCTCCTGGAAAGTGGAAACCGTCTGAAGCCAGCCAGGGAACCTGCCAGGCTCCAAAGAAGAGAGTAATAACCAGGCAGGAGACGACGATGATTTCCATGAAATCAGTCATCATGAACAGGCCCCATTTCAGGCCGCTGTATTCGGTGAAAAATCCGATAATCTCGGATTCGCCTTCAGGAAGGTCAAAGGGGACTCTCTTCGTCTCAGCCAGGGCCGCAAAGAAGAAGATGATGAATCCCAAAGGCTGGAGGAAGATTCCCCATTTCGGCAGGAAGCCAAAAAGAAGCTCTCCTTGTTCCTGGGCGATGCCGGAGAGCCTTAACGAGGGATAGACCATGATCAGGCCGATAAGAGAAAACCCTAACGCTACCTCATAAGATATAAGCTGAGCAGCACCTCTCAGCCCTCCAATCAGGGTGAATCTATTGTTGGAAGCCCAGCCGCTGAGAATAATGCCGTAGATTCCCAAGGAGAGCATGGCCAGGATGAAAAGCAGGCCGACATTTATATCCAGAATCTGGAGACTTATTGTTCGCCCGCCTAGCCTTATAAAATCGCCAAAGGGAATGGCTGAGATGGTGATGGCCACAAAAAAGAAAGAGACGAAAGGCGCCAGAGTATGGAGGAATTTCCGGGAGAAAGCCGGAGCAAAATCTTCCTTGAAAATCATTTTTATGGCATCGGCAAAAGGCTGAAAAAGGCCTATAACTCGAATGCCGAAGATTGAGGCTCGGTTGGCTCCGATTCGGTCCTGGATGACGGCGCTCTCCTTTCTCTCCAGCCAGGTGAGATAGAGAGTTAAAGTCAGAAACCAGATTAGAGCACAGATAATCTTGAGGATGACGATCAATACTTCAATCACTTTTTTCCCTGAAAAAAGAGACTTCCTTTGCCATCTGGGCTGAAATCGACCCGGGAGATGAGAATTGTCTGTAATATCCGAAATTTATGGCCAGCTCTTTTATTAAATCAACAATCATTTTCCATTCGGGCAGGCTTTCTCCAGGAAGCTCCAGAACCGGAGAAAAGCTCTGAATCTTGCCCTCGATATTTGTCAGGGAGCCTCCCTTCTCTGCAATCAAAGCCGAGGGAAAGACGATATCGAAAAGCGAATTCAAATCACTGGAATAAGGAGTGAAGAGAATCTTTGTTTCTATCTTTTCCAGTGCATTCTTGAGGTCCGCCAAACTGAAAGCCTCAGATAGATAAGAGCCGAAAACAAAGAGAATTTCGATTCCTTCGGCCAAACTCTCCAGGCTCAACGGCTGGAGGTCAAAGCCTATCTCCTGAGCTCCTCTTCTGTTTGGGCTCCTCTCTGAAGTGAGCAAGAAGCCGTCCACTTCTCCCGGCTTCGGGTCAGCGCAATACATCTTTTCAATTTTAAGGTCGTCTTTGAAGATTTTGCGAAGGAGGAAGAGCTCTTCGTTCGAGAGCCAGGTATCGGCAACCAGAGCCACTGCGGATCTCTTATTCATATAAAGAAGCCTTTTTAATTTCTCTGTGATGAAAGCTAAGGCACTCGACCAAGAAGCTTCTTTAACTATTCCTTTTTTAGCGATAACAATTCTCTCCAGCCGACTCTGGTCGAGGTAAGAGTAGCCATAGCGGCCGCGGTCACAGATCCAGAATCCATTGACCTCCTTGTTCTCCAGGGCTTTGACTCTGTAGACTCTTCTCGCCCGCGGAATACGGGGGAAGCCAGGATGGTATTCGATGATGATGTTACAGCCGCGGCTGCACAAGGGACAGATGGATTTTCTGCTGCGGAGGAACCAGTTTCTCGTCTTGAATCTGAAGTCCTCGTCGGTAATGGCGCCGACCGGACAGATTTCCGCCAGGTTTCCTGAATAGTTATTCGAAACAGGCTGGCCCTCATAGATGTCAATTTCCGAATGGAGGCCACGGCTAAAGACTCCAAGCTCCTCGGTCTTCGTCACCTCCATCAGGAAACGGACACAGCGAGTGCAGAGGATGCATCTTTCCTGGTCGAGGATTAAGCTCTTTCCAATCTTGACCTTTTTCTTTCTTCTTTCTTTGTTCTCATCAAACTGACTCTCAAAAAGTCCGTATTCCTGGTAATAATCCTGAAGCTTGCAATCCCCTGCTTTATCACAGATTGGACAATCGAGAGGATGCTCAGCCAGGAGAAACTCAAGCACGCCTTTCCTGGCCTCGATAACTTTCTGGCTCTTGGTCAAGACCTTTAGTCCTTCCCTAACCACAGTTGAGCAAGCCAGCTCAAGCTTGGGAAGGCCTTCGATCTCAACCAGACACATCCGGCAACTGCCCTCTGGCGGGAAGGCAGGGTGATAGCAGAAATGAGGGATGGCAATTCCAGCCTGCTCTGCAGCGTTGAGGACGGTTGTTCCTTCCTTGACCTCAAGCTCATTTCCGTCTATGAAAATCTTAACCATTTTCGCCTATTTCTTCTGCTTCTTCCGCAGAATGAAGGAATCAAGCTCTTTTCTGAACTTTCTGGCGATGGAAAGAATGGGCATGGCCGCAGCATCTCCCATCGGACAGAGGGTTTTGCCCTGGATGTTCGAAGCCAGGCGGATGATATTATCGATGTCTTCTTTTTTTCCATCTCCGGCAGCAATCCGGCTGACAATTTTATTGATCCATGAGCTCCCGATCCTGCAGGGCGTGCACTGGCCGCATGACTCGTGGGAATAGAACTTGGTGATAATCTTCAAGACATCGACCATCGAGGTCTGCTTGTCGATGACGATAATCGCAGCTGAGCCGAGCATAGAATTGGCGCCAACCAGAGAATCAAAATCCATTTTTATCTCGATCTCATCCTCTTTGAGAATCGGGGCCGACATGCCGCCGGGAATGACCGCCTTCAACTTTTTCCCTTCCTTCATCCCTCCGGCATAGTTGAAAATGATATCCTTCAGGCTTGTGCCCAGCGGAAGCTCGTAGATTCCAGGCCGCTTCACAGCGCCGCTCACCCCAAAAATTCTCGTTCCCCCATCCTTAGGCAATCCCTTCTGGCAGAACCACTCAGCTCCTTTGAGAATGATATGAGGGACGTTGGAGAGGGTCTCGACATTGTTGATCACTGTCGGGCATTGAAAGAGGCCGACAGATGCCGGAAAAGGAGGCTTCAGCCTCGGATGCCCTCTCTTTCCTTCCAGAGATTCAAGCAGCGCAGTTTCCTCGCCGCAGATATACGAGCCTGCTCCGCGATGAACAACAATATCGAGGTCAAAGCCGCTGCCCAGAATGTTCTTTCCCAGGAATCCCTTATTGTAGGCTTCCTGGATGGCCTGCTCCAGCCTCAAGGCGATGGCCTGGTATTCGCCGCGAATATAGATAAAAGCCAGATTGATGCCGACGCAGAAGGAAGTGATGATAATCCCTTCAAGCAGAAGGTGAGGGGAATGGCTGAGGATGTAGCGGTCTTTGAAGGTTCCCGGCTCGCCCTCGTCGGCATTGACGCATAGATATTTTGGCTTGTCAACTTTGGGAACGAATCCCCATTTGACTCCAGCCGGGAAGCCCGCTCCTCCTCTTCCCCTGAGGTTGGCCTTCTTGACTTCATTCAGAATTTCCTCAGGCTTCATGGTTCGAAGCGCTTTTTTCGCAGCTTCGTATCCTCCCTCTTTCAAATAGACATCTATCTTGTAAAAATTTTTTAGGTCAAAATGTTGGGTTAAGGCTTTTTCTTCCATGTTTTATTTCAGGCTATCCAAAATTCTATCAACGCTTTTCTTATCCAAGTTCCCGTAATAATCAAAATTGACCATCATACAAGGAGCCATCTCGCAGGCGCCAAGGCATTCAACCAGAGAAACCGTGAACTTCTTATCCGCAGTCGTTTGACCAGGCTTGATCTTGAGCTTTTTTTGGAGATGGTCGATGAGCTTCTCTGCTCCAGAGAGAGAGCAGCTCAGGTTGGAACAAACCTGAATGTGGTACTTTCCCAGAGGCCTGCTGCCGAGCATGGTGTAAAAAGTCAAGACTTCTCTCACCCTGATAGGCTTGAGGCCCAGAATTTGAGCGATGAGTTTTTCGGCATCAGTTGAAATGAAGCCGAACTCCTGCTGGGCGGCGTGCAAGAGGGGAAGAATGGCTGCTTCTTTCCGAGGGTAGCGGGCAACAATCTCCTCTATCTTCTTCTTTGTTTCTGCAGAAAAATCAAGACTCATCGATCCAGCTCTCCTCCTATCATGTTCAAGGAGCCAAAACTGGGAATTACATCTGCGATGTAGTGGCCTTGAATCATCTCTTCCAAGGCTGAGACAATATGGAAGCAGGGTGCCCTGAGGTGAAGCCGATAAGGCTTGTCTCTTCCGTCAGAGACGATGTAATAGCCCAGCTCTCCATTCCCGCCTTCGACTGAAAAATAAACCTCTCCCTTTGGCGGCCTTATCCCATGGTCTCTCATGAAAAATTTGAAATGGCTGATCAGGCCTTCGATCGAGGTATAGGCATCCTCTTTGGGCGGAACAACATATCCTTTGGAAGCAGCCAGAATATCGTTGTATCTTTCCTTTTCCGAGCCTTCAAGGTTTGGCGAGAGCCTGACTCTCTCTCCAACCCTCTTCTCACGAGAAGCCTTGATCGCTGCCGCAGGCTCCATCCCTTCAGCCATCACCCGGGCAGGGGCTAATGGCCTCGGGATTTTCTCCAAAGCCTGCTCGACGATCCGCAGGCTTTGCTCCATCTCCTTCATCCGCACCATATACCTGTCGTAGTTATCTCCTCGCTCGCCAAGAGGAACCTCGAAATCCAGCTTGTCATAGACTAAATAGGGAGAAGCCTTGCGCACGTCGTAATAAACGCCAGTGGAACGGAGGCAAGGCCCGGTCCAGCCGTAGGAAATTGCCTTTTCTGGAGAGACAACAGCAATGTCCCTTGTCCTGTTCAAGAAAATTTTGTTCTTATCCAGAAGGCCGCGGACATCCTTCAAGACTTTTCTGGTTTCGACAATCGCTTTGGCCAGAGTTTCTTTGTAATCAGGATGAAGGTCAGCCCTGACTCCTCCGATACGGATATAAGAAGTTGTCATCCGAGCACCGGTTGTTTGCTCAATCACATCCCAGATAAACTCTCTGGCCTTCATCTTGTAGAGAAAAACAGTGAAAGCCCCACACTCCATGGCCATGGCGGCAAGACAGGTCAGATGGTCGGAGATGCGGGAAAGCTCGCTCATGATGACCCGGATGTATTGAGCCCGCTCCGGAACTTTCACCCCGAACATCTTCTCCACGGTCATCACATAACCGAGGTTATTAATCAGCGGAGAAACATAGTTCAATCTATCCGTATAGGGAAGCAGGTTGAAATAAGTCCTGTTCTCGCAGGTTTTCTCAAAACCGCGGTGCAAGTATCCGACCTCGACCTCTGAGTTGAGAATCCTTTCTCCATCGAGCTCGAGCATGATGCGGATCGTTCCGTGCATGGCCGGATGAGAAGGCCCCATGTTGAGCAGGAGGCTTTCTTTCCTTGCTTCCTTTTGAATCCTTGTCGGCATCTTAGTCTCTTAACGGAATTCGCGGCTGGCGCTTGCGCAGAGGATAATCTTTGCGAAGAGGAAAGCCTTCGAATCCGTCGTACATAAAAATTCGCCTCAAATCAGGGTGCCCATTGAAATTAACGCCAAACAGGTCAAAGACTTCGCGCTCCAGCCAGTTGGCATTCTTCCAGATGGCGGTCAGGGAATCGATCGAGAGGTCTTTCTCTGAAAGCTGAGCCTTTATTCTGAGGCGGTGCTTGTTCGAAAGAGAATAGAGGTGGTAGACCATGTCGAAGCGCGGCTCGCGGCCCAGGTAATCGACGCAGGTCAGGTCAAGGAGCATGGCGTAGGCATAGGGCTCGGCCTTTAGAAACTTGACGACGTCAAGCAGCGAATCTTTATCGATGGCAAGAACTTCATCGCCGAATTGAACAGAAGTCTCCTTAATCTTTTCCTGGAACCGCTGTTTGAGGTCTTCTAATACTTTCTTTTTTTCCATCTCCACTCTTGTTGTTGCTTTTGAATTTTTTCCTGCAGCTTGACCAGGCCGTTCAAGACTGTCTCTGGCCGCGGCGGACAGCCTGGAATATAAATATCCACCGGAATAATCTGGTCAATCCCCTGGACGACAGCGTAATTATCATAGATGCCCCCGCTGACGGCGCAAGTGCCGAAAGCGACAACCCATTTGGGCTCGGTCATCTGCTCATAGACTGTTCGAAGAACTGGCGCCAGCTTCTGGGTGATTGTTCCTACGACCAGCAGCATATCCGATTGGCGGGGAGAGAATCTTGTCCAGCCAGCGCCAAAGCGGTCGATATCGAAATGGGCGCAGGCAGCAGACATATATTCCATGCCGCAGCAGGCCGTGACATAGGGGTAATGGAAAAGGGAATACTTCCGGGCCCAGCCCAGGATGTCATTGAATTTGGTTGTGATGAAGCTTCCTTCCATGGCAAACCTTTTATTAGGCCTTCAACAAGCTGCGCCTTAAAAAGACGGGCTGCTCTTTCACTCCCACTTGAAGGCGCCTTTTTTCCAGGCGTAGACAAAACCGATGACGATAACGAAAATGTAAGCCAGCATGACAATCGAGGCGGTCTGCCGCATTTCTTTGAAGATGAGAGCCCAGGGGAAGAAAAAGACGACCTCGATGTCAAACAAAAGAAAAATAAAGGCAACGAGATAGAACTTTATGGGAACAGGATTGATTCCTTCCTGAAGGTAAGGGCTTCCGCACTCAAAAGGGCTTTCCTTTATCGGAGTTGTCCTTTTCGGCCCCAGCAGTTTGTTCATGAAAAGCAAGACAGCTCCCAAAAAGCCGAAAATCAGGAAGACAAAAAAAAGCTCAATCATCGGTCTCTTTTTTTAAAGGCATAAATTTTATAAAAATCAATTTAAATTTGCAATCAATAAAATTTTTCAGCTGCGCGGTTAAAAAAAAATAAATATTCACCTATCAGAAAAGGGGACCCCTTTTTTCCGCTTGTCCCCTTTTCTGTTTGCCCTCGAAGGGCAGCTCAGGAAGGCTAAACCTTCAATGCTCGCTACGGCTATTTCCCAAAACATAGGGTTATAGCTAAAAGCCAATATCACGGAT
>CAZGMN010000153.1:0-7797 GCA_964526905.1 uncultured Eubacteriales bacterium
GGAGAGCGAAGCCTTGAACCGAGCCGCTTTTGCCTCGCTGGGGCAAAAGTGGCGTGCTGACGAATCACTCTGCCTGAGCCATTCAAACGGTTTTTTCACCCACTGACCTTCGCTTAATAATTGGTTGGTTGAGGCAAAAGCTGCGTGTTTTCGAAGCACTTAGCCGGAGCCATTAAACTGTTTTTCCTCCTGCCGGGCTTGGTCAAAAGAGTAGACCTTTATGTCGATTGTCTTATATACTTAATAAAAATGAAGAACATCAGGAATTTTTCGATCATCGCCCACATCGACCACGGCAAATCGACTCTTGCCGACCGCTTTTTGGAAAAAACAGAAGCTCTGCCCGCTCGGGAGATAAAAGAACAGACTCTGGATACGATGGACCTTGAGCGGGAGAAGGGAATCACCATCAAGGCGCAAACCGCGCGGCTTCGCTACAGGCCCTCTCCGCAGGAAGAATACGTCCTTAACTTGATCGATACACCTGGCCACGTCGACTTTTCTTACGAAGTTTCGCGCAGTCTTGCGGCCTGCGAAGGCGCACTCCTGGTCATCGATGCCTCTCAAGGGATAGAAGCCCAGACTATCGCCAACACCTACCTCGCACTCCAGAACGACCTTGTTCTTATTCCTGTCATCAATAAGATTGACCTTTCTCAGGCAAGCCCTGAGCTCACTCTTGACCAGCTGGAAACTATCATCGGCATCAAGCGGGAGGAGGCGGTCCTGGTCAGCGCCAAAAAAGGAATAGGCATCGACCAGGTTTTTCAAAGCATCGTCAATCGCATCCCCCCACCCAAGGGCAACCCGAATGCACCTCTCAAAGCCTTGCTTTTCGATTCCTGGTTTGATTCATATCGCGGCGTTGTCATTCTAGTCAGGATTTTTGACGGGATGATCCGCACAGGCTCTCAAGTCAAGCTGATGGCCTGCGGGGCATCTTATGAAGTCGAAGAAGTCGGCTACTTGACTCCCAAGCCTCAGCAAGTTGGCCAGCTGGCCGCTGGAGAAGTCGGATATGTCATCGCCGGAATCAGAGACTTGAGCCACGCTCGAGTCGGGGATACTCTCACCGAGATGAACAGGCCAACAGCTCAACCTCTGCCAGGTTTCAAAGAGGCAAAGTCAATGGTTTTTTGCGGCCTGTTCCCGGCAGGGGAAGGGAGCGTCGAGGATTTAAGAAGAGCTCTGGCAAAGCTTAGACTCAATGACTCTTCCTTTCATTACGAGCCTGAAAATTCTCCGGCACTGGGCCTTGGATTCAGATGCGGTTTTCTTGGCCTCCTTCATCGGGAGATTATCCAGGAAAGGCTGGAAAGAGAGTTTGACCTGAGCCTGGTCAGCACCGCTCCCAGTGTGAGCTTTAGAGTCACAACAAAGGACGGCCAAGTCAGGGAAATTCACAATCCATCAGAGCTCCCTGCTGAGCACGAGGTAAAAAAGATTGAAGAGCCTCTCATCGAGGCTCTGATCATAACTCCGGATAAATACCTTGGAGCCGTGCTCAAGCTTCTCGAGAGCCGGAGGGGTGAGCAGAAAAGGCTGGAGTACATCAGCTCTCAGCGCATCTTTTTGACCTATATCCTTCCTTTGAATGAAATTGTCATGGATTTTTATAATCAACTGAAGTCTGTTTCTCAGGGCTATGCCTCAATGGACTACGAGTTCGCTGGGTTCAGGGAAGCGCCTCTGGTCAAACTCGATATCCTGATCAACTGGCAGAAAGTGGATGCTCTTTCCTTGATCATCCCCCGAGAAAAAGCCTTTCAGCAGGGAAGGGCTCTGGTGCAAAGGATGAGAAAGCTCATTCCCCGCCAGCAATTTGAGGTGGCCATCCAGGCCGCAATCGGCAAGCGCGTAATCGCCAGGGAAACAGTTAAAGCTTACCGCAAGGATGTCCTGGCCAAACTCTATGGAGGAGATGTGACCAGGAAGATGAAGCTCCTCGAAAAGCAAAGAGCCGGTAAAAAAAGAATGAAGAAGATTGGGCAAGTGGATGTGCCTCAAGAAGCCTTCCTGGCGCTGCTGGAGATAAAGTGATCAGGCTAGAGGTTTAAGATGCTTCCCTCCATTGAATGGTCTAAAGACAGTGTGGTGATGATTGACCAAAGAAAATTGCCGGAGGAAGAAGCCTATCTTCAGTGCCTGGAATACAGCGAAGTGGCTGAAGCCATCGAAAAGATGGTCATTCGCGGCGCCCCGGCTATCGGCGTTGCTGCCGCTTTTGGCGTTGCTTTAGGCCTATTGAAGCTCGAAAGCGAGAAGAATCTTGACCAGGAGTTCGAGAGGATTCGGCGGCGCTTTGAAAAAACAAGGCCGACTGCCCGCAATCTCTTCTGGGCGTTGGCCAGGATGAAAAATACCTTTGAGAAATACAGGCCTCTTCCTTTCTCGGAGCTTAAGCTGAGAATGGTTGAGGAGGCGCTCGATATCGAGAGAGAAGATGTGGAAACCAACAGAAAAATCGGCTCCTATGGAAAGGGATTGCTCAAGGATGGACAGTCAGTTTTGACCCACTGCAACACCGGTTCCCTGGCTACAGCCGGCTTCGGCACAGCCTTAGGTGTCATCCGCTCAGCAGTTCAAGAGGGAAAAAGGCTTCATGTTTATGTTGATGAAACCAGGCCGCTGCTTCAGGGAGCAAGGCTCACCTGCTGGGAGCTTGAAAGAGATAAAATTCCAGCAACCCTGATCACGGATAGTGCGGCCGGATATTTGATGCAGAAGGGAATAGTTTCTTTGATAATCACCGGGGCTGACCGAATAGCCAGAAACGGCGATACAGCCAATAAGATTGGAACCTACAGCCTTGCTGTTCTGGCTAAAGAAAATGGCCTTCCTTTCTATGTGGCTGCCCCCTCGAGCAGCATTGATTTTAGCCTGGCTGAAGGAGGCGGAATTCCAATCGAAGAGAGAAGTGCCGAGGAAGTGAGGGCAATTGGAGGCCGGCCCATAACTTCTCCCAAAGTGAAGGTGTTCAATCCAGCCTTTGACCTTACTCCTGGGCGCTATATAACGGCTGTCATCACCGAAAAGGGAATTGCCCGGCCTCCGTTTGAAGAGAGCTTAAACCAATTAAGGAATAAATGATAAATGACTCTGCGGTATGTTTGTATGAGTTAAACGAAGATTAAAGAAAAAGTGAATAGTTAGAGATGAATATCTTAGGTATTGAGACATCCTGTGATGAGACTTCGGCTGCGGTCCTCAAGGAAGACTTTGAAATTCTGAGCAACGTCGTCCTCTCCCAGGATGAGATTCATGCCGCTTACGGCGGAGTTGTCCCGGAGCTCGCCTCGCGTCAGCATCTTCGCTCAATAGGATACATCTTCGAAGAGTGCTTAAGGCGCGCCAAGCTCAAGCTGGAGGAAATCGATGTTTATGCTGTGACTCAGGGACCGGGCTTGATTGGCTCGCTGCTGGTCGGGCTCTCTTTTGCCAAAGGGCTGGCCTACTTTTTCAAAAAACCTCTGATCGGGATAGACCATCTTCAAGCTCATATCGAGTCTGCTTTTCTTGAAAACAGGGAAATCCCTTTTCCTGCTCTGGCCCTTGTCGTCTCCGGGGGCCATACTTCGAGCTTCTTTATGAAGGACAAGCTCCTTTTCGAGCTTGTGGGAAGAACAAGAGATGACGCTGCAGGAGAAGCCCTGGACAAGATAGCCAAATTGCTCGACCTGGGATATCCGGGCGGACCGGCGATTGACCGTCTGGCTGAAAAAGGGAATTCCCGGCGTTTCAGCTTTGCCCTTCCCCGCATGACAGATGGAAGCCTTGATTTCAGTTTCAGCGGCCTCAAGACAGCGGCACTGCGCCAGATTAAAGAGCTCGATATTTCTAAGAACCATCCTCAATTTTTCGATTTTCTGGCCAGTTTTGAGATGGCTGTCTTTGAGGCTCTTATCCACAACACGGCTCAAGCCGTCGATAAGTTCAGGCCAAAGTCCTTGATTCTCTGCGGGGGAGTGGCCAGGAATAAAAAGCTCAGAGAGCGATTTACAGAATTGGCAGGAGAGTGCGGATTGCCTTCCTTCATCCCTCCACCTGAATTTTGCACGGACAATGCGGCCATGGTCGCTGCTCTGGCCTTAGAAAAACTCAATAAAGGAGAAACGCCCGTTTCTCTTTTCGAATTGGATGCTTATCCCAGGTTTATCTCTTTGCAGCCTTTCCCCAAAAAAGTTAAATGAATCCTTTTCTCAATAAGACTTGACTTTTGTCTATTGAACCAATCACGATGAATATTCGTATTATTGGGATAGAACAGGAGTTGAGGAAGAGGTTTAAGATTCAGCCGATTTTTTAACGCCCATTTTGAACGATTTAAGGAGAGGAGGTTTAAAGTGAAGAGAAAAGCCATTTTCGTTTCTATCTTATTTTTAGCCTTGCTGTTCAAACCCTCATTAGGCCAAGAAAAGGAAACACTTTCTCTTTCTCTGGAGGATTGTATTCTCAAGGCCTTGAAGGAAAACCTCAAGGTGGCAGTGGAATCCTATAACCCGGAGCTGGCTGATGCCTATTTGAGCAAAGCCAAGGAGCTCTTCATGCCCCGCTTTGAAATCAGCTATGGTAGCGAGAGAACAGAAAACCCTTCTTCCTGGTGGCTGGAGCAAGCTCCCACCGTTATAAGCAAGAGCGCAGATTATTCTGCTTCTATTATCCAGCAGATTCCAACCGGAGGAAATTTTTCTCTATCCTTGACAGGCTATCGGGCCGAAACAAACCAGGGATTTCAAACTATCAATCCCGTCTACAGGAACTCTTTGCGGCTTGATTTTACACAGCCGCTGCTGCGGGATTTTGGCTTCAAAGTCAGCAAGAGAGAAATTATCATCGCTCGCAATAACCTGGATATGTCCCTCGACCAGCTGCAGTCAGTTCTTATCAACACCATCTACCTGGTTCAAGAGGCATACTGGAACCTTGTCTACTCTATCGAAAATTATAAAGTCAAAACCCAATCTCTGCAGCTGGCACAAGACCTTCTGACAAAGAGTAGGAAAGAAGTGGAGTTTGGCAAGCTGGCTCCGATTGAAATCTTGAACGCTGAAGCCGAGGTCGCTTCGCGGGAAGCTGATATTCTTCAAGCAGAGGTTCAGATTAAAAGGAGCGAGGACCTGGTCAGAAACCTGATCAACTTAGGAGAAGAGGAAAGTCAAAAGAGGATTGTGCCTTTGGATAAGCCAGAGTTTGTCAAGAAAGAGGTCTCGATGGAGGAAGCCTTGAAGCTGGCGATGGAGAGGAGGCCCGAGTTAAAGATGAAAAGGAAAGACATAGAGTCCAAGGAATTGAACTTGAGCGTGGCTAAGAATCAGCTCCTTCCTGGACTAAGCTTAAATTTTTCATACTGGAGCCCAGGAATTTCAGGAGACAGAATCAAATACTTGGATGATAATCCTTTCTTAGGAGTGATCGTCGGAAAGGAGATAGGAAGCCCCTGGGACTCTTTTCGTGATTCTTTTAAGCTTCTCTACGATAACTGGAACGTGGGCTTGACTCTTTCCATTCCCCTTAGCAATTTTCTGACAAAAGCCGATTATGTCCGGGCCAAGATGGAAACGGAAAAGAGCCTGCTCGAACTCAAAGACTCAGAAAAACAAATCTTTCTCGACATTAAAAATGCGGTGAGGGAGGTTGAGAGCGATGCTAAGAGAGTTGAGGCTTATCGTGTTGCCCGCGAGCTGGCAGAGAAAAGGCTGGAAGCCGAGGAGAAGAAGCTGAATGTCGGGCTGACAACAAACTATTTTGTCCTCCAGTATCAGGAAGAGCTGGCCAACGCCAAATCCATGGAGCTCAAGTCTCTGGTGGATTACAACCTGGCCTGGGCAACGCTGGAAAGAGCGACTGCAACAAGCCTGGAGAAGCACAACATAAAAACTTCTTAAAAGACGGTTTTTTCACCCACTGACCTTCGTCGGACAATTGATTGGATGAATTAAAAGAGGCGCTTTTTCGAACCTCTTAACCCCAGCCGTTTCCCGTTAATCCAACCTTTTGATTCGAGGGTCTGGTCTTGCAGATGTTTCGTAAAAATTAAAAGTTGTCATTTGATTCCTCGCGGCTTGATGCAAAAGGAGGGGTTGATAAAAACTCTTTTTTGAGTTATTCATTAATAACTTCTCTGAGTGAATATGCAAATGAATTTGAGTGCTCTTCCGTTGTTCTCAAGATATGGCTTTTCCTAAAAGTTTTAGGCATTCAGTCATGGGAGGGCTGATTATGGATAAAAAGAGGTTGTACAATGAGCTCGTCAAGAGATATCAGCTGAAACATAAGAAGTCAGAAGCTCTTTTTAAGAAGGTCTGCAAGCACCAGGTTAGAGGCGGAAGCCATAATCTTCGGCTTTTCGAGCCCTTTCCTTTTTATGATGTCCTTTCCAGCGGCTCAAGGGTGATGGATGTCGATGGCCAGACCTACATCGACTTTTGGCAAGGGCATTTTGCCAATATCCTTGGCCATAATCCAAGAGTTGTCCTCGAGGCCCTCATCGATTTCTTCCAGAAAGGCCAGGGATTGACCACCGGATTCCCGGGCAGTTATCAGAGGGAATTGGCTGAATTGATTCTCAGGCAGATAGGAGCTGAAAAGATTAGGTTCACAACCAGCGGCACTCTGGCGACAATGTATTCTCTGATGCTGGCCAAGGCTTTTACCGGAAGAGAGATGGTGATGAAAGCCGGGGGAGGCTGGCACGGCGGCCAGCCTTATGCACTGAAGGGAATTTCTATCTATGACCAAGGCTTGAATCGATTGGAGTCTGCCGGACTTCATTCAGGCGTTGATTCAATGATAGCCGTAACCAGATTTAACGACACCGAGGACCTCGAGGATAAATTCAAAGCCCATGGAGAGAGGATGGCCTGTTTCATCCTCGAGCCTTTCATAGGTGCAGGAGGATTTATCCTTGCCGATAAGGATTATCTTCGCCAAGCGCGGGAGCTGACCAGGAAATATGGTTCCCTGCTTATACTTGATGAGGTTGTCTCCGGCTTCCGTTTTCATCCTGGAGGGCTTCAAAGCTTATACGGCATCAAGCCGGACCTGACGGTCTTGGGCAAAGCCATCGGCGGCGGAATGCCTGTCAGCGCTGTGGCCGGCAGGGAGGATGTCATGGCCCTCTGTAGCCCTGAGGCGAAAGCAGAGGAGAAAGTGAAGTTTGACGGCGGGACCTTTTCCGCTCATCCGGCTTCGATGCTGGCCGGCTTGGTTTATATTCAATATTTGATTGAGCACGAATCAGAAATATATCCCAGGATAGGAACAATGGGCGAGAAAGTTCGAAAAGGCGTGGAGAAGGCATTTGCTTCTTATGGTTTCAACGTGAAATGCACCGGCTACGGCGGCTCAGTTGCTGAGAATTGCTCGATTGTCGGGGTGCAGTTTCTTAAGGAAAAAATCGAGTGCATAACCTCCCCGGAGCAGGTCTGGAATCCGGGATTGTGCGATGTCGAGCTCAGAGAGAAAATTTTTAAGCTGGCTATGCTGGACAAAGGCTTTAATGTCTTCCACGGGTTCGGGGCAATTTCAGCCGCCCATACTGAGAGCGAAATCCAGGCCGCTCTGGATGCAGTGGAAAGCATCGCCAAAGAGTGGAGCAAATTTTAATGGTTCTCTTCCATTTTGCGTGGCTTCTATGAATATTCTATTCGGAATGGCTTCGCTCCCAATCAGGTTTTTAACGCCGTTCCCTCACTGCCCTTCTCGGCGGCTGCGGAACTCGCTTCGCTCAGACATCCTCGCCGCCCGGCAAGGCCGGGTTCCCTCGAAGGGCAGTTCGGGAAGGCTAAACCTTCAATG
>CAZGMN010000154.1:0-7789 GCA_964526905.1 uncultured Eubacteriales bacterium
GACTGAAGAGTTCCAAAAAGAAGACAGGCTTGACCAGGAAGTCAGGGAAATACTCAGTAAGCACATGGAAAAAATACGCAACGAAAATATCGAATACCAGACGATGTTCAGAATGATAAAGACAAAATTGGCAAAGGAAAGGAATATCGTCCTTTGAGTTTGAAATTATCAAGAGAAAAAATCAATTTTCTATCCCGCCAGATTCTTAAATCACTTTTTGAAAATGAACAAGTCGAATTCCTTGTTGATTCTAATGAAATCAGGCTATCCATAGTGAAAAGCGTGGAAGAAGAGATGAAACTCTACAATCAAATAGACAAAAGGGCACAAGAAAAAATTCAATCCCAGAAAAAAGCCATTGAAGAAGGAAGCCGGGAATGGGAAATTCTCTACCGCAAGTATTATAATGAGGAAATCTCAAAGCTCGGGAAAATTAGCGAATAATATTTCTCTCAATCAAGGCAAAAAGAATTTCATAGAAATCGCAGAGAGGGTTCGCTACTCTGAAGTCGACCGCATGGGCGTTGCCCACAATAAGAATTATTTTGAATGGTTTGAGATCGGCCGGACGGAATATTGCCGTCAGAAAAAAATCCCCTATAAAAGCATCGAAGAGAAAGGGTATTATTTAGTCGTCGTCGAAGCCTTTTGCCGCTATAAAAAACCCTTAAAATATGACCAAAAGTTCTTTATTCGTGTCTCTTTGGAAGAAGCCACTGCTAAAAAATTTGTTTTTGTCTATGAGTTATTGACAAGAGAAGAAAAAAAGTTGATTGCCTCCGGCTATACTGTCCATATCGTGACCAATTCAGAGGCCAAGGTCTGCTCCCTTCCTCCTGAAATAATGGAGAAAATAAGGTCGTAAAGGAATATCTCCTCCCCTCAATTCACAAATCTGTAGCCCAAGCGATTTAAGTTCGAAGGTGTCCCTTTTTACTGAGATAGTCCTTGAGCGCTTCTTCCCAGGGGGAAAACTCACTCAGCCCAATCCTTTTTGCATTCCTATTCTCTAAGACCGAATAAAGAGGCCTGGAAGCCCGCGCTCCATAGGCTTCTGAATCAAGAGGGATAAGGTCGGCCTTTCTCCCCATCAGCTCAAATATCATTTGTGCAAACTCGAACCAGGTGCACTGACCTTCATTCGTCATATGATAAAGGCCATAATGCTTTGTTTGAATGAGTTCACCAATTCTTGAAGCGAGCTCTGAAGTTGAGGTTGGTGTAACCCACTGGTCATTGACTATTCTTAAAGGTTTTCTTTCTTTCTCTAATGAGATCATCATATCGACAAAATTGTAACCTTTTCCCCAACAGCCTGCCTCTCCATAAAGACCGCAGGTTCTGATAAGAAAAGACCGCTCCAAAATATGCCGTACAAAATATTCTCCGGCAAGCTTTGAGACGGCATAAACATTCAAAGGATTTGGAGGGTCGTCCTCAACATAGGGAGTCCTTTTCCTCCCATCAAAGACATAATCTGTGCTGAAATGGATTAAAGTCAATTTGAGTTCCTGACAAATCAGCGCAAGATCCCTGACGGCTATTGAATTGATTTCGAAAGCTTTCTGGGGATTATCTTCGCATTCATCGACCCGATGGTAGGCAGCCGTATTGATAACCATCTCGAGGTTAAGCTTGGAAAGGACCTTTTTTGTCTTCGGGGGATTGGTGATGTCGAAATCAGGGAAATAAAGAGGAAAGAGCTCTTCTCCTTTGAGTGCCTTCATCAAATCAGAGCCGAGCTGGCCGTCAGCGCCGATAATGGCTATTTTCATTTTTAAAAAATTCCTCGCTTCTCAGCAAAACTATTGATATTCTTTCGGGTGGACTCTAATAAAATGAACTCAATTTCTTTAAGTAAAATATAAAAATGCAGTTACATTGTCAAGGCAAGTCGGGAAAAAGCGAGAACAATAAAAGGCTCGCCCAGATTGACTGTTTCATCACCTTGAATGAAAAAAATAAGGTTTTGATTTTTTCTTTGTGCTTAAGGCATTGATTCTGGTATAATTCACTTTCCATAAAGGAGGAAAAAATTGTACAATGTAAAACAAGAGACTGAAATCCATCTGATCACTCCCAACGAACCTGGGATTCTCGGTCGAGTCCTGGGAACTCTTGCCAATGCTGGCGTCAACCTGAAAGCTCTTCGTGTCCATTCTGAAAAAAAGAAAGGAATTTTCTTGATCATAACCTCGGATAATAAAAAAGCCGAGAAGTGCCTTAAGGAATTAGGATACACTGTTAAGACCAATGAAGTTGTCACTGTTCAAATTGATGACCGAATTGGGGCTGGAGCCGAGGTTGGCGCCCTTCTCGGAAATGCTGTGATCGATATCGACTACTGCTATGGAACCTCTTCTGGGATAGGCAAGGCGCTCTTAGTCTTCAGAACGAATGACAATAAAAAGACAGTTGAAACTCTGGGTTAATCAAGCCGTTTTATTTCAACGTCATGACAGGTCTTTATAAGATTTGATAAATGGCAACTTGGGTCAAAGCAGGAGATTTGAGACTCAAGCCAAAGTTGTCACCTTGAAAACAACTCCTTTGGGATCAGGGCAAGAGAGAGTGACTGTTTCAGAAATCCAATCGTCGTCAGGCAGTTCATCTTCCCTTTGCTTGGCTGCCAAAAAAGGAAAGAGGCTATTGAGAGCAAAAATGCAGACTTTCTTCTTCTCGGGTATCTCAATCGTCCCCTCCCCTCTGATAAAGAAGAAATCCCCAACTTTATGCTTGGCCCCACACCGCTCTTTAACCTCCAGCACCTCCACTCTTAGCTCTTTCATCATTCCTCCTTTCTCCTTTCAATATAAACGGCGACAGAGGAAAAATCAATAAACACGTTGACAAAGCAAAAAAACATAGCGTAAAATTATTTCTTGGCCTATAAAGTAACTTAGGAGGAGAAGATGTCGCTGAAAGCCGAACCGAATGTCGTCCCGCTCTGTGATGTTCTCTTGGTCTTGCTCATTATTTTCATGGTCATCACCCCGGCAATTCAAAAAGGAATTGACGTCAAGCTTCCCGAGACAGTGTCAGATGCCGCTGCGGCCCCGGCAGATGTTATCGTCATGACCGTGCACAAAGATTACCGAGTGGACATCAACCGCTCTTATCTGGATTTCGACCAAGTCAAGAATAGGCTAGAGGAGATTTATGCCCCTCGCCAGGAGAAAATCATATTCATTAGGGCCGAAGCAAAAGTCCCCTTTAGCAAAGTCGTTGAACTTATCGATATTGCCAAAGCAGTGGGGATTGATGTTTTGGGCCTGGTCCCGGAATATTTTGAGGACCAACAACTTCCTTAATTTCCCTTTCTTAGAGAAATTCCTTGAGCAAGAAGCCTTTTTTCTTTTTTATTATACTTTTTATATTATATTCCCTCACCTTTGGACAGAAGGAACTGCTCGGAACCTTAACGACTGAAGAAATTCTGAAGAATTGCCCTGACTGGGAAGAGGAAGTTTTTTCTTATTGGCCAAACCAAGAAATAATCGACAAGCTGAAGTCCTTCAGCCATCAGGTCAAAATAGAGATCTTCCTCAGGACGTGGTGTCCTGACAGCAAAAGAAATGTCAGCGCCTACTTCAAGATTATAGAGATGGCCAATAATCCTCTTCTCCAGACAACTTATATTGGCCTTCCAAAAGCTAAAGAGTCTCGTCAAGAGTATATCAAGGGAAAGAGTATCGACAAGATCCCCACCTTTATCATCTTTGTTGACAACCAGGAAAAGGGAAGAATAATCGAAAATCCTACAAAATCTATTGAAGAAGACCTCTTAGAAATTATCAATCGCTGATATTTTATTCAAAAACTCCCCAGTATTTTTTGAGTTTTCTGCTTATCCTATTGGATTTCACTCCAGAGGTGTTTGTCTAAGAAGAGGAGAAAAGGCCCTTTTATTTTATTGGCCCAATAACCTCACGCGATATGATCAACCGTTGAATTTCGTTCGTCCCCTCGTAAATCTGAAGAAGCTTCGCATCTCTCATCAATTTTTCCATAGGATAATCCCTCATGTAGCCGTATCCCCCAAAAATCTGGAGACACTCAGTCGTGACCTTCATCGCCACGTCCGAACCGAAGGATTTGGCCATGGCTGATTCCTTGCCGCACGGTTGGCCTTCATCGATCAGCCAGGCTGCATGCCAGACAAGATGGCGGGCGGCGTTAATCTCTGAGGCCATCTGGGCGATCTGGAAGGCGGTATGTTCAAAAAGAGCAATTGGCTTCCCAAATTGAACTCTCGTCTTTGCATATTCTACGGCATATTCGAGAGCAGCCCTGGCCACTCCCACACCGGCTGCGCCCACAGGAGCTCTTGTCTTGTCCAGGGTTTTCATGGCAATGATGAAACCAAGTCCTTCCTTTGCCAGGAGATTCTCCTCCGGGACTTTCAGGTCATCAAAAAAGAGTTCGACTGTATTTGAAGCTCTATGTCCCATTTTATCTTCAACTTTTCCTATGCTTATGCCTGGAGTTTCACGAGGAACGATAAAGGCGCTGATTCCCCGCATTCCCTTTTCCGGATTGGAATTAGCAAAGACAACATAAAAACTGGCAATCCCTCCATTGGAGATAAAACACTTTGACCCGTTGATGATATACTCAGAACCAACTTTCTTGGCGACGGTTTTCAGAGAACCGGCATCCGAACCTGCCTCTCTCTCAGTCAGACAAAAAGATGCAAAAGACATTTTTTTCGTCTGAGGAGTCAAGAATTTTTTCTTCTGCTCATCGCTGCCATAAAGAATGATCGGTGTATAGGCCAAAGCATTGACCATCATCGTCGTATACATTCCTGCGCAGCCTGCAGCCAGCTCTTCGCTGATGATAACCGTATCCAGGTCACTCAATCCTCCTCCCCCGTATTCTTTGGGGATGGTGCAGGTGAGGAACCCGACTTCAAAGGCCTTTTTCATGATGGCTTCGGGAAACTCCTCTCCTTTATCATACTTGGCAGCGTTAGGCTTCATCTCTTTTTGGGCAAATTCTCGAGCCATCTCCTGAAGCGCCTTCTGCTCTTCGGTTAAACTGAAGCTAATCACTCTCTCCTCCTTTTAAATTTTTTTTTGCGGCATGATTAAAATAACATCATATACTGGAAAACATTTGAGATGTCAATTTTCAAATGCTTCTGGCAAACAAAATCTCTTCTCGGGCCATGGCCAAGGCGGGACTTTCAACTCTGAATATGTTCTTGACAATCTTCTGAGGGCTCACTCCTTTTTGCGGAAAATGCTTAAGATATAAAAAAAGCTTTTTCTTCTCTTCATCAACAATTATTCTCTCCAAGAGATCATCCGGATTCCTGGCAAAAAAATCATGCACTAACTCTTCGGCCATTCTGAAAGAATTCGTAGAACAAATTTCTTTTTCTGACGCGACCTTCTCCACAGCTCTTTTTATCTGGGGGCATTCCAGGTCAACGGAGTAGACCAAGCTTTTAATTTCTTCGTTCAAGGCGGGCTTAAAAGATTCCATCCTCTTCAGGGCTGAAAATTTTATTCCTTTGGGGAGAAAATCGTTTATCCGCTCAATAAAATCTTTCTCCGAAAAAAGATAATCGGATTTGAACTCGAGGACTTCGGATTTTCCTTCCATTCCCAAGGGAAGGGCAGGAAGATAAGAAATAATCATTTTCGGATGAAAACCCTCTGAATGAAGGAGGGGGATCGATGCTCTGCGGAATGCCCTTTGAATAATATTGATCAAATCCATATGCGAGACCCACCGGGCTTCCTCTTCCTTTGAGTAGAAAGCCCGGTAGCGTAAAGTCTTCTCTGTTTTTTTGCCAAAAGGAGAATAATCATCAGAAATCTCTATTTTCTCTCTAAATTCTCTCTCGATCAAAGAGGAAAAAGTACATCCTTGACAGAGGGCACATTTGTTCTCAAGGCAGGATAAGCTTGCTTCTTCTTTTAAGGCTTTAGCCAATTCTTCAAGCAAGTGAGTTTTTTTAATACCCGTCTGAACATGGTCCCAGGGCAAAACGGCATCTTTCTCCAGAGCTCCAAGATAAAGTTTGTAGTCGATATTTTTCTGTTTAAAAGCCTCTTCCCAGATTCCAAAATTGAAGCAATCGCTCCAGCTGTCAAACCGTGCTCCTCTTTTCCAGGACTCAGACAGGACTTGGCTCAACCGCCGGTCTCCGCGAGAAAAGATTGCTTCCAGGATAGAATTTTTCAGAGGATGCTTTTTGAACTTGACAAAAGGGTATCTTTTCAAACTGGATTTGAGAAATCTGTATTTTTCTCTCAATATTTCCTCATCCTCCATCCTCAGCCATTGAAATGGCGTATGAGGCTTAGGGATAAAAGCAGGGATGCTGAGATTGATCTGAGGAGGGAATTTGAGAGTTTTATATCCGACTCTCACCACCTCTTGAACAAGCCTTGCAATTCCATCCAAATCATCATCTCTCTCTGTTGGAAGTCCAATCATGAAATAAAGCTTGAGCAATTTCCATCCATTCGAAAAGGCATGCTCTGCCGCCTTCAAGACGTCATCATCGTCCATTTTCTTGTTGATGACGAGGCGCAACCTCTCCGTCCCGGCTTCCGGAGCTAAAGTAAAACCAGTCTTTCTGACTTTGATGATATTCTTGGGTATATCTGAAGTCAGGCCTCCAGGACGCAAAGAAGATAAGGAGAGGGAAACTTTTTCTCTTGAAAGTCTTTCCATTAATGCTTCGACAAGCTCGGTGAAATAAGGATAATCACTCAGAGAGAGAGCGGCTAAAGAAGCATTTTCATATCCAGTCGAGCGAACGGCGGCCAGCATCTTTTTTACTACAAAAGATGGGCTTTTCACTCTTGGCGGAAAATAGATGCTCGAAGCCTGGCAAAAACGACATTTATGAACACATCCCCTTGCCACCTCAACCGCCACTCTGTCAAAAATGACTTTAATGTTGGGAACGATGATTTTCTCTGGAAAAGGCGCTTGATGAAAAGGGAAATGAATTCTCTTTTCTATTTTTGCCGGGACTCCTTCTAAAGGCTTCTCAGCCAGAAGAAACGACTTGGGACCCTGGTAGGGAGTGTACAAAGAAGGAACATAAACTCCTTCAATTTTAGACAACTCCCTCAAGATTAAAGATTTATCGCTGACTTCCTTCTTCAAGCTTATGAACTTTTCGACTATCTCCATAAAGGCCTCTTCCCCATCCCCGATCAGAAGCAAATCAAAAATATCAGCCACAGGCTCAGGATTGAAAGCAGCGGGCCCGCCGGCTATGACCAGGGGATAGTCGAGGTCACGTTCAGAAGAAAAGATGGGGATGCGGCTCAGGTCGAGGATAGTCAAAATATTAGAGTAATTGAGCTCATAGAGGAGGGAAAAGCCCAGGATATCAAACTGAAAAAGAGGAATTTTGTTTTCGAGAGAAAACAAGGGAAGATGGAAAGCGCGGAGCTTCTTTTCAAAGTCGATCCAGGGAGCAAAGACCCTCTCAGCCATCAAAAAGGGTTGTTCATTCAGAATAAAATAAAGGATTTTTTGACCGAGATAGCTCATCCCAACCTCATAAAGGTCAGGAAAAACAAGCGCCACTTTGGCTTTGGCCTTGCTCGGGTCTTTTTTTATCTCATTCCATTCGCCGCCCGTATACCGGCCGGGCTTCTCAATATCTTGTAGAAGCTCCTTCCAATCCATCTTTTCCTTCAAAAGAGACTCGAAATCTTTCATTCCTTTATTCATAAAGATTTATTTGATAATTATCTCCTATCAACTCTCAGATATCAACTCATCCCTGATAAGGGTAAGTAGCAAAATGTTAGGG
>CAZGMN010000155.1:0-7728 GCA_964526905.1 uncultured Eubacteriales bacterium
TCACCGAATTCTGCCTTCAACCGCAGGGCCTCGGCAAGCTCTGCTTTGTCTGCAGCGCTCAGCACAGGCTGTTTTTGGACTGAATTCTTTAAGACAGCTTTTTCTGCATTTTGTTCAGCCAGTATCCTTTGGCTGAGAGCTGAAAATAAAAACAACACCAAGCATTGCACCAATAATTTTTTACTCATCTTTTTAGGCCTCAAGTTATCTGTCGGCAGTCAGGATGTTTCCCTAAATTTCGACCTGAATTAAGAGTATTGCGCCCCTCTCATTCTGCCCATAATTCCGAATCATCGGAATTAAATATTGTGTCCCTGAATCTCTCCCGAATCTCTTACAGGTTTTTGCAATTCAGCATGGCATTGAAGATGAGGAAGAAAGAGCCGTGGGTCTGGTGCCGCCACATCGGGTTAAAGCTGAACATAACTATATGACCCTGGCCGAGAGTCGAATCAAGTATCGCAGGAGTACCGGCAAGCTCTTCGCCATGGTCCAGGCCGCCGCTGATCAAAAGCTCATTGGCGTTCTTGGCAAAGCTGAGGACCGTTTTCGGCCTCGGCATCTGGCCAAAGAAGCGCATCTCTGGAAATTGCTCTGCAGCTTGAGCTTCCTTCTGGGCTTTTCTGAACTCCTCTACCGTCTTCTGCCCGAGGTCTTTAGGCCGTCCCTGTGGTACATCAGCGTCGTTGACTGCACCTCTTCCCGAGGGTCTTACGCCAGCCGCACCGCCAAAAAATGACGGCATCATCCCGAATCCTCGGCCGCGCATGCCCATGCCCACGCCGAATACCGGCGCCTGGCTGAAATAGACTCCAAGCGTATCATCATATCCATAGACGATAGGGCTTGCTCTTTCCGTGACTTCAGTCTTGTAGACGCTTCCTCGGGCCCAGAGGTTGGGGGTATCGCGGACCGTCGCCCCTTGCGCCAGCCCGAAATAAATCGGCAGCGAGGAGCTGTTGGAAAGGGTGATGAACAATCCGCCCTGTTTGATGAAATCCCTGAGGTGTATCACTCCTTCGAATTCGATGCCGCCCCTCATGTCGTCGGTTGAATCCTCGACACCGATGTTGGGAGTGAGGTCGGTCTTTTTCCAGGGAATCGGCTTATCGCCGCTGACGCCCTGGACAATGCTCAGGGCATCCGGTGATGACGGGCCGAAGAGGATGACGTCGTATTTCTCGCGGAGGTTTGCGTTGTCCCGGACTGTATGGACCGAAATATAATCATAAGGAATTTGGAGCTCATCGAGCGCAATCCGCACCCAACCCTCGGTCTGGGTGTTCTGCCAGGTGTGCATGAGAGCGACGCGGGGGATAACCACTTCGTGCGCAGCAACATCAGGCGCAGCAGGCACCGCATAGACATTGATTCCATACTGCTGGCCAGCAGCAGCAAGAATGTTCTCCAGGTTTCCTGAGTTCTTATCGACCCGGAAAATGAAAGTCCCGGCATTGAACTTTTTTCCCTGCGATTCGAATGCTTTCTCTGCGGCAAGAATTTTAAGGTCCTTGTTCTTAAACAAGAAAGAGGCAATTTGGTTGTCGGCATTATGGTTGATAAGGAAAGCCTGAGCATTGCCGCTGCCCAGCCGGATTAAGCCGCCCGGCGCTTTGACTTCCCCCTTGACCAAGGTCATCGGCACAGAGAGCACGGAAACATCCTCAACCCGGACTGTTTTCACATTGTAGAGCGGACCAAGCGTCCAGCCAACATCATCATAGGGCCTGGGATCGTTTATGTTGAAATATTGGCGGTCGAGCATCATATCTGCCGTGCGCGAGTAAGGCTGGTCCATGCGGACGATATAGCTTCCGGCAGGATATTCTGTCTTTTCGACCTTGAAGGCGCTATTTGCCTTGTGCACTTCTACGCCCTGCCACTGAAGAAGTTTCAGGAGACGGGCTGCCTGACCAGGACGTGGGTCGTCTCCAGGAAAAACGTAGGCTGCCGGTCCCTCATTTCTGGCTTTGGCAATCGAGCGCTTGCTCTTGAGGTAAAAATTCTCCATGAACTGCGCTTTGTGGCTTGCTATATAATTCATGCCGACAAGAATAGCGCTCTGCTGGAGGTTGACATTGTCGCGGATCGACCAGACAGTGGTGGCCAGCGGCGGATTAGGACGATACCAGTCTCTGTCTGCCCTGGCCGTGATAACCCGGGTGCTGCCGTCGCCGGCGCCCTGGGTTTCGTAGAAGCGGCCGATGGCATTATGCCCGTTGGCCGCATAAAAGGCATAATTAGGCGCCCAGCCATCATAAAATCCATGGGTCCAAACTCCTGGCACACCCTGCCGTGTCAAGTCATCAATTTCCTGGTAAGCAAGCTGGTGCCATTCATCGATGACAATCGGGTCGAGCCAGGCATTGTAGGGGCCTGTTCCTGTAGAAATATAGAGGTGAGAGACAGATTCGTGGAGGTCGTGCATCACCTGGGGATGAAAATCGAAGAAGACCTTCAGGATGTACCGGCTGAGATTAAGGCCGAGCCCGAGGTTATCCCTGTTATCGTCATGGGCGACATATTTCCCCCACCAGAGAAGACGAGTCGGCACATTCGCTTTAGGGTCTTTGCGCCTGGCCATGGAGATGTCAACCTGCTTGTCCCGTCCGTCAACTTCCAGGATGGGAGTGATGAGGACGATAGAGTTCTCCCGGATGGTCTTGATGAACGGGCTTTCGTCCACCGCCACCCGGTAGGCCAACTCCATCAGCATCTCGCATGAGCCGGTCTCGCCCGAATGCATTCCCCCTGTCGCCCAGTACATGGGCTTGGCTTCGTGGATGAGCCGCTGCGCCTCTTGCTCGCTCATTTTTCGCGGGTCAGCCAGGTTGGCATTCATCTCTTTATAATTGCTAAGGCTGGCCATTGTCTTTTCATCAGCAACAGCCACAACAATCCAATCCCTCCCCTCTTCTGTTTTGCCGATGGTGAAAACCTTGACTCTGGGGGTTGCAGCAGCCAGAGCATTCATGTACTTGTAGATTTCGTGGGAATAGCTCAGGACATCGCGCGACCCGGCAATATGGCCGAGAACTTCAAGCGGAGTGGGAATTCCCTTGGCATAAGGCATATAGTTTACGTATTTCGTCGAGAAACAGGGGTCTGTCGTGAACTCGCGAATTTTTTTGGTATATTCCTCGTGAATTTTCTGCTGCGAGAATGAGAATACGGGAGAAAAGACAAGGGCGGCCACAAGAAAAAAGGCTGCCCAGGTTCGGCCTTTATAGATAATTCTTATAAATCGGCCGAAGACTTTTTGGGGTGATTGAGACATATCGTCCTCCTTTCCTTAAATTTGATAATTGAGTCAAACAATACACATTTTTTATGAAGAGGTCAAGGAGATAGCATCCTAAATTCCGTGACAGAGTCCTTCATAGCTATTTTGTTATTATCTCGGAATTTAGGATGCTTTCAAGAAAAGATTCAGGCTGGCTAAGCGCTTTCTAGCGTCTTCGACTTCAGGAATATCCGAATCCGCATCCTTCCAGATTTCGAGAAACCTTTAATACAGCTCCCTTGCTTTATTTTTCAGCCCCTTTTCCTTATATAATTTGGCGAGCCGATAGGAGATAACGCTTGTTATTTCAAGAGGCTGACTCCAAAGAGTTGCTGAGGAGGCGAGTTGTAACCCTCGATCTCAACGGTATCTTGGATGGTAAAGCGGATGTTGGCTTGTTCGAAGAATTTCCCGTCTCCGTTTCCTTTCTTGTTAATGTTGAGCTCGATGACCATAAAAGAAAATCTCCTGTCAAAACTCTTCATGGCCTGCACATCCCAGCTCTGCCTTTCGCAAAAGATTAAGATTTGCCTCCCTTTTTCTGTTTGATGGCTGTGCGCGGCATGGATGGTGACTTTCACGCCCCGGCCGCCAACAGGGCGGATATATCCCTTGCTTATTCCACGAAAAGCTCTCATGAATGGCTCATAACCTCCATTATAGAGGGTTTCCTTTAGCTGCTTAATTTCCTCGGTGGTGGAGTAGCTCTCGATCGAAATTATAATTTTTCTCGCTGCATCAGCATCAGCTCCACCTGCTTTGAGGATTCTTGCCTGAAATTCTTCCTTGGCCCAGAGTCCAGCGCTCAAACCTAAACAGGCGACGGCGACGGCCAATGCTGAGAATCTTTTTGCTATGCGTCTTTGCATTTCATGCTCCTTTATATAAAAAATTAGAGCTTTCCTCTCTCTATTCCTTATCTCAAGCTGGCGATAGGCTTTGCTGCGGCAATCCGTTCTTTATCAACTCCTGTTGACTTTTTGGGCAAGACGGTTGGCGAAGAGAATTTGTTGTTTTTCGCTGAATGAGGTCATTCCCCTGACGCTTGAAGTTCCTGCGACTCGTCACGAAAAAAGTATATCGCCTGATGATAAAGGATGTCAATAAAACAAATATTTATTTGGCAAAATCCTCTCTTTTTCCTCAAGCAGAAAATAAGAAAATGGACTTAGATCCTCAAAAGATAGGACACCTTGAGAGTGATCTCATACCCTTTTTCTCTCAGCAAATCCAGCTTTTTTACATTCTTTTTATAGCAGAGCTGGACGATATTTCCAGCTCCAAAATAATACCCAAACAAAAGGTCAAAATTGTATTGATCCTCCCTGGTCTCTCCTTTGAGCCGGGTGCTCAAGAAAAGACTTCGTGTCAGTTGATAATGGAGAGAGGTTGCGTACGTCATGCCGTCAAACACTTTTTCTCCGCTTCGCTCTATTCGCTGCTGTGTCCAATCGCTCTCGAATGAAAATTCAAAATTGCTTCTTGGTCTCAACGTCAAAGATGTTTCTACATTTGTCTGTGTTCCCGGCTCGACATCAGTGAAATCCCTATTGTAAATTCCTCCTTTTTCCCAGTTTAGCTCAAAGCTTATATCCTTTAGAAATCCGCCTCGAAACCAGCTTAAATCTAATCCTCCATCGTATGTATTCAGATAATTCTTTGTCCAGGCAAGCTCTCCGCTCTCATCATAGACCTGATATTTGCTTTCTCCAGTTTCGAATCTCCAAAAGAACTCTAAACGCGAAAAAAAATCTATCCAGCTCCCGACTTCGAGCGATTTCCCGGTGATCTCTCCGTGACTATCCTGCTCAAGATTTCCCGCAAGGCTGAGACTCCAATGTTTAATCTTGCCTCTGTTATATCTCCAGGCATATCCCCATTCAAGATTTGTGCTCTGGATGTCCGTCTGTGAAACAAAGCCAGTCCGGACGCTGACATTCTCTTCGATTCTGCGGAAATTGAAATTCATCTGAAGTCCGGCATCAGGCTCTCTCCGAAAGCTCAAAGTATGCATAGCGTTGTTTTCTTTCTTTGAATACCTGTTGAAGGTTATGACACTCTGGCCGCGGACATAATAGAAGTCTTTGAAATTGAAATTGTAGTCGAAGCCAAAATTCTGGTTGTAATCCTGAGACATATTCATCCCGGCGCAATATATTCCTATCTGGGAATTGGAAAAAATATCCTTCTGAACCCTGACAACTGAGAATATCTTATCCGCTCCTTCCTCCTCGTCATTGACCGCTCCCAGTATCCCGAAGGAGTAGCCTCGGGTTTTTCCGGAGAGCTTGGCCGCGAATTTTGGATTATTGATCCGCCTGGAATAAAAGAGGCTTTCTTGGGATTCGTGATAATCTTCGCCACTCGAAACAATAAAATATTGGCTCCCTTCAGTAAAGAATGGCCGGTTTTCTTCGAGATAATTTTCATAAGGAGCAAGCTGGAAGATGAAAGGGTCTGACTCCACCTCGCTGAAATTCGGGCTGGCTGTCAAGTCGAGGATGAGGTTCGGCAGAATTCCGTACTTGAAATCTAACCCTGCCGCCACTTTCTCTTCTTTCTCATCCCTCCACCTTAACATCCTGAAACCTAAATACGGAAAAAATTCAATATTGTATCCCGGTCGAATGCCTGACAGCCCTCTCAATTCTCCCATCTGCTGAAGAAGAGGCTTGTCGCGGCTGACATTCGTCCAGTAGTCTGTTTCATTCAGGCGATGAACGTATCTCTCGAAATTAATACCCCAGACCTGATCCTCTTTTGGAGAAAATCTGAGCGACTTGAAAGGAATGGCCATCTCAGCTGTCCAGCCGTCACTGCGCAGCACGGCGTCAGACTTCCAGATTGTCTCCACAGAGTTTTTCTGGACTCCTTTGGGGTTGACCTCAAAGCTGATGCTCGTTCTTTTGTCATTGTAAGTATCCAGGATGACACTTATAGAGTCATTCTCTTCGTAGTCATTGCGGGGGGTCAGTTCTGCCCAGATTTTATCCGCTTGAGAGTCTTTCATCAGGAAAGCAAAATAAATATTTTTATTATCGTAAGCTATCCAGACCAATGTTTCTTCTGAAGCCGCTGCGCCGTTGACAGGATCATGCTGAAAAAATCCGGAGATCGGCTGAATATTCTTCCAGCAACTGTCTTCAATCTGGCCGTCTATTTTTGGAGGCTCTTCTGTCCGACAAATTTGAACGCTTTTTATTCGTTCCTGACTGAGAACTTGGGAAACAAACAAAAAAAGGACGATCAATATCCCGAGAGCTGGCGAGAAATTTTCCCTCTTAAACACCTGGCGAACCCATTAATAGATACTTCGATACTTCAAAGGAAATGTATCCTCTTGATTCAAATCACCAGCTCTTTCATTTACAAAAAGAGGGTGAAGTATAACAAAATTAAAAAAAAGAATCTCAATCTATACCAAAATTCTTTCCTATACGCTTCATATTCTTGCTTCTGCCTGTTTTAGACGAAGGGAATTTCGAAATCTTCCATTTAATCCGAGAAGCTGCGCAAGTATTATCGAGTTCACGAGGAAAATCTTGAATGTTGCTCAGGCAGAAAAGCATTGAGGATTCTCTCCGGCCTCAGCTTCCTTAAAGACTTATCCTTCTATCCTGTTAAACCAAGCAATCTCTTCAAGCTTCTTTCTCTTCTTTTCTTTTAAAGGCTTTTTTTGGTGATAGCCCAAAGCCATCAGTGCCACAATTTTGTACTTGCGCGGGATGTTAAAAAACTTCCGGGCCTTGCGCGGATTGAACCAGCCGATCCAGCACGTCCCTAAGCCAAACTCCTCGGCCTGAAGCACGATGTGCTCCCCAGCAATTCCGATATCGATCAGATAAAAGCTAACGTCCTGGATCTGCTTGCCAATCCTGTTGGCGATGATATCCAGTCTGGCTAAAATCATGATCAGGACAGGAGCCTGGGCTGCAAACCTGGAGACAAAATAAATACCCGAAAAAACTTCCTTGGCGAATCGAGCCTTGAGCTCAAGATCATCGATGATTAAGAATCTCCAGGGTTGGACATTATCGGCCGAAGGCGCAAGACGTGCGGCTTCGATGCAGGCCAGGATCTTGTCCCTTTCCACCGTCTTATCGAGATAGCGGCGGATACTCCTCCGGCTGCGGACGAGCTGTTGAAAAAAACTGTTCATTTTTTTCTTCTTCCTATCGTCAATGCTCATCTAAAGGCGTCAAGTGTTTTTTGATGTGAGTTCGAAGCGACGAAGCCATCCAACGGAACAGCCGCCTTTTCTTGCAGACAGCCAGCAACTGCTTTTTTGTTTATCGCGAATTTAAAACTTACTTCCTTTGGACAAAGAAATCAACTCTTAAATCATTTCAAGTAAGCATCCTAAATTCCGTGAGAGCCAATGATTGGCAGCGGGGTGGCACGGCATGCTCCCCGCAACGCCCGCAGCTGCAGGGGTTCGGCTTCGT
>CAZGMN010000156.1:0-7705 GCA_964526905.1 uncultured Eubacteriales bacterium
ATATTAATTTTTTCTATTTTTTATTCAACCTGAACTTTTCCCTAAAATAACCGATGGTTTTGAGCAATCCTTCCTCGAGATCGATTTTCGCCAGCCAGCCTAATTTTTCCTTAGCTAACGAGATATCAGGGCAGCGCCGGCCAGGGTCATCGGGAGGCAGGGGCGTGCGGATAATCTTGGAGGAGCTCTTGGCAAGTTTGAGGATTTTTTCTGCTAATTCGAGAATGGTTATTTCTTCCGAATTTCCCAGGTTGACCGGGCCGGTGAAATCCTCTGTTTCCATCATCTTGATTAAGGCCTGAATCATGTCGCTGACATAGCAGAAGGAGCGAGTCTGGCTTCCGTCTCCGTGAACAGTAAGAGTCTCTCCCTTCAAGGCTTGAACGATGAAGTTGCTGATGACTCTTCCATCGTTGAAACTCATCCGCGGTCCGTAGGTGTTGAAAATGCGGGCGATTTTCGCCTCGACTTTATTCTGGCGGTGATAATCCATCATCAGCGTCTCTGCTACTCTTTTTCCTTCGTCATAACAGCTCCGAAGGCCAACAGGATTGACATTGCCCCAATAGCCTTCTGGCTGGGGATGGACGCCAGGACTGCCGTAGACTTCCGAGGAAGAAGCGAGGAGAATGCGCGCCCTTGTCCTCTTGGCCAGGCCGAGCATGTTGAGAGTGCCGACAACGTTTGTTTTGACTGTCTTTATAGCGTTGTGCTGATAATGGATTGGCGAGGCTGGGCAGGCGAGATGGTAGATTTTATCGACTTCAACAAAGAGGGGATGGATGATGTCGTGACGGATCTGCTCGAAATAGGGATTGGCCAGGAGATGGCGGATATTATCCTTGCTTCCGGAGAAGAAATTGTCGACACAGATGACTTCTTCCCCCTGCTCAAGAAGGGATTCACTGAGATGGCTTCCGAGGAAGCCTGCTCCGCCTGTAATGAGAATGCGACTCATATTATTTTCTTACTTCGTTATTATTATTTAGCCGTTAAAATAACGCCTTTTTTCTTGAGGGCATTCCTCTGGATCTGAGTAATCTCTTTTATTCCTTTATCGGCCAAGCTTAAGAGATTGCTCAGCTCCTTTTTTGAGAAGGTTTTTTTCTCGGCCGTTGCTTGGACTTCCACCAGCTGCCCATTTTCTGTTTCGATCAAATTCATATCTATTTCGGCCTTTGAATCCTCTTCATAGTCAAGGTCGAGAAGGGCTTCTCCCTCGACTATGCCTACACTGATTCCAGCGACCAGCTGTTTGAGCGGCATTCTCTCTATGATTTTCTTATCCATCATCCTCTTGAAGGCAAGGGCCAGAGCCACACAGGCTGCTGTGGTCGAGGCTGCCCTCGTCCCGCCGTCTGCCTGGACAACGTCGCAATCAAGGATGATTGTCCTTTCTCCCAGCAGGATGAGATCGGTTACAGCTCTCAGCGAGCGGCCTATGATGCGTTGAATTTCCTGGCTTCGCCCGGAGAGTCGGGCCAGAATTCTCTCTCTCACATTTCTTTTTTCTGTCGAGCGGGGAAGCATGGAATATTCGGCGGTCACCCAGCCAGAGCCGCTGTTCTTGAGGAAAGGAGGGACTTTATCTTCGATCGAGGCTGCGGCCAGAACTTTGGTCTTGCCGGCTTCGATAAGGGCGGAACCTTCTGCAAAATCCAAATAATCTGTTTTAATTTTTATCGGTCTCAGTTCGTCAAAAGAGCGGTTACCGGCTCTCATTTCCCTGCTTCTTTAAGAATTTTGACCTGGCCCTGGCAAAGTTGCATGAATTTCTTTGCGTCTCTTTCGTCGCCGACGACGCCTGCGCCGTAATGCATCGGCACGGAAATCTCTGCTTTGATGGTGTTTGCCGCCTTAGCTGCTTCTTCGGCGCCCATCGTGTATTTTCCGCCAACTGGCAGCAGGGCAATGTTGACCTTTCCTAAATCCTTCATTTCCGGGATAAAATCCGTATCGCCGGCATGGTAAACAGAAACCCCCTCGATGGTGATTATGTAGCCCAGCCATTTGTTGTGGCGGGGATGGAAGGCCTTGGAGGGATTGTAAGCAGGGACGGCTTTAATTTTTACACCCTTGTCTTCTAACTCCTGGCCAGGCGCCATGGCTTTGACATCTCCGGAGAGCTTGGCAAGGCAATCCTCGGAGCAAATAATGGCTGTCCCTTCTTTCTTGAGGCGATTGATGTCGCCCGCAGAGAGATGGTCATAATGGGAATGGGTGACGAGGATGAGGTCTGCCTTTGGGGCCGATGCCGGAATGTTCCAGGGGTCGATGTAGATGATTTTGTCGGATTCGATGGCAAACGAGGCGTGACCATACCATTTCAAGGCTTTGAGTATTTTTTCCAATTTATCCTTCCTTTTAAAATTTATCCCGAGCCTTCACCGCTTCTCTCTCCTTTTGGCCTTGTCCTCCACCTCTTGTGAAACCAGAGCCAGTAATCGGGATTCTGGCGTATCTGAGCTTCTATGATATTAGTGCATGTCTGGGTGATTTTCAAGACCTGAGCTTCATAGTTTTCTCCTGGGGCAAACCTGAGTGGGCTGCGGATGACAATCTTGTAGGAAGAGGATGGAGTCGGATAGCAGAAGGCAGGAAGAAGAGGCGAGCTTGTCCTCAAGAAAAAAGCGGCCAGGCTCGGAGTGGTTGCCGCTTTTTTTCCGAAGAAATCGACAAAGACAGCCTGTTGCCTGAGCACATTCTGGTCGATGAGGAAGGCGACGATCTGGTTGGCTCGCAGGGCTTGAAGAATTTGCTTCGTCGCCCGCTGCTTGTAGATGACTCTTGCTCCAAGGCCTGTCCTCAATTTGAGCAGTTCTCTCTCAATAAGCTCATTATCCAGAGGACGAGCAATCACATTCAGCCTGCCCTTCTTTTTGAGGAAGTGAGGAGAGACTTCCCAGTTTCCATAATGGGCGGAAAAGAGCAGGACACCTTTATTTTCCTGGAGCGCTCTATCAAGATTCTCCTCTCCCTCGACCTGGATGAGCGCATCCTTATGCTTATCTTTGAGAGTTGGGAATTTGATGCAATCCATGACGAATTGGCCGAAATGAACGAAGGACTTTCTCGCTATCCTTCTGAGCTCAGAATCTTCGAGCTCTGCGCCAAAGGCGGTCTTCAAGTTGGAGAGGGCAATCAGGCGGTGCTTTTTATCGAGGCGATAGATAATGAATCCGAGCATCCTTCCTTTGAAAAGGCATATTTTACGAGGGAGCAGCGCAATGAGAAGTTTGACGGCTTTAAAGAGAAAAAATTGCCATCGCTCTTTTATTCCTGACATTTCAGAAGATTATGCTCTTGTTCTTGAGGAGTTGAACAAGCCGCGGGTGAAATTCCTTATCGAGCTCAAGCTCAATCTTTAGATAATAGATGGGCAATAGGTTGAAGCTTTTTTTGTCCATAAGCTTGACCGCATCTTTTTCAGTGGTGAGTATGGCCTCAGCACCGAGCTCTTGATATTTTTCCTTGATTCTTTCCAAAGAAGATGCGGGATAGGGATGATGGTCGGGGAATTTAAGAAAACATAAAGGCTCAATGCCTTCTTCTTTCAGAGTTGAAACGAATCTTTCAGGCCAAGCTATTCCACAAAAAGCAATGACCTTTTTCCTCTTGAAGTCTTCGATTCTTGCCTCTTCTTTTTTTCCCACTCTGTAGAGTCCCTGGCTTCTGACAGAATATTCAAAGATGCTTGCCAGAGGAAAGCTCGCTTCAATCTCTTTTTTCTGGGAAGGGGCGTGTTTCTTTAGCAAGAGAATGTCGGCTCTTTCTAAGGAGGAGGGTGGCTCTCGAAGCGCAATTTTTCGAGCCGGGTCAAAAAGGACAATGTCCAGATCTCTTTGGAGGCGCCGATGCTGAAAGCCGTCGTCCAGAATCGCAACTTTAAAACCGGATTGTTTTGCTCTCTGGCAGGAGAGAAGGCGGTTTTTGCCGATAAAGATGCCAGCATCTGGCCTGTTCAGGGCGACCATCAAAGGCTCGTCGCCCGAATCCTGCCAGCTTCCGAGAATGGCTTTTCCGTCAGAGAGGACGCCGCCCTTCTTCTCCCATTTTCCTTTGTAACCCCTCGTGACAAGGGCAGGTTTCAAGCCCTGCTGGACGAGAAATTCGAGCAGGTGGATGGCCATCGGAGTTTTTTCCGTCCCGCCAAAGCTGATGTTTCCGACGCTGATCACCGGCAGCGGCGGTCTTTTTGGCTTGAAGATTCTCAGGCGGTAAAGCCAATTTTTAATCTGACAAAAGCCTTGGTGAAGGAAGGAGAAGACGATAATAAAAGGGAATTTCATCCTCTGGGCACTATACTATAATTCGATTTTCCCTTTCAAGTTTCCAGAGGAATATGATTGCATCTTTTTTTCTGTGATTGAAGGCTTTAAAGATAGAGGTAATTTGATATTTGCCTTTTTGACACAATGTTTCATCTTGTGATAGTTTCAGTGGTAATTTTAAAGAATAATGATTGCTTCCTTGGAAAGAAGGATGAAAATCAAGAGAAGAATATTTATTTTTCTCATTGCGCTGGCAGTCCTTGCCTCTTTTCAATGTCAGAGCGAAAAAAAAGTCAGAGGAGTCAGCCTCGAAGTGAGTTTCTCTGAAAAAAAACTTACCGATAATCTGATCACAGACATCCAGTATAAATGGACGACAAAGAAGAATTTCATTAAGTTAAAAGAGGGCTGCCAGATTTTTGTCCATTTCTGGCATAGAAGCAACCTTATCTTCTACGATAGCCCCACACCCGAGATTCCTCTCTCACAATGGGAGCCGGAAAAGGAATACGCTTTTCGGCGGAGGATTTATATCCCTCCTTTTATCGATGCCAATGACCCTGAGTCCAGAGGATTTGAAATTCTAAAACTGTCCATTGGTTTTTCCTTTCCTGCCGGCACTCCGGGAAAGCCCATGAGGAAAGTCTATGAGAAAAAATTAAAGGTTTTCCCTCCTCTTGATGCCCCAAAGATCAGCTATGAAGATGGCTGGTATGACTACGAAATAAATCCTGAGGCTGCTCTTAAGCGCTGGAGGTGGACAGCCGGAGAGGCAAGGTGCATCATCGACAACCCTCATCGGGATGCACTCCTGGTGGTAAAAGGCGGGGTGAGGAAAGAGGCTGTAGGCAGTCAAAAGATTCTTTTCAAGGTTGGCGGCTCTATCCTGGATGAGTTTGTGGCAGCGGACATTCTTTTTGAGAAGTCATACAATGTCAAAAAGGAAATTCTTGGCGATGGGGATAAATTCCCGCTCATCATCCAAACAGATAAAACATTCGTTCCGGCAGAGCTCATTCCCGGCTCAAAGGATAAGAGGACATTAGGAACTCAGATTTCTTTCCTCTATTTCAGATAAAATAAAATTCGACTTTTCCCCTTAATCCTGGCTTTTTTGCTGAGTGTGGGTTTTACTTTTTGACTTGTCCGCGCAGCTTTTCCAAATCTTCTCTTGTTTTGGCTTCGTCCTGCTGGGCTTGCTCAAGCTTTTGAGAGGTTTCTGCAATTTCCTTCTGGATTCCTCCCCTATCCATCATGTCATCCATACTGTAGTAATCCTGCCACAGCGAATTTATCTTTGTCGTTAGTAAAGAAATATACTCTTTTTGAGAGTTCCATTTCTGTTCAAGCTCTGAAATTTGCGTGCTGATGTCCTTTTGTTCTTGCGGCGGAACAACGTCGGGAGGATATTGTGCCATTTGTGCAGGGTTTGTTTCTAAAGGGAGAGGTGATTCTCCAGTCGGAGTCCCCCCGGCGGGAAAAGCCGTTGTGATGAAGGTAACGGCTGCCTTTCTTTTGAGATTTTTTAAATTAGCATCGGTGATAACGGTAATTTTTTGGCCTCTTAGGCTTTTCCTCCTTTCTTTCTCTTGTTTAGTCAAATCAACCAAACTCTGGGAAAAAAGGACCGAAGAAAGGAATAAAGGGAGAGAAAAGGAGACAATGGTCTTTTTAAGGTTCATTTTTTTTCTCTTTTTATAATTTTATATGATTTTTATTTGTCAATCAAGGGCTCCCTACAATCTTTAGCTCAACATTAACAAATTTTGGCCCCGAAGGGAAGTATCCCCAAAGGAGCGATGGATAGCTCATAAATGAGATACTTACACCGTGAAGAAAAAGTTTTTTTTAAATTTTTTTTTGCTATAATACTTTTTCATTTAAAGACTTTATTCCAATTTTGAATTCTCAAGTTGAAAGCTCGATACTTAATACAAAGGCATTAAATTTTTTATATTTTTATGGCGAGCGATCGATGGCAACGTGGCAATCTCGACTATTGGATGAGATTGCTTCGACGCTTCGCGCCTCGCAATGACATTTTACTTAATGCTCTTGTATGAATGTCTCAAAAAAATGTAAATAGAGATGAAATGCTAGCCCATTTGCTAACAATTCTTAGCGAACCCAAGAATAAAACATCACAAGAGCCAGAGAGCCTAAATTCCGGACGGAGTCAGCCATGAAAGAATGCCAGAGCAAAAAGAATCTCCAAAACTGCAACTGCAGCTGGGAGCCTTGCAGCCGGAAGGGAACCTGCTGCGAATGCATCCGGTACCACTGGAGCATGAAAGAGCTTCCTGCCTGCTTTTTCCCGGATGATGTTGAAAGAACATACGACCGTTCTTTGAATCGATTCATCCAGATTTACAGAGGCCAACCTTGATCAGAAAAAGCAAGAGAATTCGAAAAACGAAGGGCCGCAAGGGGCACGTCTACGGGCCTGTCCCTTCCAGGCGGCTTGGCTTTTCCCTGGGAGTGGATATTATTCCCTTCAAAACTTGCTCCTTTAGCTGCATTTACTGTCAACTGGGCCGGACTCCGAGAAAATCTGTCAAGAGAAAGGCATATTTCTCTTCATCGGAAATCATTTCCCAAATCCTAAAAAAAATTTCTTCCGGACTGAAGATCGACTGCATCACTTTCTCCGGCTCTGGAGAGCCAACTTTGAATACAGCCATCGGGAAGCTCATTAGAGAAATCAAAAAGATGACATCCATTCCTGTGGCTGTCCTGACCAACAGCTCTCTCCTTGCCCTACAAAGCGTCAGAAAGGCCCTGATGGCTGCGGACCTGGTCGCTCCTTCACTGGATGCGGCATCAGAGGAGATGCTGGCCAGAGTCAATCGGCCTCATTCTTCGCTAAAAATAAACAGAATCATCGAGGGGCTGGTCAAATTTCGCCGCGAATTCAAAGGCTTAATCTGGTTGGAAGTCATGCTCGTCAAAGGAGTGAATGATTCAGCCTCTCATCTCAGAAAGCTTAAAGAAGCTGCGGCTCGAATAAAGCCGGATAAAGTCCAGCTCAATACGGTCGTCCGTCCTCCTGCTGAAAAATTTGCGCGCGCTTTAAGCCTCAAGGAGCTTGAGAAAATAAAAAAGTTTTTTGGAAAAGACTGCGAAATCATAGCTGAATTCAAAAAGAAGCCGCAGAAGCCTTGCTTAGAAAATTTGGAAGGAGCCGTTCTCTCCTTGATCCAGAGGAGGCCGGTGACTCTTCAAGACATCAAGGCTTCATTGGGCGAGAACGAAAAGATAATTAAAGAGCACCTTCATTCATTACTGGAGAAAGATAAAATTAGACCTATTGCCCACAAAGGACTGACTTATTACGAAAAGTCATAATGATCGCTCATTAATGTAAGAGGATAAGGCTGGATGTTGAGAAAACCGTTTGAAGGCTGAGCGGGCATGGTTCCTTGACCGAAGGGAGA
>CAZGMN010000157.1:0-7641 GCA_964526905.1 uncultured Eubacteriales bacterium
ATCGTGGGAGACAATATAAGCGAATTCTTCCAACTCTGTGTTGGACCGCTCTAATTCCTTCAGGGCTTCTTCTATCTTCTTCTCTGCTTTCTTCCGTTCGGTGATATCGGTGTAAACAGCTACAACGCCTTGCAGCTCATTTCCAATTTTTATGGGTGAGCCAGCGACGATGACATTCACCGCTGTTTTATCTTTCTTGTAGCGGACAACTTCCTGAGGCAGCACTTTTTCTCCCGATAGAGTCTTCCGGGTTAAAATTTTGGCTCCTTCCAGCACATCAGCCCTGGTGACAATATCGTCAATATTCTTTCCGATAACCTCGCTGCGCTTGTAGCCGAAAACTTTCTCTGCACCGGGATTCCATTCTGTTATTCGGTGGGAGGCATCCACAGTCACGATGGCGTCAGGTGCATCATGAAGAACAGATTCCAGGTAGTGCTGCCGCTTTTCGATTTCCTCTTTGACTTGCTTTAGCTCGGTGATGTCGGTGAAGACGGCTACTGTGCCCAAAAATCTCCCATTTTCAAAACTCGGGCTGCCGCTGACAAGAACCGGAATCCTTGTTCCGTCTTTGCGCTGCAGCTCGACTTCATAGCGGCTGGCTTTCCCCTGTCTCCTGAGGTCGTTGGCCTCTTCGATGATGGGATATTGGTCGGCAGGGATAAAAGTCTTCCAATGGTGTCCCAGCAGCTCTTGGGAGGAGTATGCCAGGAGCCTTTCTGTGGCGGGGTTGATAAACGTTACGATCTCGTCTGCATTTTCGACGATGATCCCTTCAGTCATGCTCTGGATTATTCCTTCGTTTAACTCTTTCAGTTCCCTGATTTCCGCTTCAACTTTTTTGCGCTCTGAAATCTCTTCCTGGAGCTCTTCGTTTGCTTCTCTCAATTCTATTGTCCTTTTCTTGACCTGCTTTTCGAGCTCGGCTTTATGCTTCCTCAACTGCCCCACGCGTATCCGGAAAATTCCGACTCCTGTCGAAACAACGACGAGAGAACACAGAATATAAAACCAGAGAGTCTGGTAAAAATAGTGCTTCAGATAAAAATTGAAAGACGCCCCTTTCTCATTCCAGAAGCCGTCGTTGTTGCAGGCAATCACTTGAAACCTGTAATTTCCTGGCGGGATGCTTGTGTAGTAGGCTGTCCGGCGTGTTCCGGCGTCAACCCATTTCTTATCGTATCCTTCCAGCTTATACTTGAACCTCACCTTTTCCGGAGAAATAAAATTGAGCCCTGTGTAATGAAATTCAAAATTTCTCCAGCCTGGCCCCAAGCGGGCCTTTTTATCTGGTGGAAAAGGCTTGTTGTCGACGACAACTCTTTCAATTATGACATCTGGAGGTTTAGTGTTAACCCTGATCTTCTCCGGGTCAACCATGGCCACCCCCTTCACTGTGGAAAACCAGAGTTTGCCGTCCCTGCTCCTCCAGGCTCCAGGCTGTGTCCCAGAACTGCATTCGCTGCCTCTCATGCCATCAGTCTTATCATAGGCGATGGAGGTTACAGATTTGATCCTTCCCTCAGCGAAGCCCTTAAGTTCCCTCATACTCACGCAAAATACTCCGCTGCTGCAACCCATCCAGAGATAGCCTCTTTTATCTTCGAGGATGTGATAGATAGTATCATCATAAAGGCCTTCCCTTATTGAATAGGCAATAAACTTGCCGCTTTTTAGCCAATTCAGGCCGCCTCCGTGTGTGCCGATCCAGAGATTTCCATCCCTGGTTTTGTATAGAGCTCTTACAAAATTATGGGAAAGGCCGTCTTTTGTAGTATAAGTTGTGAATTTTCCTTCTTTCAAGCAGCTCAAGCCTCCAGCTGTGCCCGCCCAAATATTTCCCTCATTATCTTCGCAGATGGCCATCACTAAGTCGTTGGACAGGCCTTGTTCTGTGGTGTAGGAAGTAAACCTGCCGTCCCTAAGCCTGTTCAGGCCGCCTCCGTGCGTGCCTATCCACAGGCTGCCGTCGCTTCCTTCGTATAGTGCTCTCACGAAATCATTAGAGAGGCCGTCTTTTGTAGTGTAGGTTGTAAACTTTCCATTTCTCAAACAGCTCAGTCCTGCACCTCCGGTTCCAATCCAAAGGTTCCCTTTCCTGTCTTCGATGACAGACATCACCATATCCAGAGGTAGACCGTGTTTTTTAGTGTAAGCTGTGAATTTTCCGTCTTTCAGATAGTTCAGCCCTCCCCCTGCTGTCCCAATCCATATATTTCCTTCTTTGTCTTCATAGACAGACATCACATAGTTATGAGACAAGCCTTCTTTTGTGGTATAAGTTATGAACTTCTCGTCTTTCAAGCGATTGAGGCCGCCGCCATAAGTGCCGATCCACAGGCTATTATCTTTGTCTTCACAGATTACCCTTACCGAGTCATTGGAGAGGCCTTCTTTTGTGGTGAACGAAGTGAACTTTCCGTTTACGAAACGGTTCAGGCCGCCGCCATAAGTCCCGGCCCAAAGCGTGCCCTGGCTATCTTCGTAGAGTGCCCTCACAGCGTTGTGAGACAAGCCTTCTTTCGTTGTATAGACAGTAAATTTTCCATTCTTGAAGCGGTTGAGCCCGTTTAATGTGCCTGCCCAGATGTTTCCTTCCTCGTCTTCACAGAGGGAGAGCAAAAAATTGTTTGATAGGCCGTCTCTGTCAGTGAAAACGGTGTTCTTTCCGTCCTGAAGCCGGTTCAGGCCTCCGCCGTAGGTGCCGACCCAAAGGACATTTTCCATGTCAACAAAGACTGTCCTCACATTTTCGCTCGAAAGGCCATTCTCTATGGTATAGGAAGTGAATTTTCCATTTTTTAAGCTGCTCAACCCTGCTTCTGTGCCAATCCAGAGACAGCCATCACTGCTTCCATAGAGTGAATTCACATAGTCATGGACCAGTCCATCCTGGACAGTGAATGTCTTGAATTTCTTGTCCTTGAGCTGAATAAGACCTCCTCCTCCTGTGCCTATCCACAGGTTCCCTTGGCTGTCTTCAAAGAGCGCTGTTATTTCATTATTTTTTATCTCTGGTGTGTTTCTCTTGTCAAAAACAGTGAAATGGACGCCATCAAAAAGAGCGAGTCCTCCTCCTGTGCCGAGCCAGATATATCCATCGCGTGTCTGGACTATGGCGGTGATGGAATCATGGGGAAGGCCGTCTTCGGTCTGCCACATCTGATGAACATACTGGGTGATGGATTTGGATGAGTTTAGGGCGCGAGCTGGAATAACAGAAAGAAGAAAGAATGAAAGCAGAAATAGTCTTTTCATTTTTTTTAACTTTTGGACCTCGCCCATTCCGGTTCGAACTCAAAATAAGAAGATATTTGATTTCTCCTTTTTCTAAGATGCGGAAAGCATTCCGCTTAACTTTTTAAGAGCCGCTCTCATTCAGAGACGGCTCTGGTTTGTTTTAACTCCTTTAATGCGGGTTTTAATCGGGGAGCTCATTTATACTCCAGTAATGGTCAATTGCCTTTATGACCTCAACAAGCTCTTGATATCCAACTGGCTTAAGGACATAGCCAGCTACTCCCCAGTTGTAGCTGTCCAGCTTGTCCTTTTTTTCCTTAGAAGAAGTGAGGACGACGACCGGAATAAGTTTGAGCTCATTGTCAGTTTTCATAACCTGAAGAAATTCGATCCCGTTCATCTTCGGCATGTTCAGGTCTAAAAAAATCAAGTAAGGCTTCTCATTCTGGGAATTTCTCAAATATTCCAGCGCCTCCTCTCCGTTGCTGACCACAGCCAGCTTTTGGCTGATGGGGATATCCCTGAAGGCGCGCTTCACAGTCAGCACGTCAACCCTGTCGTCCTCAACAAGAAGGATTGGCCTCTTGCGCGCTCTTATCTTTTCATCTTTTATGGAGCTAAAACTCGGTTTCTGGTCCTTGTCATCTGAGGCAGCCGAGACAAACAGCCAGTTCTTACCTTCTTTCATTCTTATTCTGTCAAGAGGAAGGGCCATTTGATGTCTTCTTCCCTTTGTTTTTCTTTTAAAAAGAATTTGACATATGGGGTAACTGAAGTCAATCGCCTTTTCAGGTGATTGACAGGGTGAAATTTCTCTTGTTTTTTCACCTTTGAAGAGGACTTTTCTGAATTCAAGCTGGAATCGATTATTTCTTTTTCCAAGTTTATTGTTATTAAATAGCCTGTCAGCTATCAGTCATCATCGACATAATTGTTATTCGGCTTTTTTGAATACAAGGGATATTGTTCTGATAGGCCCGATAATCCAGAGGACAAATTGCCACGGCTTCAGCCATGTGTATCTGCTTTAATCTGGAGGCACGATTCAGAGGATTCTGAGAGAAAAGGAGTATGGGGCGATAATAAGAATTTTTTATTCCTTCTTTTGGTAGCCGACTGTTATGAAATAGATGGCGCGGTCAAAGAAAAGTGTTACCCGATTGTTGAGCTCGATCGCTTGATATAAGTCAAGTATTGTATCGAGCAAACCTTCGCCCAGAACCTTCAGCCATAAGTGCCTCCTGACAAGAATGAGTGCATGGATGACTTCCGAGAGCGAGAATCCTTCTTCGCGGCGCTGAGCACCGAGGTTCATGTAATGCTCTGCGATTTCTTCCCTTGTTGTTTCGTGGGAGATCCATTTTCCGAGCTGACTGAAGACCTCGAATGCCCGCTCGTAGAGTTTGAGTTTATCGAAGTTGTGGTAAGTCGGAGTGCATTCATCTTTGCACACATCGCGCAGCCAGTTCGTTGTCAATTCATCAGCATTATGCTCGATAAGGTCCAACAGCTTCACAGAGACTGGGGTCGGTGCTGAAAAGCCATCCTTTTTCTTATCTTCCACTATCCCCATCTCCTCTATTAATGTAAAAAATAACTATCATAAATAGAATTTTATGTCAAAAAAGAGTGGAATGTGGTTCTTGTGCAGAATTCCCAAAAATGAATAAAAAGTTGGACGAAGTGCTCTAAAAGCGATATTTAGATGTCAGCTCTTAGCGCAATGTGCCTTCGTAGCGGGCGGTGAGCTGGCGGCGGCGGACGTCTTCTGGCGTATAAGAGGGCAGAAGCACTGGTGCGATGCGGTCGGTTTTAATCCTGGCTTTCTTCAGCTCATTCTCGTAAGCAGTGATATGTTTCAAGGTCAGCTTCCCGAGCTTTGCTGACCTCACATATTCAGCAGCGTATTTTCCCGCCCTCCGGCCGAAGACATTGTAATCAAGGACAGAGTTCCCCATCAGGCGATTTCTTCCATGGACTCCGCCTGAAGCTTCACCTGCGACGAAGAGGCCGGGGATATTTGTTTTGCAGTGGTCGTTGATCTCCACTCCGCCATTCTGGTAATGGAGCGAAGGATAGACGAGCATCGGCTCTTTGGTGATGTCGATTCCGTAGCGAATGAACTGGCGGAGCATGGCCGGGAAATTTTTCTTGATATATCCCTCGCCTCTGAGCATTTCGATCAGCGGCGAATCCAGCCAGACGCCGAGCCGGCCGCTCGGTGTTTCAATTCCGTTATTTCTTTCCAGGCATTCTCGGATAAAGGCCGAGCTCTCGACGTCCCGCGGCTCCCTGGGGAAAACAAAGAGCTGGCCGTGCTTGTTGAGAGGCTGTCCGCCAGCTCCTCTAATCTTTTCTGTGATCAAAAATCCGGCAATCTGCTCTGGGAAGGCTGCGCCGGTCGGATGATACTGAACAGAGTCCATGTAGAGCAGCTTAGCTCCAGCCCTATAAGCGATGACCAATCCGTCTCCGGTTGCTCCGTAATGATTTGTTGTATCGAAGCCTCTGATATGAAGCCTTCCGTATCCTCCGGTGGCGATAATCGTTGCCTTGGCTTTGACCGTGAAATATTCCTCTGTCTCCATGTTATAGAGAATTCCCCCTGCACAGTGTCTCTTATTGTCCATAATCAGCTCGACTGTGGGCATGAACTCAAGAAGCGTTATCTTATCAGGATGATTCCTGACCTCATCCATCAAGGTGCGCATGATGACTGCGCCGGTATAATCCCGGCAGGAGTGCATCCTTTTTCTTGAAGTGTCGCCGCCGTGAAGGACGAGCATATCTCCCTCATTATCCTTGTCCCAGACAACTCCTAACTCTTCCAGCCATTTGACCACCTCAGGCCCGTCTTCAGTCATAGCTCGCACCAGGTCAGGCTTGTTGTCGAAATGGCCTCCGCCCATGGCATCCAGGAAGTGGCGGGTAGGGGAATCCTGAGGAGTGACTGCTGCCTGCATCCCTCCCTGGGACATCATCGAGTTGGCATCGCCTATCCTCAGCTTGGTGGAGATAATCGACTTTGCTCCGTTCTGCATGGCGATGATCGCTGCCGCGCAGCCTGCGCCTCCTCCGCCTATAATTAAAATGTCTGTCTCGTAATCAGGGTGTTCTAAGTCAAAAAGCTCAGGCTTGATTCTTGAATGCGACTCCAATATGTCAACCACTTCAGTGGTCAGCAGATCGCCTTTATTCGGGCCGATCGATATTTTCCGCCTTGATTCAGGCTTATAGTCAGGATGGAACTTATGGAGGACTTCCTCCCTCTCTTTAGGGCTCATCGGCGGATAGACAGGTTTTCCTGACTTTTCGAGCTCGAACCGACTGGCCCGGGTTTGGGCAACTTTATCAAGCGACGGCTTCATATATTCTGGATACATCTCTCACTCCTTTTATTTTTCCATGTCTCTTTCATAGTATTTCTTCTTCAAATTCTCTTTTTTCATGTGCATCAACTCTTTGTATTCTTTATCGTATTTGTGCTCTTTGATTTCTTTAAGTCTTTTCCCCAACTGCTTGCTCTTCTTGGATAAATATTTTCCATAAAGGCGCTTGGCCAAAATCCCGACATTGTACTGGACGATTTCTGCCGGGCAGCGGATGGCGCACATCCCGCAGGAGAGGCAGTCAAAAGAGAGGTCCATGACCTTCTCGATATCCCCACGGATTGCGGCCTGGATATAATCCATGACCTCCAGGTCTTGAGGGCAGGCTTTGCTGCAGGTGTTGCAAGCCACGCAGCGAAAGATTTCAGGATAGAGCTTCTGAAAGGTGGCAACATTTGGCTCCAGCTTATCGATATCATAGACGGGCCTCTGGGCAGGAATCGCAGGAAGCTGGGAAAGCCACATTCCATCTTTAACCAAAGTTGTGCAGGCCAGCCCGGTGTAGATTTTGTAGTCGTTAGGAAGGCGGTAGACAGTGGCGCAGGCACCGCAGAATCCTTCGCGGCATCCTGCACCTCTTTTTATCTGATAGCCGGCGTACTCGATGGCTCCCATGATCGTTGCCTCGGCCGGTACTTTATGAGCTTTTCCCATGATGTACACGGTCACCATCTCCTTTGGGGTTTCAACCGCAGCTTTCACTTTGCTTTGTTTTAGGGGCGTCTTTTTCGCTGCTTTCTTTTTTGCCATCGCCAATATCTCCTTTTAATACTCTTGAGGTAACTTTTTTAATTCAGCCCAGGAATAGACAGGGCCGTCCTTGCAAACATAGTGCAGGCCGATGTTGCATCTTCCGCATTTTCCGATGCCGCATTTCATCTTGTTCTCGACAGTGGTATAGATCTGAGCGTCCTCAAAGCCTAAGTCTTTAAGGGCTTTGATGACGAACTTCATCATAATCGGCGGCCCGCAGGTGATGGATATCGCATTTTTCGGGGACGGCTTTTTATCT
>CAZGMN010000158.1:0-7564 GCA_964526905.1 uncultured Eubacteriales bacterium
ATGAGTATCTGATCTTGAACCGGGCCGGTCTCATGACGCGAGACGAAGTCCTGGAGCGGTTGCGTTCGACCATCGCCCGCTACGAGAATGTTCCTGGCCGTCTCTTCCAATCAGCCGCAGAGTCCAGCTTCGACACCTGGTTCCAGTTCTTCAGCCGGGGAGAAAACGCAGCCAACACTACAATTTCATATTACGACAAGGGCGCAGCGCTCGGCATGCTGCTCGACCTCAAGATCAGGAACGAAACAAAGAACCGCGCCTCGCTGAACGATGTGATGCGGACCCTTTATCGGACATTCTACAAAGAAAAAAAGAGGGGCTTCACCGACCAGGAATTCCGCGAGGTCTGCGAAGGCGTGGCCGGATGCCCGCTGGCCGAGATCTTCGACATCTATGCTGCCACGGCTAATGATATTGATTATCCCAAATATCTCGCCTATGCTGGGCTGGATATAGACGTGGAGCCGCGAGAGGTGCCAGGCGTCTGGCTCGGAGCATCCACGCAGGACCAAAGCGGAAGCTTGGTCATATCGAGCGTCGAATGGGCCTCCCCTGCCTTGAAGGCCGGCTTCAGTGCCCAGGATGAGGTCATCGCTCTGGACGGCGTCCGCGTCAATTTGCGGACCTTTGCCGATCTTCTCAATTCCAAAAAGCCTGGAGACAAGGTCAAAGTTTTACTTTCGCGGCGCAACACGGTGCGCGAGGTCGAGATTGTCCTCGGGAAAAAGATTGAGCGGAGCTTCCAGATGAAGCCACTCCCTAATCCGAATCCGCTTCAATCGTCGATCCTCAACGATTGGCTGAAGCAGCCTTGACAGTCAGCTTCTCAAAAACCTAAACTTATTTTTCTCGTTGATTCTATTAGTTAAATTAATATAGAATATTAAGGTAATATAAAAATTTAATTATTATTTAATAAATCAATGGAGCGAGGTGAAGTAGAGTGGAAAAAGCCAAACTGATAAAAGAAATTATTGAGCTTCAGCGAAGAATAAACCGGGACATGAGGCGACGCACCCTTGGAGCCTGGATGGAGCTCAACCTCACCATCCCACAGCTTAAGAGCCTGTTTTTTGTCGCCAACCAGGAAAGGACCAATTTCAAAAAATTAGCATGCGCACTCGGGGTGACTCCTTCCAATGTGACAGGCATTGTTGACCGCCTTGTCGACCAGGGGCTGGTGAGACGTCAGGAAAATCCTGATGACCGGCGGATGCTGATGCTGCGCGTGACCGATAAGGGAGAAGCAGTTATCACTAAGCTGAGAGAGAGAAGGGCAAGCTATATGTTTGGAATCCTGACTCACCTTAGTTTGAAGGAACTCAACAGTGTGGTTAAGGGGCTTGGCTTAGTTGTGCGGGCAGCCGAGATTCACGGAAGGAAAAGCCAAAGATGAACATGCCGCGACCAGATATCGGCGTTGCGCTAGCTTATCGCCAATCGGGGTGATATTTTGGCTGAAAGTGAAATAATCGTTCAAGACCTCACCAAGGTTTATCCCAGAGTTAAAGCAGTGGATAAAGTCTCGTTCAGCGTCGAGCCAGGTGAGATTTTCGGCCTTCTTGGCCCCAACGGAGCGGGCAAAACTACGACCATTCGACTGCTGCTGACCCTTATCAAGCCGACTGAAGGGAAAATCAGCATTTTGGGTTTTGACGCTCTCGCTCAGCCGAATAAAGTCAGGCAGCTCGCCGGATATGTGCCTCAGGATGTTTCTGTGGATGGGGAGCTAACCGGATTTGAGAATATCCTCATGTATTCCAAGCTCTACGGTCTGCCGAGCCGCGGCAGAAAGGAAGCGATTGACGAGATTCTTGGTTATTTGGAGCTGAAAGTCAGAGCCAAAGATATGGTCAGCACTTACTCCGGGGGCATGATGCGGCGGCTCGAGATTGCACAGGCGTTGGTTAACCGCCCCAAGCTGCTATTTCTTGACGAGCCAACTATCGGTCTTGACCCAGGCGCCAAGAGGGTCATCTGGGAGCTCATCAAAAGGCTGAGGGAGGAGTTTGGCACTCTCGTTTTTATAAACACCCACGATATGAACGAAGCTGATGCGCTTTGCGACCGTATCGGGATCATGAATAGAGGCAAGCTGGTGACAATTGGTTCGCCTGCTCAACTCAAAGCTTCAGTTGGAGGCGACGTCCTCACCTTAGATTCTAAAACATCCGGTTTCGCTGATAAGGTCAGGGAGCTGGGTTATACGACCATCACCGAATCCCCTAACGGGCAAATTGATTTGCTGGTTTCTAACGGCGAGAGACTGATTCCAGACTTAATGGAGTCCCTCAAAACAAAAGGAATCGAAGTCGAGGCAGTGTCTTTGAAAAAGCCAACGCTGGACGATGTTTTTCTCAAGTACACTGGGATAAGGATAGAAGCAAGTGAGTCTTGGATAGAGACCCGCCGCACGCGCCGCACATTCCGGAGAATGAACAGATGAGCCTCAAGCGTTATCTATTCAGCGCTTTCACCCTGGCTGAGTTCGAGCTCAGAAAACTAAGGCACGACACCTCTCAGATCTGGCTGCGTTCGGTGCAACCGGCGTTATGGCTTCTGGTATTCGGCACGGTGTTCAGCAAGATAAGAGGAATCACTTCCGGGCCATTTTCTTACCGCCAGTTTATGACGCCCGGCATTCTTGCTCAATCAGTCATGTTTGTTGCCATTTTCTACGGAATAACCGTGGTCTGGGAACGCGACCTGGGACTGTTGAATAAATTGCTTTCCACTCCTGTGCCGCGTTCGGCCATTGTTCTGGGAAAGGCTCTTTCGGCCGGAGTGAGGGGGATTTTCCAAGCTATAGCTGTTCTGGGTCTTGCCCTCATTATTCGCGTCCATCTCTCTCTAAGCCTATTGAACGTGCTTTGCGTCTTTGTCATTATCATCCTTTTTGGGATGTGTTTCTCAAGCCTGAGCATGTCTTTGGCGCCAATTTTTCGGACGAGGGAGAGAATGATGGGGATTGGACAGGCAATTACCATGCCGCTCTTCTTTGCCAGCAATGCCATTTATCCTCTCTCACTCATGCCCGGCTGGCTCAAAGCCATTGCTGTTGTTAATCCCCTGAGCTATGTCGTTGATGCCATGAGGGCATTGCTTGTCACCGGCGATTTCAGTTCGCTTGCGCAGGATATATTGGCTCTTCTCATAGCCACAGCAGCGATGGTGACAATTGCCAGCCTCAGCTTCCGCAAGATCCTTGTCTGATCATGTGCCTAGTCCCATAAAGAAAAGACCTATCGGAGCAAAAGCCCTTGCTGAGATTTTGAGAGGGAAACAATAATCAGGTTTTCCTTTCCCTGCTTCTGACAAGAGTGGTCACAACGGCTGCCCAACTCAAGATCCCACCGATTAAGTAGGCATGCCCCAAACCTGATAAAAAAGCAGCGGCTTCCGAAGGCGAGAGATTAGCCCTTTGGAGGGCTGCGGGAAGAGCAGACATATAGAGCACAGCTCCTCCTGTGGCTATACCCAAAACCATGCCCAAATTTCGCACTGTGACCAATATCCCTGAAGCTACGCCAAGATGAGGCCGGGGGGCGCTTCCCATCACAGCGCTGTTGTTTGGGGATTGAAAAATCCCTGTCCCGAGGCCGAATAGAGCCAACCTCCAAACAACATCTGCAGGACTGGCTGAAGCTGACAGCCGGCTCATGAAGAACAGGGATAGGCCGCATAGGGCGGCACCCAAACAAGCCGGTGCCTTTGTTCCGATTCGATCAGAAAGAGCGCCGCTTAAAGGAGCAACCGCCATGACAGCCAGCGGAGAGGCGGTCATGATCAATCCTAATTTGCCAGGAGCGTAGTGCAGGACCCTTTGCAGGTAAAAAGGAGTAAGAAAAACCATCACATACTGGGACATAAAACTCAAGAGGGCGCTGATATTGGCAAAGGAAAAGGTTAAGTTTCTAAAAAGGTTTAGGTTGACCATCGGCTGTGCTGTCTTCCTCTCTAAGCACAGGAAACCAATGCCGGCTATAACTGTAACCGATAGCATAGCGGCTGTGGCGAAGCTGAGCCCCAAAGTTTGAAAGCGATTTACAAAGAAAACAAAAGAGAATAGCGAGACAAAGGCAGCCAATGATCCCCATGCATCCATTTTGCCCGGCTGCCCCTTCAATTCAGGAATAATATGATAAGCCCAAATCAAGCCTGCAATGCCAATCGGAATGTTAATCAAAAAAACAAAACGCCAGCCTAAGAGGGAAGTCACGAATCCGCCAAGCGAGGGCCCTATCGCCAAGCCGAACGAGATGCTTATGGCATTAATCCCCAGGGCTTTTCCCCGCTCTTCAGCCGGAAAAGACCTGGTTATGATGGCAAAGGGAACGGCCATCATCATCCCGGCAGAGAGCCCTTGGACAGCACGAAAGAGGATAAGCCAATGGATTGTAGGAGAAAGCCCACACAGGCCGGAAGTGGTGATGAAACCAACCACGCCAGATAAATAGACCTTTTTGTATCCTAAGATATCACCCAGACGACCATAGGATAAGAGCAGACTGCTAATGGTCAGAAGATAGACCATCGGAACCCATTGGGCGGTCGAAATCTTCACGCCAAAGAATTGAGTAATCGTGGGAAGGATGACATTGACTATGCTGGTATCGATCGGACCCATGATGCTGGCTAACATGATAGACAGCAAGATGGAGTAGCGTCGCGGATAATGAGCATCTAAAGATTTTTCATTCATCTTCTATTTTGACTTGGCAAATCAGGGCTTGAGACCGCAGCTAAGGAAAAAAATTATACCTGGCATGGAGCTAAAAATAATCAAGTAACAATTGGGCTCAATGAAGTCCTGACCGAGTTCCTCGCTCCTTCAGTCGGGGAATTGCTTTTTTGCCAAATAAAAATTAGCCTTGGCTGAGAATCAATTTTATCTTTTCCCCGTACTCCTTGCTCGGCTCATCGGGCGTGATGAGCTCAATCTGGCTCGGCCGGCTAATGCCCAGGCCCAACTCCACAGCCCGTTTAATCTGCTCCTGCTCAAAAATCTTGCGTCCCATTATGGCTTCATTCGAACCCAGCTCTTTCAGGATGGCAACCCCTACGGCATCGACGGCGACTCTGTCCTTTCCGGCAAGAAAGACATTCGCCTGCTTTCTGGTCCCAACCGAAGGCCCGCCGTCAACAAAAGCCTCTATTCCATCAAGGACGATGAATTGGGGCTTATAGGCAAGATTGATCTCGGCGATCATCTTCCTCTGGTTTTGGGCTGAGCCATGAAGCTCCCTCATCAATCTCTTTGGTGTTACGCCGACAGAGAGTTTTAAGGACATGGTAAAAACTCCGCCGTATTGATGGGTCTTCAAGCAGCAGGTTGAGACGACATACTCGGCATCAACCACAGGACGCGCGGCATAAAAGCCGTTCTGCCAGTGAAGGCCTTTGGGGTTGAAAGGAATCCAATCCTTGTCCTCCAACTCTTCGAAATTTATGATCTTGAAATTCAACTGCTGCGCTAAATCAAAAATTCCTTTGGCCTGAAGGACATTCTTGGTCAGCGGAGGGCCGCTTCTCTCCCCGACCGTTATCTCTGCAGCTCCTCGTTCCTTTATTTCCTGTATCAGCTGGCTGAGAGTATCATTATGGGTTGAGGCCGGAGTCGGGTCAGCAGAGTTAAAGTTCGGCTTGATAAGAACTTTCTTTCCCTCCATAAGGGAAAAGCTCAAGTGTTTTAAGACCTCATGAACTCCTTTTTTCCGGTCCTGAGTTTTGTAAAGAACGACCTTGGCTTTTCGACTTCTTTGTACCCCTAGCAAAGGTTCAAAACGCAATCCAGACAGACTGGCCAAACCCAAAAAAGAATCCTTGATAAACTCGCGGCGGTCTAAGGTCCAAGGGTTTTCTTTTCGCACTTTTTCCCTCCCAATCCGGTATATAACTTTCTCCGCAACATTTTATTTAAATATCTTTTCTTTCTGTTTTCAAGTCTTAGATTCTGCTGGCCACCCAGAAAGCGAAATCTGCCTCGGGGAGCGCGCCGGCTGTTCGCCCCCTCTCACGGCCTTTGTGAAGAATCAAGAAAGTGGGAACTGCCTGGATTCCGAATTGGGCCGCAATCTGAGGATTAAGGTCAATGCTTATTCTGACCACCATCATCTCTCCTGCCCTTCTTCGAGCGAGACTCTCGACTACAGGATGCATCATCTGACAGGGAGCGCAGGTCGGGGAATAAAAGTCAATAAGAATGGGAAGGCCCGCACTCGGAAGAAATCGAGAAGCCTGTTCGAAATTCAACTCTATGACTGTGCCTGGTTGAGGGAGACTGCTTTTACAGCGGCCACAGACAACCCTTTTTCCCGCAGCGTCTTCAGGATAGTTATTGGTGGCGCCGCAGTTTAGACAGCTCACTTTGACCATTTAAAAAAATCTTACAGTCCTTTCATTTTTTTTCAGCTAGTGCCTACAAACGTTCCTTCCTAAGATCAGGCTGGGTGTTTAAGAAAACCGTTTGAATAGCTCAAGCAGAATGGTTCGAAAGCACGCCGCTTTTGCCCCAGCGAGTCAAAAGCGGCTCGGTTCAAGGCTTCGCTCTCCTCGACCGAAGGTCGAGGAACCATGCCCGCTCAGCCTTTCACACGGCTTTCTCACCACTCTGCTTTCGCTTCATAACGCAAAGCCTGCGTGTTTTCGAAACACCCAGCCTGATCTATTTATTTTGTATTCATTTATCCTTCTTCGGATAAGGAGGTATGGGAGGCAATTCCTTCCCCTGAGCTTTCAACTCTTCGAGGATGACTTCGATAGCCTTGTTCAACTGCTCATCAATTCCGGTGTATTCCTTGGCCGGGTCGTTATCGACATAGATATCAGGCTCGACTCCACGGCCCTCGATGACCCAATTCTTTCCGTCCACACTGAAGGGAGCAAACTCAGGCTTCATCAGAAAGCCGCCGTCCAAAAGAGGCAAGGAGCCGCGGATGCCGACAACGCCGCCCCAGGTTCTCTTTCCGATAAGCTTTCCAAGATTATACGTCTTGAAACGATAGGGAAAGATGTCGCCGTCAGAGGCTGAGAATTCATCGATCAGGCAGACTTTTGGCCCCATCAGGAGTGCCTCAGGCTCAGGCCTGGGGATTGTATTACGGGCCATTTCGACCATGACGATCTCCCGCCTCAGCCGCTCGATGAGCATCGAGGAGACATTGCCTCCGCCGTTGCCCCGGACATCTATAATCAGCGCTTTCTTGCGAAGCTGAGGATAAAAATGCTCGACGAATTCGTTCAACCCATGAGCCCCCATATCAGGAACATGAATATAGCCGACTTTACCTCCTGTTGCCTTATCGACCTTCTCGGCATTGTTCTCGACCCAGTTGTAGTAATAAAGAGGAAGCTCATCCTTTACAGGAACGACAACAACCTGCCGACTCCCCTTCTCTTCGGGCAAGGAGTTGACCTTCAATGTGACCTGCTTGCCGACAGTGTTGAGCAGGGCTTCATAGATATCGGTCATGGCGCTCGTCGGATTGCCGTTGATGGCCAGCAAGTAATCTCCTTCTTTAACGTTAACACCTATCTCGGTCAAAGGAGAACGGAGAGACCTGTT
>CAZGMN010000159.1:0-7517 GCA_964526905.1 uncultured Eubacteriales bacterium
CCGAGGGGACACACCCCCTCGGCTCCCCCAACCGATTTGTGGCAAGCCACAAATCGGCAAAAGCGGCTCGGTTTCAGGCTTCGCTCTCCTTTCCTTCAGAGAGGAACCATGCCCGCTCAGCCTTCAAACGGTTTTCTCGCCACTCGGCCTTAGGCAGAGTTAAAGTGGAAGGTTAGAAAAAGAATATTAAGTGAAGAATAGATGAAGACTTTGACCGACAAAAAACAGAAGAAAGCAGAAAAAATTTCCAATACAACCCTTGTCAAATATGAAAGATTGAAGAATATCCTGAAAAAAATGGGTAAAGTCCTGGTGGCCTTCTCCGGCGGTGTGGACAGTACTTTTCTCCTCAAGGTCGCCCATGATCTTTTGGCTGAAAATGTTCTGGCAGTCATCGCCAGCTCGGAGACATATCCGGAGCAGGAAAGGCAAAAAGCTGCAACGCTTGCCCGGAAACTGAATATCCGTTACAAAATTATCCATACCAGCGAGCTTGAGAAACCTCGTTTTTTTTCCAACCCTCCTCAGAGATGTTACTTCTGCAAGAAGGAGCTTTTCTCAAAGCTGAAAAAGATTGCGAAGGTTGAAGGGATATCTTACATCCTCGACGGCTCAAACTATGACGATCGACTTGATTTCAGGCCCGGTGCAAAAGCGGCAAGAGAATTGGGTGTTCGTTCCCCGCTGAGGGAAGCCCGGCTGGGGAAGCAGGAGATAAGGCAACTTTCCAGGCGATTCAACCTCCCGACCTGGAGCAAGCCTTCTTTGGCCTGCCTCGCTTCACGCTTTCCTTACTACTCAAAAATCGACACAAAAAGTCTGAAACAGGTGGCAAGGGCTGAGAACTATCTGAGAAGAATCGGCTTTTCTCAGATTAGAGTCAGACACCACGGCCGCACGGCCAGGATTGAGATTGAAGCGGACGAATTCCAGAGAATAATCGAGAAGAGAGTCAGGGAGACGATTGTCAGGAATTTTAAAAAATTCGGCTACATCTACGTCACCCTGGACCTTTCCGGATACAGAACAGGGAGCATGAACGAATCCCTGGAGGAAATAAGCGAGCCCTAAGGCAAAGCCATAAAAATCTTTTGAGAATTTTTTCAAAGTGGGGAACCAAAGATGAAGATGGCTCGTATTACTTATTGGTGTTTATATGGTCAAGAAATGCGCATCAATCTTTTCTTTGGAGGGGAAAAGAAGGTGATAGAGAAACTCCCCGTCGCAAAGAAAGAATTTGAGAAGGAGGATAGAATGAGAAATCTGAAGGCACTCATCATTGCCATGGTTTTCATCCCTATGGTCTCATTCGCTCAGACACGGGTCAAAGCAAGCGATATTCTCGACCAAATCAACAACGGGAAGGCCGTGAATTACAAGGATGCGGAGATTGTCGGCGACCTCAATTTCACGGCCGTAAAGGATGTTGAAAGGGAAGGGAGCAATCACTGGTTTATTATTAGGTCAAACAGAAGCTATTCTTGCCATGTCAAAAGCCAGGTTTCTTTCATCAACTGCACATTTTTAGGTGACGTCCTGGCCTATGTTTATAATGATGATGAGAATGAGACCCATAATGCTGTCTTTCATGAAGATGTCGATTTTGAAGGCTGTGAATTCAGGAGAGAATCCGCTTTCAAATATGCGAAGTTCTTGAAGAAAGCAAACTTTGTAAACACAAAATATCACGAAGAGGCTCTTTTCAAGTATGCAAGATTCTCGACTGAAGTGAGTTTTTCAAAGGCTTGTTTTTACGATGACGCAAACTTCAAATATGCAAAGTTTCCAGATGCTGTATCCTTTGCCGGCACAATATTCAAGCATGATGCGGATTTTAAATACACCAAGTTTCCCAGAGGAGTGAGTTTTGCCACTGCTGAATTTCGGGGATATGCGGATTTCAAATACACAAAGTTCAGCGAGCCTCTGAATTTTGAGGGAACGGTCTTTGAGGAGGATGCAGAGTTCAAGTATGCCAAAGTTGATGGAAGGTCTTTTACCCTCCATCTGTTAAGAAGAAGATAAAAGCCAGAGAAGGGCGATTCTTCGAATTTCTATCGAAATATCAGGAAGATAAAGGGAAAGAGGCTATAAAAGGATTGGCCTTATAGCTTCAGCCAAGGATTCGAACACTGATCCAGCCCCTCCAGAATAAATAAGCACGATTATCAGGAAACAAGATTATCAGGCCGCTGGCCTTGCAGCCCCTGGATTAGGTTGCGCGCCGCCATCATCGCCATCTTGAGCCTTGTCTCGTAGGTCGCACTTCCGATATGAGGAAGGAGGACGACATTCTCCAAGGATAAGAGCTTCTCCTCGACCTTGGGCTCTCTTTCGTAGACATCCAGACCTGCTCCCCAGATTCTTTTTTTCTCCAATGCTTCGGCCAGCGCTTTCTCATCGACGATAGGGCCGCGGGCAGCATTGATGAGAATAGCGTCTTTTTTCATCAAGTTGATTTTCTCTTTTGAAATCAAATGAAATGTCTGAGGAGTGAGGGACGCATGGATGGTGATGACCTCCGAAGTGGAGAGAAGTTCGCTCAAATCAAGGAAGGAAGCTTTGTATTTTTTTTCCTCTTCTGCCGTCAAACGCTGGGAGTCGGAGTAGACAGTTTCCATGGAGAAACCCTGAGCCCTCAAGGCAACGGCTCTTCCGATCCTGCCCATGCCCACGATTCCCAGGCGCTTGCCGCTGATTTCTTTTCCCAAGAAGAGGTCCAGCGCCCAGCCTTTGAATCTTTTCTCACGGGTGAACCTGTCCGCTTGGGGGATTCTCCGGGCAACGGCAAAGATGAGAGCCCAGGTCAGGTCGGCCGTTGTTTCTGTTAGGACTCCTGGTGTGTTGGTGACAAGGATTCCTTTTTTCCGGGCTGCGGTCAGGTCGATGTTGTCAAAGCCGACAGCGCAGTTGGCAATGATTTTCAGGCGCGGCGCCGAATCGATAATTTCTTTGTCGATAGTATTCACCAGAAGCGAGAGGAGGCCTTCCTTGTTTCTGATTTTTTCTATAAGTTTTTCTTTTCTCAGGATTCCGCGGCCGGCGCCTATTTCATAATCCGCGTGCTCGGTGAGATAGCAAAGAGCTTCAGGAAGAATTCTCTGGGTGACAAGAACCTTTGGCTTCATTTTATTATCCTTTTTTATTTTGTCTTGCCTATAAAAGGTAAAAAATATTTTTTTATTTTCCCTTCCAGTCCAGGCAAACTGAACGCTTTTCTCCAGGTTTTATCCCATAGCTCGTCAGAGACGATGAGCAGAGCCGCGGCTTCGATTCCGCGAAATTTGGCCAGGGCGAATACAGCCGATGTCTCCATATCGACCAAATCGATTTTTCTTTTCTGCTTCTCTTTCAGCCAGGATTCTGTTTCCCGATAGGGAGCGTCTGTGGAGACGACTGTTCCCTTGAGAAAGGGGAGGGCTTCTCGCCGCAGAATATTTTCAATTCCTTTTTTCAATGTCAGTGACGGATGAAAAATTCTTTTCCGGGGAAGATAATGTCTCGATGTTCCTTCTTCCGACAGGGCCCTGGAAATGCTGACAACGTCAAAAATCTTGTAGCTTGGATTGAGCGAGCCGCAGAATCCAAGAAGCAGGATTCTTCTTGCCTTAGAGGCGATGAGGCTTTCCAGGCAGAGAACGGCCAGGGGCGCACCCAGGGAATGATAGAGGACAGCGAGGTTTTTTAAAAGATAGAGCCAGCCAAAGCCAGTGTCTTTTTCCTTGAGGCATAATTTTTTCAGAATTTTTTGGATGATTCGTGTAGGAGAATCAAAAGGAATATAGACAATATTTTTTCTGGCAAAGCCTTTCCACGCTTCTGGTTTGACAATCGTTTTCTCCTCAGGCTTGGACATTGTCTTGATGATTCAAGATAACAAAAAAAAGCAATCGAGACAAGAAACGGTCTATAACCACTTAGCCCTCGCTAAGAGAAAGGAAGAGAACAGCAAAGTTTTTTTTATATTAAATGGTTGACGATAATCCTTTTTTATTTATTTATTATCTCTTAGAATAAAAGGCATGAAAAAGGAAAATCTTTCGATAAATAAAATCTTTCTCAAGGATGAAAGGTTCAGGATATCTTATTATTTTGACCTTGAGAAAATGGTCACTTCTATTCAAGAAATGGGACTGCTCAATCCTCTGCTTGTCACTTCAAGGGAGGGGCATTTCATCCTGGTCTCAGGATGGAAAAGAATCATGGCTTGCCTCAGGCTCTCCCTCTCACTCGTTCCCGTCCTTGTTGTCGAAAGAGAGAATGAGCTTGAGACTTTTTTAAGGGCCTTCTATGAGAACCTGGCAGTGAGAGAGTTCAGCTTGATTGAAAAAGCTGAAATCATCGCTCGGTTGAAGAGATTTGGAGAGGACGAAGATAAAATTGTTCGCCGTTATTTGCCTTTGCTCAACATCCCTCCAACCCTGCCTTATCTTGATTCATACCTTGCCTTTTCTCAGTTCGAACCCGAGCTGAAAGAATTCATTCATGAAAAAAATCTGCCATTCTCTCTGGCCAGGCTCTTCATCGAGTTCTCCTCTCTTGAAAGGAAACGCCTCTTGCCTCTTGTTTCGCACTTCAGCCAGAACAAAATGATAGAATTTCTTGAATATTTGAAAGAGATTTCAAGGCGAGACGAGCTTCCAGTTCGAAAAATCCTTGCCTCAAAAGAGATCAAGAATATCATCGGCCCCCGCAGGTTATCTTCCCTCCAGAAGGCCGATAAGATCCGGCTTGTTTTGAGGAAAAAACGTTATCCGCACCTTTCTTCCTGGGAAGAATTTTTTGGCTCTCTGCGAAAAAAAATGCGCTGGCCTAAAGAGATAGCAATCAATCCTTCGCCGTTTTTTGAGGAAAAAAGACTTTCAGTGACTTTTAATTTTAAAAATAAGCAGGAATTCGAGGCCTGCCTTTTCAGGCTCGAAGAGTTATCCTCAAGAAGAGGATTTTCCGAGTTTTTCAAATTTAAGTAGCCTTCAATGTCTGCAACCGAATATTTTCCTCAAAAAATCTTTATCGAGAAAGAGAGCCTGAATTTTCCCTTAACCAGAAGAGTTCTTAAAAACGCCGGCCGGATTCCGGTCGAAGTCATTGCCGGCTCCCGGCACTTGATGGAAAAGACCAAGAGTGCGAGGGATGAAATAGGCGAAGGGAAAACCTGCCTGCTGCTCGCTCTCCAGAGAGGGAAATTCATCAAGCCCTGCCCATGCACTCCTTATTACCTGGGCTGTAATTATTTTATCATCAACCTCGACCTCAATTGTCCTCTTGACTGCAGCTACTGTGTCCTTCAACAGTATTTGGCCAATCCCATGATTACCGCCCACGTCAACATTGAAGATTTGTGGACAGAGCTTGAAATTTTTTTAGGAAGAAAAAGAAAGAGGGTCGTCCGGATCGGAACGGGTGAACTCGCCGATTCTTTGGCTCTGGATCATTTGACCGAGAATTCCTCGGATTTAATTTCCCACTTCAGAGGAAAAAGAAATGCCATCCTTGAGTTGAAAACAAAAACGATAAACATAAAAAATATTCTAAAGACCGAGCCAGCTCAAAATGTTGTCATCGCCTGGTCTTTGAATTCAGAGCGAATAGCCGACGAGGAAGAAAAAGGAGCGCCTCCTGTCGAGCAGAGAATCAATGCGGCAAGGAAAGTATCAGAAAGAGGATTTTGGATTGCTTTTCATTTTGACCCCATCGTTCGTTATCCTGGCTGGGAAAGCGATTATGAGGATGTTATAAGGAAACTGCTGAGAACTGTCGACCCTGACAGGATTTCATGGGTAAGCCTTGGCAGCTTTAGGTTTGTTCCGACCATGAAAGCGATTATCAGCGCCAGGTCTCCCAGAACAAAGCTTATCTATGATGAATTCATAAAAGGCAATGACGGAAAAATGAGGTATTTCAGGCCTCTTCGCCTTGAATTATATAAAAAAGTTGTCGGCTTTTTTAAAAAATGGGGCGGGAGAAAGATTCGGCTTTATCTCTGTATGGAAAGTGATGATATCTGGCAGGATGTTATGGGTTGGGTGCCAAGAGGAAAGGAAAATCTGGAAGCCTATCTTGCCTCCCCTCTTGGCTCCTCAAGGATGGAATAGGTTCCTAAGGAAAGCGGATTAAGAATTTATCTTTAACCCTTTCCTCTCTCTGTCTTAGGTTCAGCGATAATCCCTACGACCTCCACCCCTGCATCTTCGAGAATCTGGATGATTTCGACCAGGTTGCCAAACTCCAATTCCTCATCAGCTTTGAGGTAAAGCCTTTTATCACTCGCATTTAAAATTGCTTCTTCAATCGCAGTCTGGAGATTTTCCTTTGTGACCGGATCTTCTTTCAGAAACATTGTTCCATCTTTCTTGATGGAGAGGACGACCTCTGGGTTCTGAGGCATAGTAATCGTGTTAAGGGCAGAGGGGAGTGTGACATCGGCTCCCTTGTGGATAAGGGGGGTGGCAATCATAAAGATGATAAGAAGAACGAGGAGAACATCGCAGAGAGGGACAACGTTAGGCTCAGACTTAACTTCCCCGCCCCTTTGGACTGATATGGCCATTTTCTTCCTCTTTTAATGCCTTTTTATCTAAAAAATTGACTTTCTCTTAAGCTCTTTCTTCTGTTTTTCTGATGAAGTAGTCAACAATCTGGGAGCTTGTGTTTGACATTTCAGCGCCAAGAACTTCAATCCTTCCGCTCAATATATTGTAAAACCAGAGGGCGATAACAGCCACGAGAATTCCGAAGGCCGTCGTTATCAAAGCCTCTGCTATGCCCTGAGCAGTTGTCCCGATTCCTCCAGAACCAGTCACAGCCATGGCACGGAAGGCATTCATAATGCCGAAAATTGTTCCGAACAGCCCGATAAATGGAGCAGAGGTGGCGATTGTCGCCAGGATGGTCATTCCTCTCTTCAGCTCTTGGGTGAATATTGTCGAAGCTCTTTCACAGCCTCTTTGGGCAGTTCCAATCTGTTCTTCAACGCTGAGTTTTGCTTCTTTTCCTTCCAGGTATTCAGTGATACCAGCGGCAGTTACCCGAGCTAAATGACTCCCTTTATTCTCTTTCTTGGAAGAAAGTTCGAGGGCTTCCTTGATTTGGCCGTTCTTCAACATGCTGGCGAGCTTGGGAGCAATAATTCTTGATTTCGACTTGGCTCTGGCGAACACAACCAATCTTTCAATTAAGAGGTAGAGAGAGACCACTGATAAACCAATCAAAATTGTCGCAACTGCTTTAGCCACATTTCCCATTTGATTCCACAAATCAATCAGACTGACTTCCATTTTTACGTACCTCCTTTTAATGATCGAAAGTCATCTATAGCTTTTCTTATTTCAATGTAAATCTGACGGTGACGACAAAGATAACACCTCTGGGCCGGCCGTTAATGATCATCGGCTCATAGACCCATTGGCGGACAGCATCGACAGCTGCCTGGTCGAGGAGAGGAATAGACTTGAGCACCTTTGCACTCTGCACTCTTCCGTAGATGTCGGTTGTCGCTTCAACGATGACCACCCCTT
>CAZGMN010000160.1:0-7465 GCA_964526905.1 uncultured Eubacteriales bacterium
CGGAAGGGGGAAAGCGAAGCTGTTCCCCCTCCGAGTAATCGCTGGGTCAAAAGCGGCGTGTTTTCAAGACACCCAGCCTGATCCTTAATAAAGGTTTTCATCATGGAAAAAAGATGCAATTTCCTTTTTTCTTGACATTCATTTTTCTTCGGATATATATTTTAGACGTCAGTCAAAATAATGAAAAAAATCATAAAAAAAAGTTTTGCGGCCTCTTTAAACTTATTTTCCCGTTCAATGAACAATCCAGGAGAGCCAAAAGGAATCTTGATATAATAACTTGCATAGATTAAAAATAAAGAGCAAAAATCAAGGAAAGGAGAGTGAGATGAAAAAATCAATCAGAATGTCCAAAAAACTCGGCGTTTATTCTTTCTTCCTGTTCCTTCTCTTTTTCTCTGTCAGTCTTCTCTTTTCCCAGGACATCGAATCCAAGGTAAAAATTCACAAGCTCGGCAACGGATTGACGTTTATCTTCATGGAAAGGCATGAAGTTCCTGTCTTCAGCGCCGTTTATGGCTTCAAAGTCGGAAGCGTCGATGAAGTTCCTGGAATCACAGGCTTAGCACATCTTTTCGAACACATGGCTTTCAAGGGAACCCCTCGAATCGGAACAAGCGATTACGAGAAGGAGAAGGTCGTTATGGAAAAGGTTGATAAGCTCGGAGCCGAAATCTCAAAAGAGCTCGTCAAAGGAGATTTGGCTAACAAGGAGAAGATAGAAAAGATGAAAAAAGAGATGGCAGAGCTTGAAAAAGAGCAGAAGAAATATATCGTCAAGGATGAAATTGACAAAATCTATTCCAACGCAGGAGGAGTCGGCTTGAATGCCGGGACAGGCACAGATGTCACATCTTACCTCATCAGCCTTCCCTCCAACCAGTTTGAGCTCTTCTGCTTGATGGAATCGGAAAGAATGAAGAATGCAGTCCTGAGGGAATTTTATACCGAAAGAGGTGTGGTTCAGGAGGAAAGAAAACAGACAACCGAAGCCGTACCAATGAGACAGCTCTCTGAAGTTTTCACGGCTGCCGCCTTTATTGCTCATCCCTACGGACACCCGGTTGTCGGCTGGGCATCAGATATCAACTCTGTAACTCTGGAAGAAGCAGCGGCATTCAAAAGCAAATACTACACTCCAAACAACTGTGTGGTGGGTATAGCCGGAGACATCTATCCAGAGAAAGCCATCCCGCTCATCGAGAAATACTTCGCTGATTTCCCGCCGGGCCCCGAGCCGCCCATTCTCAGGACGACAGAGCCCAAACAGCTCGGCGAAAGACGCGTCAAGATTGAGTTCGACGCAGAGCCACAGATTTTGATCGGCTTTCACAAGCCGACTTTCCCTCATAAACATGCCTATGTCATGGATGTTGTGGCCTCGATCCTGACATCCGGCAGAAGCTCTCGACTGTACAAGGACCTTGTGAAAGCAAAGCAACTGGCGGTGAGCATCTCGGCTTACTCTGGCCCAGGTGTGAGATACGACAATCTTTTCATAATCTCAGCCACACCCAGGTTTCCTCATACCAATGAAGAATTGGAGAAAGCCATCTACGAACACCTTGAAAAGCTCAAGGTTGAGCCGGTCGAGGCCAAAGAGCTGGAGAAGATTAAAAACCAGATTGAGGCTTCCTACATTCGGAGCCTCAGCTCAAATTTTGGCATGGCGTTTCGACTGATGAGAGAGCAGCTTTTCTACGGAGACTGGAAGAACATGATGAGATATAAGGATGAGATTATTAAGGTCAAGCCCGAGGATATCATCGAAGCTGCCAAAGAATATTTCACCGACCAGAACAGAACAGTGGCTTTCCTCCTAAAAAAACAAAAAGACATCAAGAAATAGGAGTGCAAAAATGGCGAAAAATAAATTTAAAATTTTTTCAAGTCTCTTAATTTCGGCAATTCTTTGCGCTTCTGTAATCGCGGTCTATGCCCAAAGGCATCCCTCAGAGCTGAAGAAGCCTGAGCCGATCAAATTCACGCCGCCTTCGATACAAAAATTTAATGTTGGAAAAGGCATTCTCGTTTATTACTTAGAGGACAAGGAGCTGCCGCTGGTCAGCATGAGCGGATATTTCAAATCAGGCTCACTTTATGAGGCGCCAGATAAAACCGGCCTTGCCAGCCTAACCGGAACAGTGATGAGAACAGGCGGAACCTCAAAAATGACGGGCGACCAGATCGATGAAGAACTCGAATTCCTGGCAGCCAGGATTGAGACGGGCCTTGGCTCCGAATTCGGGACGGCCAGCCTTTCCTGCTTGAAAAAAGACTTAAGCAGGGTCCTGGAGATCTATGCCGACATCGTCACTTCCCCAGTTTTCAGCCAAGATAAGATTGACCTGGCCAAAAATCAGTTGAAGGAAAGCATCAGAAGAAGATGGGACATGCCCATGTCGGTCGCCAACCTCATCTTCAATGAAAAGCTCTACGGCGCTGAAAGCCCCTATGCCAGACGCACATCTTTCAGTTCTCTGGATAAGATCACCCGCGAAGACCTAGTTGCCTTCCATAAAAAATATCTTGCCCCTAATAACCTGATCATCGGAATCACCGGCGATATTTCAAGCTCTGAAGTAAAGAATTTGTTGAATACAGTTTTTAAAGACTGGAATCCGAAAAAAATTGAATTCCCTCCAGTCCCTGCAGTCAAGGATGAAGTAAAAAGGTTAGTCTATTATGTTTCCAAGGATACGCCCCAGGCCAATATCTTTCTCGGCCATCTTGGAGTTCGGCGCAACAATCCTGACGAGTTTAAGCTCGAAGTCATGAACTATGTGCTCGGAGGGGGCGGGTTTGGCTCGAGGTTGATGCGAGAGCTGCGCTCAAACCGAGGCCTGACCTACGGAATTTACGGCGGAGTCTATGAGGGAAGAGACAGGGGACAATTTGCCATCGGCTCAACCTTAAGGGCAGAGTCGATTGGGGAATCAATTTCCTTAATCGAGGATATCGTCAAAAGCATGCAGGCTGATTTGATAAAAGATGAAGAGATGGAAGAGGCGAAAAACTACATGATCAATAGCTTCGTCTTCAATTTCGAATCAAAAGCTGCTATCCTCTCCCAGAAAATCTACTTAAGCCTCCTGGGTTATCCTGAAGACTATCTGGAGAAATATATCGACAACATCAAAAAGGTGACTAAAGATGATGTGCTGAATGTCGCTAAGAGATACATGGATACGGGAAGGATGATGATTGTCGTTGTCGGAGATAAGAAGAGGTTCGAAAAGCCTCTTGAAAATTTCGGAAAGGTCGAGGAAATTAACCTGCAGAGCATTATCGATAAAGAGCGAACAGGAGCGACTCCGGTAAAATAAAAACTCTTATGCCCTGGAATCAAGTCTATGACCCCCTGGGCAACTGGATATTCTCGACAATCCTCGCTTCTCTTCCCATCTTCATCCTTTTAGGCACACTGGCCTTTTTTCGTCTCAAGGCTCACTGGTCAGCCATGCTCGGCCTGGCAGCAGCGTTGGTCATCGCCATCCTTGTCTTCGGCATGCCTGCGGGAAAAGCCCTTGCAGTCTCTTTATGCGGAGCATCCTACGGCCTCTTCCCTATCGGCTGGATCATCCTCAATGTGATCTTCCTCTACACGCTTTCCAAAGAAAAGGGCTATTTCAAAATCCTGCAGGAAAGCCTGACCCGCATCACTCAGGACCGGCGCCTGCAGCTCCTCCTGATTGCTTTTTGCTTCGGAGCCTTCTTTGAAGGTGCGGCAGGATTCGGCACACCGGTTGCGGTGACAGCCGCAATTTTGATCGGGCTCGGCTTTAGCCCTCTCTCCGCCTCCGGCCTCTCGCTCATCGCCAACACCTCGCCTGTGGCTTTTGGCGCACTGGGCACTCCGATTATCGCCTTGTCCGCCGTCACGGGCATCGAAATCCAAAAGCTGAGCGCCATGGTTGGCCGCCAACTGCCCTTCTTTTCGATTCTCATTCCCTTCTGGCTTGTCTGGGCCTTTGCAGGTTTCAAAGGAATGCTTGAAATCTGGCCCGCACTTCTGGTTGCAGGAGCATTCTTCGCCATCCCTCAGTTTCTGATCTCTAACTTCCACGGACCATGGGTCGTGGACGTTGTCTCTTCTGTTATCTCTATCTCTGCCCTTATCGTCTTCCTTCTCTTATGGCATCCCAAGAGAACTTGGGCGTTCAAGGAAGAAGAGATTAAGGCGAGAGCTGGTTCTTCACCTAAATACAGCCGCAGGGAAATCTTTAAAGCCTGGATGCCGTGGCTGATTCTCAGTTTGGTTGTCTTCATCTGGGGAATTCCCCAGGTCAAATCCTTCCTTGATAGAATTTCAGTCTTCAGCATTCCTGTTCCTGGAGTTGACAAGCTTATCAACCGCATGCCGCCTGTTGTGCCCGCGCCAACAGCCGAAGCCGCGGTCTACACTTTTAACTGGCTTTCCTTCACTGGGACAGGCATTTTCATTTCCGCCATTCTCTCTGCCCTTATCATGGGGCTTAATCCGAAGAAGGCGGCCAAAGCCTGGTGGAAGACACTCAAGCAGGTCCGGTTCTCGCTCTTGACCGTGGCTGCCATGCTCGCCCTGGGATTCACCACACGCTATTCAGGTCTGGATGCAACCATGGGCTTGGCTTTTGCCAGGACAGGAATTTTATACCCTTTATTCGGAACGCTGCTCGGCTGGCTGGGAGTGGCGCTCACCGGTTCAGACACTTCTTCTAATGTGCTCTTCGGTAGCCTGCAGAAGATTTCGGCAGGGCAAATCGGCGTCAGCCCGGTGCTCATGGCAGCTGCCAATAGCTCTGGCGGAGTCATGGGCAAGATGATTGACGCCCAGAGCATTGTCGTGGCCAGCACGGCTACCAAGTGGTACGGACATGAAGGAGACATCCTGCGCTATGTATTCTTCCACAGCCTGACTCTTGCCGGACTCATGGGAATTTTTGTCCTCCTCCAAGCCTTTGTCTTTCCCTTCACCGGCCTTGTTGTAAAATAAATAAGTAAAAAAAAGGGAACTGTCCCCTTTTTTTCCTTTTTTATAAATAAATCCTGATGGGAAGGATGACGGTTGTCATTCCTTTCCAGCGCAACTCCTGCTGAATGGCGAATGCGGTTTCATTATGGAGAAGCCTGTGAATGACACCTGTCTGAGGAAAAACAGCCTGGCCGGCAAAGACCGTGGACTTCGGATATTTTCTTGCCAGAGAACTACACAGCTGGCTGGCAACCTGGGCAACATCTGTTCCCAGCTCATAAGAATAATCAGCCGCAAATCCAAGCTTGCGGCAGAGCTTCACATATTTTTTTAGAGCCTCTTCCGTCGACCTTTTCAAAGCTTCCACTGCTTCCGCACCCTTGAAGGAGCCGGCATCGACTTCAGCGACAGAAATGAAAATAAAATTCTTGTAAAGGCCAGGAAAGCTGCGGATGATGGAGAGAAAGGTGTGAACTCCGAATCCGTTATAGCCGTTCACAAGCTGGAGAGCCGTCATCTTCTCGGGATCAAGAGGGTCGGTGTTGACCGGACCCTTATGAGGCAGTGCCACGAGCATATCATCCAGCTCTCTGACTCCACGCCTCACTCTTGCATAGTGCCCCCGGATGAGATAACAGAGCCCAATCACCAGCACGGTGATGAGCAGAGTCAGCCATCCTCCAACCAGGAATTTCTCATAGGAAGTGACAATGAGAATGGTCAGGCATAAAGTCAGCCCGGTGAGATGAACAGGAAGGTGCTTTTTCCATTCCTTTTCTCTGTGCCTGTTTTTGATGAAAAAGCGGGACATGCCAAGTTCAGAGAGAGTAAATGTCAGGAAGACGTTTATCGAGTATATTACCACAAGGATGGAGAGAGAGCCGCGGGAATAAAAGAGGAGCAGCAAGGCTGCGCCTCCCATGAGCAGAACTCCGTTCTGGATTGTGAAGCGGCTGGAAAGAGAGGCAAAGCGGCGGGGAAGCCAGTAATCCGTAGCCATATTGGCCATAACGCGCGGTCCGTCGACAAAGCCAGCCTGAGCAGCGACCAAGAGCAGGGCGCCTTCGGAGAAGATGGTGACGAAAGCAATCACAGGTCCAAAACTCCATTTTCCAAATACTTCGCCGGCAAGAACAGCATTGAGGGTTCGACCCCCGGCCGGCTTGACTCCCAGAAGAAGGTAGCAGACCAGGATGCCTCCAGCGGTCACGGCAAGCGACGTGGCGAGGTAGACCATCGTCCTCTTGCCGCTCTTGACTCTCGGCTCGCGCAGTATCGGAAGTCCGTTGGAGACGGCCTCGATGCCGGTGTAGGTCCCACCTCCGAGGGAGAAGGCGCGCAGAAAGAGAAGGAGCAAACCGCCAAAGCCCAGCGTTGACAGCCCGGATTGAAAGCCAGAGTGGATGCTCTTAGCCACGGGAACGATGGAAGGGATGTGCTTCAAGATTCCGTAGCCGATGAGCAGGACGTGGGTGATGACAAAAGTGATGAAAATAGGCGCAAGGATGGTTACTGACTCCTTGACTCCGCGCAGGTTGAGAATGACCAGAGCTGCAATGGCCAGGACTTCGAAACCAATCTTGAATTTTTGAAACTCGGGCGGAAGGAAGCTGAAGATTGCATCGCCGCAGGAGACAATGGAGACAGTAATAGTCAGCATGTAATCGACGAGAAGTGCGCACCCTGAAACAACTCCTGCTCTCTCGCCAAGGGTATGAGTGGCAACAATATAGCCTCCTCCGCCTGAAGGAAAATACTCGATGATGCGCGAATAGGCGTAGGCGATGATGAAGACCGTTATCGCTGTCGCCAGGGCAAGAAAGAGCGAAAGGTAGGTGTGACTGCCCAGGGCTTTGAAGGCTTCTTCAGGACCGTAGGATGCAGACGATAGGCCGTCGGCTCCAAGGCCAATCCAGGCCAGGATGGGGATGAGGGCCAGCTTATGGAAAAGAGAGGGGTCCTTGATGCTGCGCGGCTTCCCGATAAGCTTCTGGCGAATCTTATCGCTTAACTTTAAATCTTCATTGCTCATGGATTCTGACTCGTGAATTATGTTCGTTAGATTATAGCACTTTTGACTCTAGCATTTCATATTTACGAATCGCCCTGCTTCCTCATTCCTCTCTTTGACTTCGACCTGTTCCTGTGCTATAAGCTTTTGCCGGATATGAGTTAAATTTTATCAAGAAAATCAGATATGATTCTGCATTGCAGATCAAAATGGAGATAAGGCAAAAATGAAGAATAAATTCAAATATCTAATGGTATTCTTGTGCTTAATATGCATCTTCTCTGCAGATTTTTCCTCCTGCCGTTCAGATAAAAAGAGCTTTCGACTCCCGCTGGCCAAGCCCGAGAAAGTGGGCATGTCCGGAGCTTCCTTGAATCGCTCCCGGGAGCTCATCCAGAAAGCCATTTCCGAAAAACAATTTCCCGGAGCTGTTCTTCTTGTCGCGAGAAAAGGGGAAATCGTGCTCAGAAAGGCTTTCGGCTCTTCACAGCTTGTTCCTG
>CAZGMN010000161.1:0-7306 GCA_964526905.1 uncultured Eubacteriales bacterium
AGGAACCATGCCCGCTCAGCCTTCAAACGGTTTTCTCAACACCCAGCCTGATCCTCTTGATATCAACGAATGCTTCTAAAAAGGAAACATAAGGGATAATTCGATGATAATAAAATGCTTGTCTCAATTTATTCGAGGCAAAAGCGACTAAACTATCGCTCATCGATAAATAAAGGATAAACCAATAAAATGGCAGATGAAAGAAGAAAGTTTTTAAGATTTGATTGTTCAATCCCTTCTGAAGTCCTCAAGTTGAATGGAAATCATAATTTGGTTGAAAGCGCCAAGGTTATCAATTTTTCCAGCGATGGTTTGAGACTGAGAGTCAGTTTTGAGACTCCCAAATTGGGCTCTTCTTCAGAATTGAAACTCTATCTCCCAGAAAAACAATTAGTCGCCTTTTTATCCGGAGAGGTTGTCTGGTGCAAGTTCACAAATAACAAGCTGGAAGTCGGCTTGAAAATAAAGGATATGAAAAGAGAGGCAAGGGGAGAAGTTCTCAATTGGGTCTTCCCTAAATGGCTTGAAAGAGAGAAAAAGAGGCAAGAAGACCTCTACGGTGATATTTTTATCAAGTCATAGCTTTTAATCCCGCCTTCACGATATCAGCTCATCATTCTCGCCCAAGCTCATTGCCAACATTCAAAAATGATTATTGTTGAATTTTTCTCACGGCTTGAATCGACAGCTTGTCTTTTAAGGGAAGATTCTTATCCGGAGCTTTAGCAGGCGAGGAATAGGCTTTTTCAACAGCCGACCACAGCTTTTTCCCGGAAATGAGACTCGCGGCAAAGATGACAATCCCCTCAGACTGAGCTTTTCTAACGGAATCGATTGTCCTTATAAGCTTCTCTTCAGGAAAGAAGCCGGAGGGTGGATCGGAAAGAACTTTGTTGATCTCGCCCACAAAGCTATCCTTCTGGATTTTCCCCTTGAGAAAAGAGGAAAAAGCGTCATCGAGATTTTTGGCTCTCTGCGCAGAAAAATTTCTGAGATAAGCGATGTTTTTTTCCATCAATTGTTTCAATTCTTCCTTCTGTGAATCGGCGCCCTGGCCTTTCTTTAAAATTGTCAGAGCCTTTTCCCACGGCTCTCTCTCCTCTTTAAAAATATAATGGGCGTCGATTCCGGCGTAGAGATGGCTCTTGCCTTTGCACCATTCGGCTTGAGCCTGAACAGTCTCGCCGAGATAATCCAGATAATCATCGAAGCTTCCTTGAAAGTGGCTGCGGTAGTTCATGGGCATGATGATATCTACCCAGGGAGCAAAGTCTGTCCAGCGCTGGCCGATAAACCTGCCGCTCAGCATAGGGTTGATGAAGACAGCAGCCGAGAATTCGATCTCAGGCTTAATTTTGAAAGCCCTCTCCCAGGCTTCGCGCACAAAGTCGGTGATGGCGTCGCAGCGGGCTTCGTAGAAGAAATAATCGAGGTCGCTGCGGTTTATGGATTTTCCGCTCAGGAGAAACTCTGCTTTTTGCTCCCGGCTCATTTCCTTCCAGTTTTGGGGATTGACGGTAAAGTCAGAGTCCCAATTCGCTTCCTCTCTGACCCGCTCTTTTTTCAAGGGAATGCGGTCCTGGGGCCGGTTGAAGTAGTAGAAATGGTTGTATTTGAAGAAATGTTCCAGGCAGTAATCGCAAAAGCAATAAGTATCAGGAGCGACATCTCCGGGGTAGCGGACATAGTCATGATGGATGCCGTCGACATCGTAATCCATGACGATCTCTTCAATCATCGGCAGCAGCCACTGGTCGGTGTAGCCCGGCCTTCGCGCCGGACACATCCAGACACTGCCATAGACGACATCCGGCGTCACTTTTTCCTCAGAGGTGAGGCCGCCCTGAGGGTTGACCATGGCCCATTCAGGATGGAGCTTGAGAACTGCGGATTCTTTTCCCTCAGGAAAATCGCAGAGCCAGGCATGGACTCTTATCTTGTAGAGGCGGCCGTATTTGGTGATGGCTTGCAGCAGGTCGAAATCTTTGTAGTTGGGGTGGATGGCCTGGGGAAATTTTTTGCTGTGCCAGAAAATATTTCCTGCCGTGTCCTTGACCAGCGGGACCAACAACTCGATGTTCGATTTTTTCAAAATCTTGAAGAATTCTTCCACGTCTTTTTCGCTCTTCCCGAAGTCTCCGGGATGAGCCCAGACGGCTCTCCCTTCGTATTCCTTTGGCTGGGCATTCAACAAAGTAGCAAGAATCAGAGCCACGAAAAGCCATAAAAACTTTTTCATCTTTCCCTCCTAATTATGGGGATACAATACTCAATTCGATAATTTTTGGAGTAGTTCTGAAGGCATCATACTTTATTCTAGCCAAGCTATGCAAATTAAGTACTAATTCAGTATTGTGTCCATCTCATTCAAAGCTTGAAATTTTTATGATGAACCTATAAGATATGTCTATTATTTTTTGTGCTCTTCAAGTTGAGCGGCTTAATGACTGCGACGAAGAAATTATGGAAGCTCAACTTCCCCCTCATCATTCTCCTCGTCTGCTGCAGCACGATAATCATTTTGCATGAAGGCCACTGTCACGATGGCTGGGGGAGTTTATGCACACCTTTGCATCATATGTTCAATATTTCTGCGGGGGGGGATGAAATAAATTTCAATCACGAATTTGGATTATTCCTGTGTTTCACTGCTAATAAAATTGCCCTTCCTGAGTTTGTAAAAAATATCTTTCATCCACCGAATTAAGCTCTTCCCACCTTAAAGAACTCTTCATTTTCGATTCATTTCATTTGATGGAGGCCAAATTGAAGTCCAAAATCTATTTATTGATCTTCGTTTTGCTTCTTTTCGCTTATCTGGCTATAGGAGAGGAAGGCCTTACCCTGGAGCAAGCGCTTGAAATGGCCGCAAGACAGAATCCAGAAATTCTCACGGCAAAGAAGAAACTCGATGTCTCGTCCGGCAAAAGATTGCAGATGGAAGCCGCAGCCGAGCCGGAGATAGTTTTCAACGCTGAAGGTTTATCTGCAGACATTAACGGCAGCGGCGCTGGCGAGAAAGAAATAAGTTTCGGAGTAGAGCAGCGTCTTGAGTTTCCAAAGAAAAGGTCTCTTAGAGGAAAGATTGGCAGCTACGAAGAAGGGATAGCCCGCCTTGAACTGGAAAGAGCAATGATTCGCATAAGAGCCAGAGTCAAGAGGGCCTATTACAAAGCTGTTTTTTCTCGAAAAACCATTGCTGCTCTTGAATCGAGCGCGAAGCAGCTCGAAGAATTTATCGAGATGGCAAGCATAAAATATCAACTTGGGGCTGTTCCCTATCTTGATGTTCTAAGGGCGAGAGTGGAAAAGGCAAGGCTGCAAAATCAGTTGATCGAAGCCAGGAAGGAAGGGAACCTGGATAAATCCTCATTGAACCTTGTTCTTGGAAGAAGGGGAGAGGAGGAATTGGAGTTGTCAACAGATATTTCTTTTCTTCCCTTTAGTCAGAACCTGACCGAGCTTAGAGAGCAGGCCAAGCAGACTAAGCCCTCGCTGTCGATTGCTTCCTTGAGGCTTGAACAGGCCGGCGCCGGATTGAGGCTTTCGAGAATGAGCTACTTTCCTGATTTTTCATTTGGACTTTACTTCCCCAGCCTGAGGAGCGGGGCCTGGGGCGTGGCCTTAGGATTTTCTGTCCCCCTCTACTGGTGGAAGAAACAGAAGGGTGAAATCCTTGAGGCGCAGGCTGTCGAAGAGTTAAACCTCATCTCTTCGGCTTCAATCGAGAGAAGAATCATGGCTGAGATAGAAAATGCTTATTCTGGAGTAAAGGCTGCTGAAGACCAGGTCAAAGTCTTCGAGGAAATGCTGCTGCGGGAAGTCGAAGAGCAGCTTAAGGCTGGCGTCAACAGTTATCAGTATGGGAAGATCGATTCTCTCAATCTCCTCGACCTCTACCGGACCTATACCTTGACAAAACTTGAATATTTGAAATCTCTCTACCTCTATCTTGTTTCCATAGCCGACCTTGAAGCTGCCGGTGAAGAAGGAGAGTGACCAAGGAGGAAAGCATGAAGAAAAAACTTCATTTTGCGTCTTTTTTGCCGCTCATCATATCCATCCCGCTACTGTTCTTTTTGACAGGATGCAGCCAGAAGCAGCATGAAGAGCCAGAAGCCAAAGTCAAAGAAGCGAGCGCTGCTCCAACAATAGTTCTTTCCGCTGAAGCTCAAAAGATTGCCGGGATAAAGATAGAGACAGCGAGATTTAGAAAAGTCCCTTTGAAGATTCGAGCCATAGGAGAAGTCTCCTACAACCAGAGGAAGTTTTCTAACATCAGCTCCCGTGTCTCGGGAAGAATAGAAGAGGTCTTTGCCTTCATTGGCGATAAGGTCAAGAAAGGCCAATCGCTTCTTTCAGTCTACAGCCCGGATTTCCTTTCTTCTCAGGCAGAGTTCATTCAGGCTAAAGAAAGGTTGAACAGAGCAAAAAAGCAAAGCAATGAGGAGGAAAAGCAATCCGCTCAGTCCTTGTTCGATTCTGCAAGGAACAAACTGCTTCTGCTCGATGTCACAGAAAAGGAGTTGGCAGAGCTTGAAGAAAGCCGCTCCCCAAAAGTCCTTCTCCCTGTCCGGGCACCCTTTGACGGAAGCATCATCGATAGCAGCGTCGTTTCCGGAGATTTTATTGAATTTGGACAGAGCCTCTTCAAGATTTCTGACCTCTCCTTTCTCTGGATCAACGTGAATATTTACGAGAAAGACCTGCTTCGAGTCAGGCCTGGATGTGAAGTTTCAATCAAGGTCGCTGCTTTTCCTGATGAAGAGTTTAGGGGAGAGCTTGCCCTTCTCAGTGATGTGGTCGAAGAAAAGACCCGAACGGTCAAAGGAAGAGTTGAAGTCTCGAATGAGCGAGGAAAGCTCCGGCCTGGAATGTTCGCCGAGGTTGACCTTGTTTCTTTTTTAGAATCCAAGGCTCTCTTCATTCCCGAATGGGCTATTCACAAGATAAAAGAGAAGAAGGTTGTTTTCGTTCCGGCAGGCGAAAATTCTTTCAGCCTAAAAGAGATCGCAACAGGCTCAAAAGTGAATGGATTTATGGAGGTTGTCGAAGGATTGAAAGAAGGAGATTCTTTTGTCACTGAGGGAAGCTTCCTTCTCAAGTCAGAGCTTCTGAAGAAGACCCTGGAGGTCGATTAAATGATTGAAAGAATAATCTCGTTTTCTTTAGAGCAGAAAGCCTTGGTCATCGTGTGTGTCATCATTTTAGTTGCACTCGGGATTTACTCTTTCCTCAGATTGCCGGTCGATGCCTTTCCCGATGTCACAAACATCCAGGTCGAGATTCTGAGCTCTGCACCAGGCCGCTCTCCGCTTGAGGTGGAGAAATTTGTGACCTATCCCATCGAGATGACGATGCGAGGCCTGCCAGGGCTGAGGCAATTGCGCTCTGTCTCGAAATTTGGCTTGTCGGTCATCACCGCTGTCTTCGAGGATAATGTCGATATTTATTTTGCCAGGCAGCTTGTCTTAGAAAGGCTGATAGAGGCCAAAGAGAATGTTCCTGAAGATGTGGATATCTCCTTGGGGCCGGTGGCGACGGCCATGGGTGAAATCTATCAATACACCTTGGAAGGAAATGAGCCTTCGGATGAAAGAGGAATGGTCGATTATTTGACCGAATTGCGAACCATTCAGGATTGGATCATAAGCCCTATCTTAAAAGCTATTCCCGGAGTCAATGAAGTCAATTCTTTCGGCGGCTACATAAAGCAGTATCAAGTCTTTGCCGACCCTGATAAATTGACCAAGTATGCGCTTTCCCTGAATGATGTGGTCGAGGCCCTAAAGAGAAATAATAAGAATGTCGGAGGGAATGTGCTCGAGGAGCATTCCCAGCAGTATCTGATTCGTGGGGTGGGGCTCCTCGAATCCGTCGAAGAGATAAAAAGCATCGTCCTCAAGTCTCAGGCTGGGATTCCGGTCTTTATCCGAGACGTAGCCGATGTTGAAACAGGGCATGCTGTGCGGCAGGGTGCTTCTGTGAAAAATGGAGAGAAAGAAGTCGTGGGTGGAATCGTGATGATGCTTCGCGGCTCAAACAGCCGGGAGGTTGTCAGGAGAATCGAGAGAGAAGCCGAAGAAATCAACGGAGGCAGCCTGCTTCCTAAAGGCCTGAAGATCAAACCTTTTTATAAAAGATCGGACATTATCAGGGAAAGCATCGAGACTGTGAGCCGCGCGCTCACAGGAGGGGCTTTCTTTGTCATCATCGTCCTCTATCTTTTCTTGAGGAGCTTCAGGGGGTCTCTGATTGTTATTCTTGCCCTGCCCCTCTCAGCCCTCTCGACATTCATCATTATGAAACAGGTGGGCCTGACAGCTAACCTTATGTCACTTGGCGGGCTGGCCATCTCGATTGGAATGATCATCGATGCCACAATCATCCAGGTTGAGAACGTCCAGAGGCATCTTTCAAGATCAGACAACTCAAAGCTCAAGTTCGCTAATGTGCTCAGAGCTGTCCTGGAGGTAAGGAAACCGACCATCTTCGGAGAGTTAATTATCGCTTTAACCTTCATTCCGATTATGACTCTTCAAGGAATCGAAGGAAAGATGTTTTCTCCGCTCGCCTTCACCATCACCATCGTCCTTCTATCTTCTCTTATCCTTTCCGTCTTTGTTGTCCCTGTTCTTTGCTTGTTGACATTAAGGTCAGGTAAAGAGAAAAAAATTTTTTTAATTCACTGGGCAAAAAGAATCTATTTGCCTGTCCTGCGCTGGGGATTGAGCCACAGAGCTGCGATCCTTGCCTTATCAGGCGCTCTTTTGCTTTTCAGTATCTATTTAATTCCCCGCCTGGGAACAGAGTTTATTCCCATCATGGATGAAGGCGCCTTTGATATGGACATTCAACTCCTGCCGGGCATTTCGCTCGAAAAATCTTTGGAGATAAGCAAAGAGGTGGAGAGAACACTCAAGAGATTTCCTGAGCTGGAGACCATCGTCTCCAGGACAGGTCAAACAGGTATTGCTATCGAAGCCAGAGGAGTGGAGAAGACTGGCTATGTTGGCACATTGAGGCCTCGCTCTGAGTGGAAGAACGCAAGGACAAGAGAGGAGCTGATGCAGAAGATGAGAGAGGCGATGGCAATATTTCCTGGCATGTCCTTCACTTTCAGTCAGCCCATTGCCTGCCGGATTGATGAGATTGTAGCCGGAACCCGGGCTCAGATTATCGTTAAGTTGTTCGGTGAGGATTTAGAGGTCATGAAGACTAAAGTTGATGAGATGGCAAGGGTTCTCTCAAAAATTAGAGGAGCCAAAGACCTTGTTGTTGAGCGAGTTTCAGGCCAGCCTTATAT
>CAZGMN010000162.1:0-7235 GCA_964526905.1 uncultured Eubacteriales bacterium
CCTTTTCACCTGCGATCCAGGCCCTGAAAAAAGATATTCTTGCCGGCTTATTTGGAAAGCCGCTTCGCCTAAAAACGATTTGCCTCTGGCCTAGGGATGAAGCCTACTACAAGAGGAGCGATTGGGCGGGTAAAATAAAAGATAAATCGGGAAACTGGATTCTGGACAGCCCGGCCAACAACGCCATGGCCCATTTTCTGCACAATCTTTTTTATGTCTTGGGCAAGAGAGTTGACAGCAGCGCCGAGCCTGCCCGAGTCGAAGCAGAGCTCTACCGCGTCTATCCTATCGAAAATTTTGATTCAATCGCCTGCCGAGCTTTTACCAAAGAAGGGTCAGAACTCTTGTTCTATGCTTCCCATGCTGTTCATAAAGAGCTTGGCCCTCTATTTTCATTTGAATTTGAAAAAGCAACAATCACCTATGGCGAGGTTTCGGGCGAGATTTTTGCCGTCGACCAGCTGGGCAAGGAGAAGAACTACGGTTCTCCAGAAGCAGAACATCCTTTTTACAAGCTTTTTGAGGCGGTTGCTTCGGTCAGAGAGCCAAAGCTTGTCCTCTGCGGGCCAGAAGCAGCCCGCTCACAAACCCTGTGTATCAACGGCATTCAAGAATCAGCACCTGAGATTGTAACCTTTGCCGAGTCGATGATTCAAAGGGATGACAAGGAACAGAAATGTTGGGCCAAAGGGCTGGCTGAAGCATTTTATGATTGCTATCAAAAAGGAGTCCTGCCCAGCGAAGCAGGTTTTTCCTGGGCAAGAAGAGGTAAATCTGTCGATTTGGGCAACTATCGCTTCTTTCCGGGCGGAGGTCATCACCAGGATCAAAAAGAATGAAAAGCAGGTTCCCCGCCGCTCTGCTTTCGCTTGATACTGCAAGGCTTGGGTATTTTCGAGACCCCAGCCCGATCCTTCTCATGATAAGTCATGAATCTTTTCTTGTTGTCACAGAATAAAGATAGTTTAAGACAGGAGGGACGGTTGTTTAAAAAAATAAGCTTTATCATTGCCTTTATTTCTATTCTCTGGCTGAGCTGCACTCCGGCCGCTCTCAAGGACAGCATCCGCTGGGTGACAATGGAGGACATTGCCAGGAGCCTTGATGGCGAGCCTCGGCTAAATGTCGGATTTGATATCGATGACACTCTCTTGTTTTCGAGTCCCGGCTATTATTATGGACAGAATAGGTATTCACCAGGAAATGATGACTATTTGAATATGGAAGAGTTCTGGAATGAAATGAACAATTGTCTTGACCGCTTCAGCCTTCCCAAGGAATGCGGGCGCAAGCTGATTGAATTGCATAAGAAAAGGGGAGATTCCATTTATTTTATTACGGGAAGAAAAGAAACAAAAACTGAAACAGTGACAGAGATTCTTGCTGAAACATTTGGCCTAAAAAATCCAAACAGAGTCATTTTCACCGGTTCGGGTGCTGGTGAAAATCCCAAGATCAAACCGATTAAAGAATATCAAATTAAAATTTTTTATGGAGATTCGGATTCTGATATAAAGGCGGCTCAGGCAGCGGGCATTCGGGCAGTTAGAGTCATGCGCGCCGGAAACTCTTCGCATAGACCACTGCCCAAAGCCGGCCGCTTTGGAGAGGAAGTGCTGGTGAGTTCTGAGTATTGAATTTTGAGTATTGATCTATGACGCCCAAAGAGCGGATGAGAAAAGCCATGGACCGGGTGGAACAGACCCGGGTGCCGGTGATGTGTCAGATGAGCATCGGCCATATGCTTCTCCAAACAGGTCTTTCACCTTCCGAGTTTTGGTTCTCTGCTGAAATTTTTGCAGAAGGATTGCTGGGGCTGAGAAGGATGTATGATTTTGACGGAATCCTCATCAGCCTTCATGGCCAAAGCGCCCGGTGGAGAAAAGAGACGGCGAAGATCCAGCGAGAAGGAAAGGAAGAAGTTGTAACCTGGAAGAACGGCGATAAAACAATTTTTCCTTTTGACGACCTTCCGCGGCATTATCCTTCTCAAATATCATCTTCACCGTCCATAAAAGAGTTTGACCCGGAATCGATAGCAGAAGAGATCGACTTTATTCCCGTCTCGCAAGGGTTAGAGTTTCGTATCGACCAGGAGCATAAGTACGATATTTTTGATTATATCCAGAATAAGGCAGGGGAGAGTTACTCCATCCACGGCGAGGTCACATCTCCCTTTGATTATTACCTCAATCTCTTCGGCTTTGAGAAGGCCATCATCAATCTCATTGAAGAGCCTTCCAAGTCCAAGGAGGTCCTCCAGCGCTACACAGAAGGCGTGAAAAGAATAGCTCTGGGGCAGGTTGAGCACGGAGTCGATGCCGTAAAAATTTCATCACCCTATGCCGGAGCAGGATTCATCTCTCCCTCATTTTATCGTGAATTTGTCCTTCCCTATGAGTCCCAGATTGCCAGGGCAGTCCGTGCTGGTGGGACCCATGTCTATACTCATACCTGCGGGGCGATCAATGACCGGCTGGAGATGATGGTTGAAGCAGGAATTTCAGGAATAGAGTGCTTGGACCCTCCGCCGCTGGGCGATGTCCGGCTGGATGAGGCGAAAAGGCGCATCGGGCACAGAGTCTTCATTAAAGGGAATATCGACCCTGTCAATGTCCTGCTTTTAGGCACTCAAGAAGCCGTTCGAAAGGATGCGGCGGCAAAAATAGAAGTGGGAAGGCCCGGCGGAGGCTATATCCTGAGCACAGCCTGCTCGATCGCTCCCTATACAAAAAGGGAGAATGTTCAGGCCTTAGCTCAAGTGGCAGAGGAAATGAGCACGAAATAGAGCTTTTTAAGAATACTTGATTGGCAAGCACTAAATTTGGGGGGAGGGAAGGTTTTATCGGGAATTAAGTCGATTTGCTTATTATTTCGCTTTTCCTTTAAGGGCTTGCACTTCTTGCTCAAGGTCTCGGATTTTTTTCAGAAGTATTTCTTTTTCTCCCTTTTTCCTTTTGCTCAGAATCCTATATAGAACTGCGACAAGACTAACCAGAATCAGAATGTTCAGAAAAAGAGCGCTCAAGACTGGAAATTTAACCTGCAATGAAAAGAGAATGCCCAGCTGAGAAATAAAGGATAAAACCACCAATACAATCAGTATTACCGTCCACCATAACATTTGGCTTCCTCCTTGGTCACCAAAAAGTTTTTTGGTTCAAATCCACTTTATTCTTTAGCTTATAACAAAGGAAACGATTCAAGTCAAGCAACGCTTTGTTATCAATATTTTTGTGCCGCTTAAGCCGTTTCGTTTTTTAGTCGCTTCAGCATCTTTGATTATGAAAAGAAACCGTATAATTAATTTTCGAGCACAGATCTCATCTCATGATTCAATCACTAAAGTAATTTGAATCTCGAATAAGAGGAATTTATCTTACGCGGCGAGCTTGACGGAGGAGACTGAATTGTTGAGAAAAAAGAAAAAGCTCGGTAGAATTCTGATTGAGTTCATAGACAGGAGGTGGCGATGAAAGCCAAAGAAGTTTTGAAACAGACACGGCAGGTCCGCATTCCCCGAGTCTGCTATCCTGTTGAGGAGACGGTGGCCAAGCAAATTCTTAAGTGGCTCGGCTCGGGCGCAGCCATCAAGCCTGTTCATCCGACGGAGATGAAGTCTGAAGAAGGAAAATTTCATGTTGCTGTGGCAGATGAAAGTCTGGCAAGACTGTTTCAAAAGAAAGGGTTGAAGATACCTTCTTCCAAGGATTGGGTTTTTTTTGGAATTGATGAGGCGAACTGCTGTTGGCTGCTCAGCTCAAAGCCTTATTTTCTCTATGCTGGCTATTCTTATCTGATGGATGAGCTGTTGGAGTACGATGTTTCTCGGCTCAGAAAATGGATAAGGAGAATGAGCTTTGCTGTCGAGAAATCAACATTCGACCTTTTCCTCACCCAGTATGCTCGTCTCATCCGCGGTCTTAACCGCGAAGAATATATCCGGGAATATGCACGCCTGGGATTTACCCATATCGAGGTCAACGCCCTCTCCACACCGCTGCCGCTAGAGGAGGGAGTTTCAGGGGAGTTTTATCCTGACTTTTATACCTACTGCCCGGCTCTGGACCAGTTTGTTTCCAGCCGCTTGAACCAGGGTCTCTATCCCACTCAGTATTTAAAGTCCAATCTCGAGCTTCTCAAGGAGAATGCAAGGCTGGCTATTCAGTACGGCCTGGTGCCAGGCCTGCTTTGTTTTGAGCCCCGCTCGGTTCCTGAAGCCTTGTTTAAGCGCTATCCTACCCTGCGGGGTGCAAGAGTCGACCATCCCTTTCGAAGCTTCAAGCCGCGTTTCAATCTTTCAACCCCTCACCCTGTTGTTCAAAGACATTATGCCGAGCTGATGGCCAACTTGATAAAAGAAGTTCCTGAGCTTGAATTTCTTTCCATCTGGAGCAATGACAGCGGCTCAGGATTTGAGCATACGAAGTCCCTTTATGTCGGAAGAAATGGAGGCGCCTACCTCATCCGGGAATGGAAAGACGATGAAGAAATTGCCAAGGCGGCTGCTGGAAATATCATTCACTTTTTCAGGTTATTGCGGGATGCAGCCTCTCGGATAAATCCCAATTTCAGGATTATCACCCGCTTAGAATCTTTTTACGGAGAACGGTCCCACCTCTGGCCCGAATTGAAGGAGGGAATTGATGTCGAGGTGAACTCTCTTTTAGTCAGAGGTTGGGAGAACAACTATCCTCATCCTCATTATCCGGACGTGAATGTCCTCGGCTCGGCTTATCATAATATACTTTGGGAGAAAGAGAAAGAATCCATGAAAGAACTCGAAAGCCGAAGAAGCAGGTGCTTCTTCTACCATTCTTTTGGCACCCACACCAACCATGAGCCGCTGCTGGGGATTCCTTTTCCCTGGCTAACTTATGAGAAGCTCATTTCTTGCTACAAGCTCGGAGTCAAGAGCTTGGCCCACGTGGGCGGAATCCAGCCTCCGGACAAGGTTCCTTATGCTGTCAACCAGGAAATTTTCCGCCTATTCCAGTTTGAGCCTAAGCTAAATATTGACCGGGCCGTTTTGAGCATTGCCTCTCGATATGCGGGCGAGGATTACGCCCAAGACCTGGTCAGGGGATGGAAGTCTACAGAACAGGCCATACGCCATTTCATGCCTCTGCCTCTTTATTCCCATTACGGAAGCGTCTGGCAGCGGCTGCTCATTCGTCCTTTGGTTCCTGACATCGGCCGCATTCCAGAAAAAGAGAGGTCATATTATGAAAGGTTTATGTGTTCTTCGCTCCATAATCCAAACAAGGTTGACCTGGCTAAAGATGTCCTCTTTGAGCTCATTTCGAAAGACTATGCCCACAAAGCCTTCAGGCGGATTGATGAGAATGTCTGGGGCTATTTGGAGGCGGCAATTGAGCTCTTCAAGGAGAAAATGAAGGAGGCGGAGCTCCACGGCAATCAAAAGGCTTTCAGGGTTTTTGAAGACCAGTATTTCAGGATAAGGGCGCTGCGCTGCCTCTACGAGACTCTGCGCAATGCAGCCGTCTGGATATTCGCAGTCCATGAATATCTGGATTGCCCAGACCCTAAAGATAAGGCTCGCTGCCGCAATCTCCTCGATGAGATGAGTGAGAGGGAGATTCAGAACTGCCGCGAGCTCATTCAGCTCTGGGAAAGCGCTCCTGTCGAATGGATGATTGTCTCAGGGAGTGTCGAGACGCCCTTCATCCACGCCGAGAACTTTCCCAAGCTTCTGCGCAAAAAAATCGCTTTGATAGAAAAGCATAGGGACGATGAGCCTCATCTCGACCCTGATTATATGTTTAGAGTTGTCGATAATCCTTATCAAAGCTTTTAAGTAATGATCAGCGGCTTGCAAGGAGCAGACAGATAAGCTTTGATTTTCTTTGCCATCGTATGGTATGAATACAAGCGCCTAAGAAAAAGCGTTATTTATTGCTTTTTGAGAGCCGAATGTTTAAAAAGATAAAAGTCAGAAATTGTTCAATCATGGAAAGGAAATGTCTTTAAGCCACGCTTTGGAAGGTGAAAAATGAGCGCTCAACAAATAATTTTTGGCTTGCTGGAATTTTTGATTTCGATTTTTATAAGTTTTATCCTTATCTTTGTCAGCTACCGCTTGCTGCTTGTCCTTACACCACACTTTGATGAGGAACGCCAGCTCAAGAGGAAAAATGTTTCGATAGGGGTTGTTTTGGGGAGCATCCTCTTGGGCGAGGCCATTGTCGTCATGCGCGCCATCTATCCCGTGATGGCCGTCATCCAGATTTTCGTGCTCGGACAGGAGAAGAATGTTTTGAATTTCTTGAAAATGCTCGGACTCAGCATCGGATACGTTATCCTGGCCGGAGTCCTGGCCATTGCCGTTGTCCTCATCAGTTTCTGGCTGTTTAACAAATTAACACCGCGCATCAATCAGTATGAAGAAATCAGAGACAATAATATTGCCGTTGCCATATTTATGGCGCTTTTTATCATCGCCATCTGCATTTTGATCAGCGCCGGTGTTTCAGGCTTGACAAGGGCCTTGATTCCTTTTCCAGAAGTTGGCAGAGTTCCGCTTCGTTGACCGTTTAAATGAAAACGCCATTTCTGAATATCTCTGTTCTTTTTCTCTTAATAATAGGCTTGATTCTTATCTCTTCATTCCTCGATGGAACATGCTCTGATAATAGAGATTCTCACGCCGGCTTTGGCTTTCTCAGCCTTGAACAAAAGAGCGGCTCGCCCAAAAGCCTGAACTCATTTGCCAAAGAAGAGATAGAAGGCGCTTACAAGCTGACCTATGGCTGGCTGGACTATCAAGGCGGCATCCACTTCATCACCTTTCCCATTTCAAAAAAAGAGCTTTCTGACGCAGATGATGAGTTCGGTTACTATGAGCCTGAACTGGAAGAATATGTTGAAGCCGGCGTCTCCAAGATGAGAGAAGAGATGCTTATCCATCTCAAGCAGTTCGTCACTCAGCTTAAAGCCAAGAGTCGATATTCTCAATACATTCTGATTGAAGAAGTCGATTCCCTGAATTTCAAGCTCAAGCTTTCTGTTCCGCCGGCATCCTATAAAGAAGCAAAGGCGGACTTTGAGAGGATTAAGGCATCGCTGGCCAGCGAGCAGGATTCCTATTTCAAAAAAATAGAAAAAGAAAGAGAAAAGAATAAAAGGACATTTCTCGAGAAAAGAGGGCTAAGAATTATTGGAAATGAGATAGGGGTCAATTATCAACTCTGCACTCAGAACAACCGTCCCAGGGT
>CAZGMN010000163.1:0-7232 GCA_964526905.1 uncultured Eubacteriales bacterium
AATATTGGGTATTTCTGCTTCGGCATTTTCCCCGGGAAAGATTCCATGGTATCAGGACTACTGGTATGAGGGATTGAGTGAAAAAAGCTATCCGATGATCCGCTGGACTTCCGTGGACCACGATTTTCTTCCGACCTTCGGGATTGAGCTCGTTTTAGGAAGAAACTTTTCCAGGGATTTTCCGGGCGATGTCAAAGGCGCCTACATTCTCAATGAATCGGCTGTTAAAGAGATTGGCTGGGATTCTCCGCTGGGGAAGCAGTTCAGGATTATTGAGAAGGGGACAGTCGTCGGCGTGGTCAAGGATTTTCATTTCAAGTCTCTTCATCAGGAAATCGAGCCTTTCGTTCTCTATCTTTGCCCCGAATATTTTGAATACTTTTCGGTGAGGATCAGCCCTGAGGGTATTCCACAGACTCTTGATTTTCTGAAGGATAGATGGCAGGAGCTCGTCCCAAACCAGCTCTTCCAATTCTCTTTCCTTGACGAGGATTTCGACAGTCTTTACAAAGCGGAGATGAGGCTGGAGAAGATTCTTGGTATTGTCACCTCTCTGGCCATCTTCATCGCCTGTCTGGGGCTGTTCGGCCTGGCTTCCTTCACTGCCGAGCAGCGGACAAAAGAAATCGGAGTGCGCAAGGTCCTTGGAGCCTCAACAACTGGAATTATCTTCTTGCTCTCCAGAGAGTTCACCAGATGGGTGCTCGTGGCCAACGTCATCGCTTGGCCTTTGGCCTATTTTGCCATGAGCCGCTGGCTTCAGAATTTTGCCTACCGCACCAGCATTGGGCCTTGGATTTTTCTCCTGGCGGCAGGTATGGCCCTTTTGGTTGCCTTGCTTACGGTCAGCTACCAGGCCGTCAAAGCCGCGCTGGCCAACCCGGTGGAGTCTTTGAGGTATGAATAATAATCAGGTTTTGCTCGATGATAGAATGGAGTCATATTAAAACGAGAGTTTGCAGAGATAAAGGCAACTTTCATGCTATTTATATTTAAGGAGTCTGACTATGAGCTTGATTAAATTGAAAGACATCACCAAATATTATTCATCCGGCGTTATTAAAACCTATGCCCTGCGGGATATCACCCTTGATCTTGAAGAAGGGGAGTTCCTGACCATCATGGGTCCCTCGGGCGCAGGCAAGTCGACGCTGCTCTACATCCTCGGAATGCTGGATACGCCTTCGGCAGGCGAATATTATTTTCTCGAGCAGAAGGTCCACTTGCTGAACGAGAGGCAGCTCTCAGAACTCCATAAGAACTTCATCGGCTTTGTCTTCCAGAGTTATCACCTCATCGACGACCTGACCGTCTACGAAAACCTTGAGACTCCTCTTCTCTACAAGAAAGTCAAAAGCTCTGAGCGAAAGGGCAAAGTCTGTGAAATGCTCGACAGGTTCAATATCGTAGCCAAGAAAGATTTATTTCCCAATCAGCTATCAGGAGGACAGCAGCAGAAGGTGGCAGTGGCCAGAGCCATCATCACCAGCCCCAAGCTCATCCTCGCCGATGAGCCAACCGGCAATCTGAACTCCAAAGAGGGTCAGGAGGTCATGGAGTTGTTGAAAGAGCTGAACCAGAACGGGACAACGATTGTCCAGGTCACCCATTCTGAAAAAAACGCGGCCTATGGCAGAAGAATCATTAATCTTCTCGACGGCTGGATTATCGGCTGAGAGTCGTGACAGTTTCGGGACCCTCAAAATGGTGGAAATGATGTTTCCAATTAAAGCTTTGTATCCTATATCATCGGCTGTGTTTCTTGGAGGCTAAAATGATAAGAAACAGAAAAATCCTTTGTCTTTTATTTATTGTATTTTTAATCGAAGGGGCTCTTGCCCAGCAGAAGGAAAAACCTCTGTCCCTTGAGGAATGCATCCTCCAGGCTTTGAAGAACAACCTTAATTTAGCCGTTCAGGTCTTGAACCCCGAGCTTGCCGATATTTCTGTCTCCCGTGCGAGGGAGAGATTCTTTCCTTCATTATCTTTCGGCTTATCGACCGAGAAAACCAACGAGGCGTCTTTCTCTTGGATTCAATCCGAAGAGCAGATCAACGCCGAGTCTAATGATTATTCCCTCCAGCTCTCTCAGCTCACTCCTATTGGGGGAAGCTTCTCCATTGCTCTCGGGTCGAATAAAAGCAAGTCAAACCAGAAATTATTGAGTGTCAATCCGCGCTACTACACCAACCTGAGATTTAATTTCTCCCAGCCTCTTTTGAAGGATTTCGGCTTTAAGGTTAGCCGCAGAGAGATCATCGTCGCCCAGAATAACAGAGATATCTCAGAGAAACAGCTCAGGGGAATATTGATGGATACAATTTATAACGTTGAGAAAGCTTACTGGGATTTGACCTATAGCATCGAGAACCTCAAGGTGAAAAGGCAGTCTTTGGAGCTTGCCAGGGACCTGCTGCTCAAGAACAAAAAGGAAGTCGAGGTGGGGATGATGGCTCCTATCGAGGTTTTGAGCGCTCAAGCTGAGGTGGCGAGCCGCGAGGCGGATATCATTCAAGCTGAAGTCCTGGTCAGGAATAATGAAGACAATCTGAAGACAATCATCAATCTTGCCGCCTGGGAGAAAGATATTGAAGTCAAGGTTATTCCGGCGGATAAGCCCAGCTTTGAGAAAAGAGAGATAAGCCTTGACGAGGCCCTGCTCCTTGCCGCGGAAAACCGGCCTGACCTTCAAGTAACAAAGCTGGATTTAAAGAATAAAGAGATCGATTTGAGTTTTGCCAAGAACCAGCTTCTTCCTGACCTGCGCCTCAATGCTTCTTACTGGAGCCCAGGCCTTTCAGGAACTCAATTTATCTATGACCCTCTTAATCCATTTGGCGGGCCGATCGGCTCGATTCCAGGAAAGCCATCCGATGCTCTTAAGGATACTTTTGATTTTAGGTTTAAGAACTGGTCTGCAACTGTAAGCCTCAGCATTCCTCTCAACGCGGTTCTCTCCCGTGCGCAGTATGCCCAGGCAAAGGTCAGCCTCGAACAGGTAACTTTGAGCCTAAAAAACCAGGAGCAGCAGGCTTATCTTGAGATTAGAAATGCGGTGCGGGCAGTTCAGACGAATTATGAAAGAGTCCAAGCCTATAAGGTTGCCCGGGAGCTGGCAGAGAAAAAATTGGAGGCAGAGCAGAAAAAATTGAAGGTCGGATTGACGACCGACTATGTTGTCTTGAACTATCAAAGAGACTTAGCAAACGCTCAGAGCGCTGAACTCAAAGCCGTCATTGATTACAATCTCTCCTTAGCCGACCTGGAGAGAGCCATGGGCACAAGCCTCAGCAGAAAAAACATCAAGATTACAGAAATAATCAGAGAGTAAACAAGAGGGGAGCGACTGCTTTTCTTCCAGTTAGGATCCTGAATTGCTGATTAAAACGAAGGACAATCATTTCCATCTCATGACGAACACCCGAAGGTGTGCAGTCATCAGAAAGTCGTTGCCAGGCTCCTAGAGCTTGAGCAATCTCAAATTTTCCCTTAAAATCGCCACGCTTCGCTGGCGATGACCTTTCAATTCAAACGGCCACGTTTCGTTGGGCTCGACATTCTTTATCGGCAATTTTGGGTTAAAATCGATTATTTGCTTTAGAAATTTTTGTGGCCTATAATGAGCGAAAATCTTTAAGATGAGGTCAAACATGAAATTTAAACGCAATTTTGTCGAGGATATTCCTCGACGGAAATTCCTGGAAGTCAGCCTCAAAGGAGGGATTGCTCTGGCAGCAACGCCGGCGCTCTTGAGCCAGCTTCTCTCCTGCAAGGTTGTAAGAACAGAAAGCGCGAAGGTGGCCATCGACCCACAAATTCTCGATAGGATTATCAAGAAAGCCATTGAAAAGGGAGGAGAATTTGCCGAGGTTTACCTGGAGAAAAGGATCTCGCGGAGCATATTGATGGAGGAATCAAAGTTCAAGAGCGCAGTTTTCGGCATCAGCCAGGGAGCAGGAGTGAGAGTCATCTCTGGCGACAAAACAGGATATGCCTACACTGATGAGATCGCTGAAGATAAGCTGATGAAAGCCGCTGAAGTCGCCTCCCATGTTGCTCTAAGCGCTCAAGCTGTCGGTCCGGTCAATATCATAGAAGCCAAAAGGGATTCTTTCATCACAGTCAAGCTTCCCCTCCAGGACATTGCCGATGCCAAACGTCTGGAGGTGATGAAGAGAGCCAACCAGGCTGCTTTAGATTATGACCCCAGAATCAAAATGGCTTCTATCAGCTACTACGACGAGGTTAAAGGCAGGACTATCGCCAACAGCGAAGGGCTTCTCCTGAGCGATGAGCTTCCTTTACTTTTTTTCATCATCCAGACCTTGGGCGTTGGGAAGGACACCCAGCACATGGGCCGGGAGAGACTCAGCCGCCATTCTGGCTTTGAGATGTTTGATGAGCTCTCGCCCGAGGAAGCGGCCAAGCGATGTGCAAGGGAATCGATTGCCATGCTTGAGGCTAAGGATGCGCCTGCCGGCATCATGGATGTCGTCATGCAGAACGGCTGGGGAGGAGTGCTTGTTCATGAGGCTGTCGGCCATCCTCTGGAAGGAGATAACATCGCCAAGAAAATTGGCGTTTTCACCGGGAAATTAGGCCAGAAGGTCGCCAGCGATATCTTTACTATGGTCGACGACGGCAGCCTCCCCAATTTCCGCGGAACAACGAATTTCGATGACGAGGGAACTCAGATGAAGCGCAACGTCTTAATTCAGGAAGGAGTTCTGATGAAGTACATGACCGATATCCTCTCGGCAAAGCAGCTGAAGGCCGAGCGCACCGGAAACGGCCGCCGCGAAAGCTTTCGCTACATTCCCATTCCCCGGATGACAAATACCTTCATCGAGAAAGGAAAGGGCAAGCCCGAGGACATCCTCGCTTCGACCAAGAGCGGTATTTATGTTCAGAGCTTGAGCGGAGGAAGCGTCAATCCTATAACCGGGATGTTCAACTTCACCTGCCGTGAGGCTTATTTGATTGAAGACGGTAAAAAGACAGCACCTGTCAAGGGAGCGACCCTGATCGGAAGCTGCACAGATATCGTCAACAACATCGATGCTGTCGGAGATGACCTTGACTTTGGACCTGGAATCTGCGGAAAAGGCCAGGCAGCAGAAGTTACAGCCGGGCAGCCGACGGTCAGGATTCGAGGCATTAACGTCGGCGGAAGCCGCGCAAGATGATTGAAAAGGAGATAACCATGGATGACAAAGAATTAGCAGAAAAACTTGTTAAGAAATGTTTGGCAAAAGGCGCAGATGCGGCAGAGGTTTATATCGAATCGGGCCGAGAACTCAGCATCGAAGTTCGCAACGGCGAGGTTGAAACCGTCCAGCAGGCCGCTTCTCAGGGAGTTGGCTTTAGGGTTTTCGTCAAACAGAGGATGGCGTTCTCAAGCTGCAACGATTTGTCAGACAAGGCCCTGGACAATGCCATCAAGAGCGCTGTCGGTTTTGCTTCAAGCACAACTCCAGATGAGAACAATATCCTTCCTGATGATAAAGGAGTGACTCAAGTCGAGGGCCTCTATGACCCCCAGATCGCTCAAGTCCCCATGGAGAAGAAGATTGAGCTGGCTAAGAATGTGGAGAAGCTGGCGATGAAGGACGCGAGGATTACCAAGAGCGCGGGTTCAGGCTATTCAGAAGGGGAAGGGGAGATATACCTGGCCAATTCAAACGGGCTTTCCAAGAGCTCAAAATTCTCAAATTGTTTTTTTGGTGTTTCTGTCGTTGCTGAAAAGGGAGAGCAGAAATCTTCAGGAGGAGAGTTCTGTTCGAGGCGATTTTTTGCTGACTTGAAGCCAGCTGAAGAGGTTGCCGCCAAGGCAGCAAAGGAAGCTTATCAGATGCTCGACCCGAGGATGGTCAAGACACAGAAGGCTGCGGTCATCTTTGATGCTGATGTGGCAAGGAGCATTTTGGGGGGAATCCTGGCTGCCATAGACGGCGAACGAGTCCTTCAAGGCGCGAGTTTTCTTGCCCAGAAACTGGATCAAGAGATTGCCTCGGAGTTAGTGACATTGGTCGATGACGGAACGCTTGCCAAAGGATTGGGCAGCGCACCCTTTGATGGCGAAGGAGTACCAACTCAAAAGAGAATCATTGTGGATAAAGGCATTTTGAAGGGCTTTATGTACAACACAATTGTGGCCAAGAGGGCTGGTGTCAAGAGCACGGGAAACGCCTCAAGAGGAGGCTTTACAAGCATTCCTGAAATTGGCCCTCATAATTTCTATATGGCAGCAGGGAAGAGCACACCCGAAGAGATTATCAAAGCGACGAAGACCGGGCTCTTGCTCAAGGGTGTCACTGGCTACGGAATAAATCCGGTCAACGGAAACTTCAGCGGTGGGGCCCAGGGCTTCTGGATTGAGAACGGAAAGATCGCCTTTCCGGTGAAAGGCCTGACTATTGCCGGAAATGCGTTCGAGATGCTGGAAGCAATCGACATGGTGGGGAATGACCTTGACTTGAACCGCAGTTTCACCGCCCCGACATTCCGCATTAAGCTGATGCAGATCGGCGGAGAATAAGAAAAGCGCCTTTATTTAGTTCAGATATTCCAGCGATAAGAAATCTTAATCAATAAAATATTATCTCCTGGTGCTGTAAAAAGGTCGCCGAGGTCGCGGCCCAGCTTTAAGTCTCCGGGATGGGCATAATCGGCGCGGTTCTGAGTCCAAACAAAATAGAGCGTCGAACCAGGCAGGTATTCCCAGCGCAGGACAGTCGTCCCCCGGAAAGATTTATAATTAAAATCTGGATTGTAAATGGAGAACTCTGGAGCCGGACCAAGACCGTCAGGGTCAACAGTGTAAATATCATCAGCAAGAGTGATTGTTGAGTTTCCTCGGCCGTAAATATTGTATTCAAAAGTTTTGGGCCGGGCGAGCTCCTTGAATTCGTCATACTGGCCCACAGCCAGGAAAGGCTGGAGATAGAGCTGCAGACTGAGCTTTGGAGTAAACGTCCAATTCAACCTGACCTCAGCGGAGATAGTCCTCTGGCAAATGCTCCCAAAGACATAACGAACTCCGTAGGTCTCTGTCATCAAGGGGTCATCCACTCTCTGCACCCACTGGAGATAGGCATCCTCGATATAATAGCTTGGTCCGAAGGAGAAGCTGATGTTGCTCCTCGGCTTCAAGCGCAGAGTAGCTCCTGCGCTCCATTGATAACTCTCTGCTGGTCTCTTGTAGAAGCTTTCGTATCCAGAAAGCACGATGG
>CAZGMN010000164.1:0-1328 GCA_964526905.1 uncultured Eubacteriales bacterium
CTTTTGAAGTCAATATTATCTGAAAGATCGATAAGATTTGTGCAAGAGATTACTTGTTGAATTTTATTGAGTACATCCTTTCTTGAAATATTAAAAGGAAGTTCTGAAGGAAGCCAACCCCATATACGAATCGAAAAATTATTATTAAATCCAAAAGGTCTTGAGATTGAGATTTTTGAAGCCATTCTCTCCATTTGAATAGCTTCCTTCCTTGGAAAATTTTTATTTTCCCAAAAGCAGAAGTATGAGTTAGGATCATTATAGTCGCTTCTAATGTTCCCAAAACATGTGGGACACATACTGATGGCAGATGCTGCTCCCAGAACAAAGTGTCTAAAATGGGATATTTGATTTAGATGACGTATAGAAAAGAGAGGGGATATTCTGAAGGCCTCTCGTAATTTACATTTTATATTCAATAACTCCTCAATCCTATTTGTTTTGACATTGTTATGGCAAAAGAAAAAGTTTTTAATGCTTGGCAGAAAATTTGGCGAATTTGAATTATTGAATTTAGGCAAATTGTCAATTTTCAGGCTTATTCTTTCTTTCTCGTCCAAATAATCAACTATTCCATATCCCAACTGATTCCGCGCACCAAAGCCAGCACGTTCGATCAGAACTTTGAAAAGGAATTTCAAAATTTTCTCCTCATCACTATTTATTTTCTTGAGAGGGATTAGCTTAATAGAAAAATCATTGCTTTCGAGTCCCTTATGAACAAACCAGCCTCTATGCCTATGAGTTGAATCCAAACAGGTTAAACCAAATTTACTCCTAACTTCTTGTACAAACTCACCCTTAATTTCCACTCTGAATTTTCTTGCCCATCCAGTACATCCGAATAACTCACAAGAAATACAATGATTTTTATTATTGCAACTTGAATGAGTAGGATCACAAGCGTAACCTCCTAATCCCCTGACTATTGTTTCATACCACCATCTGATATTCCCAATAATTCCGGACTCATGCAATTTGTCGGCTTCTTTCTTAATACCTCCTGTCCATAGAGGTGTTATTGTTTTTAATCTAAATTCCATATCTTTCCTCTCCACCTTTGTGTTTAATTGGCACTTTTATAGTGGAATATTCAACATCATAAATTACTACAATATAGGATTATCTATTCCAATCAAATACTTCCCCAGTCCGAAGGTGCAGGATTTGCCGATGTGGATTTGTTCGCCGAGAAAGAGAAAAGATAAAAAATCTTCGAGGCTCCCCATGAAGGTCGCCTTTCCCACAAAGCCGCCCATTTTCATCCTTGTGTTCTGTCTCATCGAATATCGTTCTATATCCTTCCACTGAAGGTTTGAATGAACTTT
>CAZGMN010000164.1:1428-7200 GCA_964526905.1 uncultured Eubacteriales bacterium
TCTTTAAAGGTGAAGATGAAATAGGGAAGATAATCCACAGCCTTACCTATTAGAGTCAAGTTAAAAGTGAGATTGTCTTCTGAGGTGTAAATTCTTTTTGTATCATCAGGAGGCTCTATGACAAAAGGCCGGGGAATATTCCTGATGTTCCTCAGCTTCTCTGAGGTTTCTGGAGGCGAGGTCTCAAAAATATAAGAATAGACGCAAACCTTTTTAAGCGGGCATGCTGAACACTCTGGAAGGTCCTTTTTCAGGCAGACAATTCTTCTGAATTGAGCGCCGAAGCCTCCCCGCAAGGTTGTTCCCTTGAATTCAGGTAAAGAAAGTTCCTCTTCAGGTTTTAGGGTAAATATAAATCTTTTAAAAGAGAACCTTTCGAGCAAATTGACCCCCTGTTTGCAGAAAGAAAAGTTGGTCGTTTTCGCGGCTCAAAGTCATTTATCCTTTAATGCTTTTTAAAGCTGACATTTTCACATTTGCGTCAGTTAAGACTTATAGCACGGCCAATAATGGTTGTCAACAATTTTTGTCATAGAGCCCCAGAGCTCTAATTGCTGTCAGAGTTTGAACTCTAAATTGATATCTATTCCGCCGTAAGAATATGTCCCGATTATAGACCTGCCCACTCTTCCGATTTTTCCCTCACTCAGATACCAATCCAGGTCGAACTGCTCAGGTCCATTGTAGATGGAGTACATACCAACTGCTCGATAACGCCTGATCATCTCACAGAAGATTCTGAGGTTGAGGTTCAGTTTAGAGTTGAGGCTGTATTTTAAACCTCCGCTTATTTTATATTTTGTTTGCGTTTTTCTTGGACCGAGCCTGAATCTGTCCAGCACCTTATCCTTATCTCCGCTCAAGAGATATAATCCGATTCCTCCAGAGATATAGGGATAAAGCCTTTGATTGATGCGTTTTCTCCAGGGAGCGATGACATTCAGGCCGACCGAGGAAATGCCCCATCTTTCCCAGTAAGGCGCTTCAATGTGGTTGATTTCGATATACCTGTAGCCTGTCGCTGAAGACCAGTCCTGCACCAAGAGTCCATACCATTCCAGGTGGGAAAAGTAGCTGGCCTCCTGATGCCCCAACTCCAGTTGCGCGCCGAATGCCGGGTTGAAGAAATATTGAAGGCTGAGATTCAAACACTCCTTCATCCTTGTCTGTTCTTTAAAATAGATTTGGTCTGTATAGAAAATTTCGTTTTTTCGTAGGGTCGAATCGAGCCCCAGGGAGTAGCCTGCTCCAAAGCTGAGGATGATTTCTCTTAATTTGGCGGCTTGGCAAAGCGGAGAAAGAATGAGGAGCGAAACAAAGACGGCCAGAAAACGTTCAGTTTTCATTATCTATTTTCGTTTCAAATGATGAGCAAGAAATATGCCATCAAGCTCTGGAATTCAAGACGGCCTTTCTTTCTTTTTTGTCCTCAGCTGGTGACAGCTGTCCCTTTTACAATTTTATAGAATTTCTTTTTCCCTATCTTCAGGATGACTTCGCTTTTCTTTCTCAGGTCTAACTTGAAGCCAACATCTTCGATTCTCTGCCCGTCGAGATAAAGCCCGCCCTGACGGATGACTCTTTTCGCCTCTTTGCTTGAAGGAAGAAGGTTTTTTTTGACCAGTAAATCGATGAGCAGAAGCTGCGCAGTGTCAATTTCAATTTCTTCGATTTCTGAAGGAAGCTCTTTGTTCTTAAAGATTCTTTCGAATTCCGCGGCTGCTTTTTTTGCCTCTTCTTTTCCCCAGAAATCAGCCGCAAGAATCTGGGCCAGCTTTGATTTCAAATCTTTAGGATTGACCTTTCCTTCTTTGACTTCTTTTTTCCATTTTTCAATCTGAGAGAGAGGCTCGTCGGTGAGAAGCTCAAAGTAACGGAACATCAGCGGGTCGGAAATGGACATCACCTTTCCGTAGATTTCTCCAGGCGGCTCGGTGATTCCCACGTAGTTGTTTAGAGATTTGCTCATTTTCTCTACGCCGTCCAGCCCTTCCAGGAGGGGCACGGTGATGATCACCTGAGGCTCCTGTCCGAATTCCCTCTGGATTTCGCGGCCGACAAGAAGGTTGAATTTCTGGTCTGTTCCGCCGAGCTCGACATCCGCTTTAAGGGCAACAGAGTCATAAGCCTGCATCAGCGGGTAGAGGATTTCATGGGCCGAGATCGGCTGGCCCTTTTTCAGGCGATGGGAGAAATCGTCCCTCTCCAGGATACGGGCCACCGTGTATTTTGCCGCTAAGTTGATGATTTCGAAGCTTGTCAGCTTTCCCAGCCAGCGGGAGTTGAAATCGATCACGGTCTTTTCTCGGTCGAGTATCTTGAATATCTGGGCCTTGTAGGTTTCGGCATTCTTGTTGATTTCTTCCCGGGTCATGGGAGGGCGGGTATAGGACCTTCCTGATGGATCGCCGATAAGGCCGGTGAAATCGCCGATGAGAAAGATGACCTCATGGCCGAGGTCCTGAAAATGCTTCATCTTCCGCAGGAGCACAGTGTGGCCGAGGTGGATATCAGGAGCAGTCGGGTCAAAGCCTGCCTTGACTCTCAACGGCCTTTTTTCCTTAAGAGAGCGGGCGATTTTGGCTTTAAGCTCGTCCTCCAGGATGATATCCACGCATCCCTTTCTTAGGTACTCAAATTGCTCTTCAACTGTTTTCATCATCTTATTCATCTTATAAAAACTCTTCTCTGCCGGACTTCGAGCTTCCCCTCAAAATAGAGCCTGACTGCTTCGGGATAGATTTTATGCTCTTCCTTCAGTATTCGGTCGCTCAGTGTTTCTTCATTGTCATCCTGAAGGACTGGCACCACAGCCTGGAGGATGATCGGGCCCATATCGACATCCTCAGTGACAAAATGAACAGTTGCTCCAGAATATCTCACTCCCCAGTCAATGGCTTTCTGCTGGACATGAAGGCCGGGAAAGGAAGGGAGCAGGGCAGGGTGGATATTCATGATCGAGTTACGAAACTCGCGGCAGAAAGAAGGGCTGAGGATTCTCATGTAACCTGCCAGACAGATGAGGTCCACGCCTCTTTTCTTGAGCTCTTCGACGAGGGCTTTTTCGTACTCTTCCTTGCTAAGAAAAGCCTTTGGGTCGAGGAAGAGAGTTTCAAGCTTGAAATCCTGCGCAATCTTAAGACCCGCCGCATCCTGTTTGTTGCTGTGAACCACTGCGATCTCGGCGTTTATTTTGCCGGCAAGGATGGCTTCCTGGATGGCTTTGAAGTTTGAGCCTCGGCCAGAGATGAAGACGGCAATTTTTCCTTTTTTCTTCGGGCTTCGAAAAATTTCATCTGTCATCTTCTTTCCCTTCATTTAATCTTAAAAATTTCAGGAAAAGCCTGCTTCCAGGCTCTATAAGCCTCATCGACCGGAATGTCGATGATTTTCTGCTCGTCGCGGGAAATCTTTATCCTCTCCCCGCCTGTTTTTCCCAGGACAGTCGCCTTTACTTTTCTTTTTTTGGCCAGACTGAGAAGCTTCTGGATGTTTTGTTTTCTTGTGCTGACGACGATTCTGGATTGAGTTTCTCCAAAGAGCAGGGCATCGTAGCGAATCTCGTCTTGAAGGTCGAGGGAAAAGCCTATTTTTTTTGGGCTGAGAAAGGAGCATTCGGCCAGACAAACTGCCAGGCCTCCTTCTGAGACGTCGTGGGCGGATTCGATAATTCGGCGAGAGGCAGCTTCCAGGCAAAGCTCATGGATATTTTTCTCTTTACCCAGGTCTATCTGCGGCGGATGGCCCTTTTCGATATTGAAAAGGCACTTGAGGTACTCTGAGGCGCCAAGCTCTTCCTTGCTTTCTCCGAGGAGAACCACTTTGTCTCCTTCATTCTTGAATCCAGGGCTTAGAGCTTTGCTCATATCCTCGATTATACCCACCACGCCCAAGACGGGAGTGGGATAGACCGATACCCCTTCTGTGTCGTTATAGAAGCTTACGTTTCCGCCGGTTACTGGAATTTCAAATTTTTTACAAGCTTCGGCAATTCCCTCGATAACTTCCTTAAACTGCCACATAATTTCCGGCTTTTCCGGATTGCCGAAATTCAGACAGTTTGTGACTCCGATTGGCCTGGCACCGACGCAGGCCAGGTTCCGGCAGGCTTCAGCCACAGCAATTTTTCCTCCAGTCCTCGGGTCAAGATAAGCGTAGAGGGAATTTCCATCCAGTGTTATGGCCAGGGCCTTCTTATTGTTCTTAAGCCTTAAGAGAGCGGCATCAGCGCCGGGAAGAAGCACAGTGTTGACCTGGACCATATGGTCATATTGTCTGTAAACCCATTCTTTGTTGGCGATTGTCGGCGAGGAGAGAAGCTTGAGAAACGCCTGGCTGAATTTATCCGGCAAAGAGGGATAATTAAGCTTATTTGCCTCTTTGATGTAAGAGGGAACGCTGCTCTTCCGCTTGTAGACCGGGCAGAGGTTGACGATGGCTTCAAGCGGAAGGTCGATAACGATTTTCCCTCCTGATTTGACTCTTATTCTCCTTCCTTCGGTGACATGTCCGATGGTCACTGCATCCAGGTCCCATTTGGCGAAAATCTCCTGAACCTTCTTGACCTTTTCTTTATTGGCCACGAGGAGCATTCTTTCTTGTGATTCAGAGAGCATGATCTCGTAAGGAGTCATGCCTTCTTCTCTTTGCGGCACGAGGTCGAGGTCGATTTCGATTCCTGATTTTGACTTTGCCGCCATCTCAGTCGTGGAACAGGTCAGCCCGGCAGCGCCCATATCCTGGATTCCGACGATCATTTTTTCGGCCATGATCTCCAGGCAGGCTTCGAGCAGAAGTTTCTCCTTGAAAGGGTCTCCAACCTGGACATTCGGCCTCTTCCGCTCCAGGTCCTGGTCGAATTCTGCCGAAGCCATTGTTGCCCCGTGTATTCCGTCTCGCCCTGTCTTGGCTCCGACATAGAGCACCGGGTTTCCTTCTCCCTCAGCTCTGGCATAGAAAATCTTGTCTTTTTCCACGATTCCAAGACAGCAGACGTTGACCAGAGGATTAAGGGAGTAGCAGTCATTGAAGTAGATTTCTCCTCCGACTGTGGGAACTCCTATCGAATTTCCGTAGCCGGATATCCCCGAGACAACGCCTTCCATGACAGACTTGTTCTTTGAATTGGAGAGAGGCCCGAAATGAAGCGAATCAAGGAGAGCGATGGGCCTTGCCCCCATGGTGAAGATATCCCTCAGAATGCCCCCGATTCCAGTCGCCGCTCCCTGGTAAGGCTCGATAAAAGAAGGATGGTTGTGCGATTCAATTTTGAAGACAGCTGCCAGTCCATCACCGATGTCTATGATTCCAGCATTTTCACCGGGCCCCTGGATGACATTCCTTCCTTTAACCGGCAATCTTTTTAGGTGGATTTTAGAACTTTTGTAGCTGCAGTGCTCTGACCACATCAGAGAAAAAATTCCAAGCTCGGTGATATTGGGTTCGCGGCCGATGAGCCGGACGATTCTCTTGTATTCTTCCAATGTCAGGTTGTGGTCTTTGATAATCTTCTCGTCAATCATGGCTTCAAAAGTCGCTCATAAGCCTCTTTTTTGTTATGGCTCAGGCTGAGTGTCTCGAAAACACGCAGCTTTTGCCCCAGCGAGGCAAAAGCTGCTCGGTTTCAGGCTTCGCTCTCCTCTCCCTTTGGTCGAGGAACCGTGCCCGCTCAGCCTTCAAACGGTTTTCTCGACACCTTGCCTGAGCCTATATAAAAAAGTCTAGCTCTTTAGATAATTTATGACAGATTCAAAGATATAGCGCCCGTCTTTG
>CAZGMN010000165.1:0-7092 GCA_964526905.1 uncultured Eubacteriales bacterium
AAGCGTTTATAGAGCGTATCTCCTTCAGAGACGAGCTCTTTCTTTTTGAATTTGAGTCTAAATTTTTTCTGTTTCTCCAAAGAGCTGCTGGGGATGATGCCTAAAACAGGAACCTGGAGCAGGTCTTCCAGATCGTCGATGCGGCCAATAGAGGTGTCCAGGCTTTCGGTGACAAAGGCCATGATCAATCCGATCAATATTCCGCTGAGAATGCCGACGATGATATTGGAACGATAATTGGGGCTTATGGGGCGGCCGGGGACGGAGGCGCGCTCGATAACAGTTACATCTTGAACTTTTTCTGCCTCGAGAATCCGGGCATCTTCATATTTTCTCCTGAACATTAAATAAATGTCTTGGGCGACGGACACATTTCTTTTGAGCTGGGCAAGCTTGACCTCTTTTGATGAAAGCTCTTTTTGCTCATTGGTGACAAGATTGATGGCATCGGATAGATCGCTCTTGGACTTATCCAATTTACTTTTTGCGGTGATCACCTCTGGATAGGCATCTGTGTACTTGCTTTTTAAGGATATCAACTCTAATTCCAACTTGACGATTTCTTCCTTAAGAGCAGTCACTCTCGGGTCAGCGAGAACAGGATGAGAATCTGTTATGTTCCTCTCTATGACCAATGGATTTTCTTGCCTGAAAAGTTGGAGCGCGTTTTCACTTTCTTGGAGTTCTTTTAAATAGTTGTTCAACTGGGCTTCGACAAAGTTTCTCGTATTGGTTGCTTCTTTTTTCTTGTTTTCAAACTGCATTTCAGCATAAACTTCGGCAACTTGATTAACGAGTTCTGTTGCCTGTTTGGGATTGCTGGAAGTGATGGTGATGGCAATGATATTGGTGGCTTCAACAGGCTCCGCTGTGATTTGGCCCTGGATCCATTTGACGATTCTCATCTGGTCTGCTTCTTTTGTAGAGGAATCAATCATTCTTAAGCTCTCTGCGACTCTTTCCATCGTTTGATAGCTTTGGATAAGAGCCACTTGGGAGGCAACCGCATCGCCGGGAGACCAGGTGACCATTTCAGTCAAGATCTCAGCCACTGATTTTCTCTGCTCGATTTTCACTTTACAGGATGTTCGATAGATGGGAGTTTGTTTTTGGGTATAGAAATAAGTCGAGGCAATCACCAAGATGACAGAGAGGAATATGATTCGTGTTCTCTTGCGAATCACCCGCAAGTAATCAACCAAGTTCATCTCAAGCTTGGGCATCTTCGTTCACCTCTTTAATACCTTGCCCACAGATACCATGTCACCGGCAAGGCGATGGCTCCCAGGAAGCGCTCGATGTCAGCCACAAAGCTCTTGGGCACATAGACAATGTCGCCCGGGTTGAGTCCGATATTCTGGCTGACGTCAGCCCGTTTCAGAAGTTCGTTGAGATTGACGCGAATTCCTTTCTGGGAGCCCAATTCCCCGCGAATGACTATAATGCTGCTCTTGACAGCGTTTTGTGTAAATCCACCCGCCTGAGCAATGGCTTCGGTTATGGATAAAGTCCCTTTAATATTGATCACGCTTGGATTTTTCACTTCACCCAGGACAAAGACCTTATTAATCTCCAAGGGCGGAACATAGACTGTGTCGCCTCCGGAGACAGTGACTTCTGCGGATTTCCGGGGGTCATTGATCAGCTCGTTTAAATTATAAACGGCCATTTTTCCGTCTTTTGGGATTAACTTGATATGAAAGCTATCGGAGTTAGGCTTCATTCCTCCTATTTGCCCTATGAACTCAACCAGGGTTGTCCTTCTTTTCAGGCTGTACATTCCGGTGGTTATTTCTCCCAGAGCGATGACTCTCTTGCTGTTGAATTCTTTCACCTTGACGAAGACCACAGGGTCAATCAAATATTTCGAAAGAGCTGTAGTCAGCTCTTCCTCTAACTGGAAGGTTGTCATTCCTGCCACACTCATCTTTTTTATTGGGGGAAATTTGATCTCGCCTTTATAATCGACCGTCACTTCTCCTGACATATCGGGATACTTCCAAACTTCTATGGTTAAAATGTCCTCAGGGCCGATGAGGTATCCAGCCTCGAGGTTGATGAGATTTTCTTTTGCCTCTCCTTGAGCTTCAATTTTTTCTTGAGGAGAAGGGATTTCAGGCTGCTTCGGATTCTCTATTTTTATTATGATCGAACTGTCACTCGTGAATATTCTATAGGGCAAGTCCTGAGTTAACTCCACAATCATCAGATTGAGCAGCTGCTGGCCTTTTTTTTCGCTCTGATAATACTCGGTTTTTATTTTCTTGATCGGCCCCTTGTTGATTTTCAACTCATCTTCGATTTGGCTGAAGACTTTGCTTTCTGGAAAATTAATTATTAGGCAGGGAGGATTTTCAAGCTTGGTGTCTTTATACTGGACCGGCTCTGTTGTCTTCAGAATGAGCTCAGTCTCTGCTGGGAGTTCATTTGTTGTCAGATTGATGAGCTGAACGCTCTGCTGGGAAGCACAGGAAAAAAGGGTAAAGACCGCTAAGGCCAGCAGACCTTTAATGGTGACTTTTCTCATTGAAGCTTTCCGCTCATTTTCCAATAATTTAGTCAATTATAATCACTTATCATCGAATTCGTCAATATATTCTTGGTTAAAGACTTATTGAATAAATCTTCGCTCAGGCGTAAATACTACAATAAATAAAAGTCATTATCTAAGTAAATAGCCTTTAAGGATGATTCGCAAGGTGACTTTCCTCTTTTTCCTTCATCGCAAAGGGTGATTTATTCTGCCCTGAAAGTATAGACGCGAAGCCTTTCCTTCCCAAGAGCCCCACTGGGGATGGCTGAAGCCGTGCGGACAGGGAGCGTGCCGTGACAGAACCCTATCGCTTCAATTTTATGATTATCATGGAATTGAGGACGCTTGCGATATTGACATTCAGGTCGGAATTATTTATTAGAAAGACGAAAGCCGATGATGAGCTGGCCTCACACTCTTCTCTTTGCCTTTCGTGGGAGTGTCGGCCAATGAGAGTAAGAAGAGTGAAGATGAATAATCCTGTTTTAAGGCCAAAATTCGGAATCGGAGTCAAAAGATGATAAAAAACGAGGGATTTGATAATGAGAAATACTTGAAAGAACAGAGCTCGGCCATTCTGGAAAAGATGAAGATGTTTAACAATAGATTGTACCTTGAGTTTGGTGGGAAGCTCCTCTTTGATTATCACGCCGCAAGGGTTCTGCCCGGCTATGACCCCAGTGTCAAGATGAGGCTCCTCAAGCAGCTCAAGGATAAAGCCGATATCTTGCTCTGCATCTATGCCGGTGATATCGAAAGAAAGAAGCTCAGGGCGGATTTTGGAATCACCTATGATGTCGATGCTCTGAAATTGATTGATGATTTAAGAGATTGGGGCCTTGATGTCTTGGCTGTGGTCATCAATCGCTTTGACAACCAGCCGGCAGCCAAGATATTCAAGAATAGGCTGGAGCGGCAAAAAATAAGAGTCTATACCCACCGCTTCACCAAGGGCTATCCGACGGATATCGACCTTATCGTCAGCGATGAAGGCTATGGAGCCAACGAGTATATTCTCACCGAAAAACCATTGGTCATCGTTACCGGCCCGGGACCGGGAAGCGGCAAGTTGGCGACGTGTCTTTCGCAGCTCTATCATGACCACAAACGGGGGATAAAATCCGGGTATGCCAAGTTTGAAACCTTCCCCATCTGGGATTTACCTTTAAAACATCCGGTGAACATAGCCTATGAGGCCGCAACGGCTGATATTGGAGATTTTAACCTCATCGATCCCTTCCATTTAGAGGCCTATGGCCAGCCTGCCGTCAACTATAACCGTGATGTCGAAATCTTTCCTGTCTTGAGGCGAATTTTAAGAAAATTGACAGGGGAAGAGTCCGTCTACAACTCACCCACAGATATGGGTGTGAATCGGGCAAGTATGGGAATTACGAATCCTGGAGCTGTCATCGAAGCCTCCAAACAGGAGATTATCCGCAGATACTTCAGGTATTCCTGTGAGTACGTCATGGGGTTCGTGGAGTGGGAAACTGTTCAAAGGGTAGAGCTTTTGATGAAAGAGCTGGGAGTCAGGCCAGAGCAGAGGAGAGTGGTCGAGCCAGCAAGGCAGGCCGCCCAGGAGGCAAGAGAGAAGCGAAAGGGAAACAAAGGGATATTTTGCGGGGCGGCCATCGAATTAAAGGACGGCTCAATTCTCAGCGGAAAAAATTCTCCTCTGATGCACGCGGCTTCCAGTCTCGTCTTAAATGCCGTAAAAAAATTGGCAGGAATTCCAGATGAAATCCATTTGCTTTCGCCAAACATTATCGAATCCATATCGAATCTCAAGAAAAACATTTTGAAGTCAAGGTCGGTCAGTTTGGATTTGGAGGAGACCCTGATCACGATCAGCATCAGTGCCACCACAAATCCTGCTGCTCAACTGGCCTTGAAGAAATTAAAAGAGCTTGAAGGATGTGAACTCCATCTGACGCATATTCCTACGCCCGGCGATGAAGCGGGATTAAAGAGATTAGGGGTCAATCTCACCAGCGAACCTAATTTTTCAACGAAGAATCTTTTTACTTTTTGAAGGTTGATGGAGGAAGAAGAGGGCCCGAGAGGGATCCTCCTTTATGCCTGCTTCCTTTCCGTATCGGTTGACGCCCTGGAGAGGCCCTCTTCTCAATCAAAAAATCTTGGCGATTAAATGTTCTCAAAGAGAGTCAAGGGTGACAATCCCCTTTCGTGGTGGATTTGATGATGAATTTTTTCAAATTCCTTTAACCTCTAAAGGTGAGCCGAGGTGATTTCCAAAAGAGCAAAAAAGAGATGAAGGCTTACTATTTTTTAAAAGATCATGTATGATTTTGAAGATGATCAGGAGAGAGAAAGATGAATGAGAAAGAATTCATTGAAGAAAAAGTGAAGGAAATAAGAGCCATCGTCGGGTCGGGGAAGGCGATTTCCGCTTTATCCGGAGGGGTCGACAGCTCCACCTGCACTGTCCTTTCCCATCGAGCCATCGGCTCGAGTCTAAAATCAATATTTATCGACGATGGATTGATGAGGGAGAAAGAGACGCAAAATGTGAGCAGGGCATTTCGAGAGCTCGGGATCAAGGTTGATGTCATAGAAGCTCAGGACGATTTTTTCCGTGCTCTCAAGGGCAAAATTGACCCAGAAGAGAAAAGAAAAGCTTTTCGCCATACTTTTTATACTGTCTTTGGAAGGGAGGTCTTGAAAAGCAAAGCTAAGTTTCTGGTGCAGGGAACCATTGCCGCTGATATCGTCGAGACCAAAGGAGGCCTCAAGACCCAGCACAACATACTGGAACAGATTGGAATAGACCCTGAGAAAGGCTTCGGCTTCAAGGTCATCGAGCCTCTCAAAGACCTGTTCAAGCCTGAAGTGAGAAAAGTGGCCAAGGCTCTGGGGCTTCCAGCAAGAATCTATGAGCGAATGCCCTTCCCAGGCCCTGGCTTAGCCACAAGGGTGATCGGCGAGGTGACGCCTGAGAAAGTCTCTCTTCTCCGGAGAGCAACCCAGATTGTGGAGGAGGAAGTCGAGCCGCTAAAGCCTTTCCAGGCTTTTGCCGTCTTGTTGAATGATAGGGGAACAGGAATGGAAAAAGGCCAACGGAAATATGGACAGATCATCGTTGTCCGCTCGGTGGAGAGCAAGGATGCCATGGCTGCTGAGCCTACTCCCATTCCCTGGGAAGTTTTGATGAAGATCTCGAGGAGAATAACCAGTGAAATTCCAGAAGTGGTTCGTGTAGCTTATGAGATTACTCCCAAGCCCCCAGCGACGATCGAGTATATCTAAAGCTTAGAGCTTCCTGTTCTCAAAGAAGCATAAAGTTATAGATTAAGCTGACGGTTTCGAAAGCACCATCCTGATATCCTAAAAAAAATTTCTTTTTTCTTCTCGTCTGGTCGACTCAACGCTGATTCATAATCTTGTACAAACCATAAGTCATAAGAGGGATGGTGTAGACGATTAGAAATCCCCAGCTTATGCTTCCGTAGCCCTTGGCAATCAGCTTGATTAGCCCAAAGGTCGAGATGGCCAAGCCGATAAGAAGAAGGGTCAAAGCGACAAGAGCTCTCTGCCAGGAGAAAAATTCTTTTCCTTTTGCCCGAAGAGTTGACTGGATTCTTTCATTGACAGCATGGACAAAGCCCGTTCCAGTTTCGATCAGAGTTCCAAAGAGGACAACCATGAATGAGATCAAAAGCAGAGGCGAGCCGATTTCTTTGAGGATATAGACCGCGGGAACTTCTTCGGGCAGGACAGCCGGGTAGTGGCTGGAGATGGCGATGAAAAAAAAGAAGCCGGGGAGGATGCCGATCAGGCCTCCGAGAAGACCGGCAGCAATAGCTTCTTTTCTCTTTTTGATATGTCTGATGCAAAAAATAACTGCCGGGACGATTCCCATGTTGTAGAGAGCGTATTTGAATCCGCCGAGGGGCCACCCGGGAAGGACGGCAGAGCTCGAAAGATTTTTCTGAATTTCAGGTCCAAATTTAAGGAGAGCCGCAATAAAAAAGATGATATAGACAGCATAAAGGACAAAAGACCAGAAGGCGAAGAATTTTTCGATCAGGCTGCTTCCCTTGAAGGTCAAGAATCCGATGACAGAGAGCATGATCATCACTCCCAGGATATAGGGCAAGCCAAAGTAATTCCTGAGCAGGACGCCGGCTGCAGAACCGATGACGGCAAGAACGATGAAGAGCAGGATGAAATAGAGTATTTCAAAGATAAACCAGAAGGGTCCGAGCAGGTTCTTGAAGAAGGTTCGATAGTCATAAGAGATAAACTTACGCGAGAACTCAAAAGTCACAGCCAGGACGATAGACCAGATGACTGTGGTCACGGCCAGCATTCCAAGAAGGCCTCCCAAAGGGCCATATTTTAAAAAATACTCCACCAGCTCCCGCCCTGTTCCATAGCCGCCGGCAATGACCACGGATTGGAAGACGAATCCAGGAAGGAAATATTTCTTAAAAGTCGGAGAATCGAAGATGTTCATTGATTGTTCAAACTGCTGTCAGCATCCTTCTGTTTTTCGCCAATGATACAGGAAATATTATCGAAAGTGAATATTGGAT
>CAZGMN010000166.1:0-7092 GCA_964526905.1 uncultured Eubacteriales bacterium
GGGGAACCCCTGCAGCTGCGGGCGTTGCGGGGAGCATGCCGTGCCACCCCACTGTTCATCGTTGGCTACCACGGAATTTAGGATGCTATTGGCAAATACTAAGGTTTTCTCAATCATCCAGCCTGATGCCTCTAATCCTGAAACTGCGGATGTTTTTGAGATAGAAGAAGATAATCATTATGTTTAAAAAAATACTTGTTGCCAATCGGGGAGAGATTGCTGTCCGCGTCATTAAAGCCTGCCAGGAGATGTCGATTCCGACAGTGGCCGTTTACTCCGAGGTTGACCGCAGCAGCCTTCATGTCCAGATGGCTGATGAGGCGGTCTGCATCGGCCCGGCTGCAGCCATCGACAGCTACCTGAACATGGAGCGCATCATCCAAGTTGCCCATCAGACCGGCGCAGAGGCCATCCATCCCGGCTATGGCTTCCTTGCTGAAAACTCTGATTTTTCCAGGCGCTGTGAAGAGGAGAAGATTGTCTTCATCGGCCCCAATTCTAAAGCTCTGGCACTTGTCGGCGACAAGGTTCGTTCCCGCCAAACCATGGAGAAAGCGGGAGTTCCGATCATCCCTGGCATGAAGAGAATTGCCAAGGATTTTTCCGACTTTGAGGCAGAAGCAAAAAAGATAGGCTATCCAGTGATGATCAAGGCTTCAGGCGGCGGCGGCGGAAAGGGAATGAGGATTGTATCCAGCCCTGAAGAATTAAAACCCTCGCTTGAAGCCGGAATGAGGGAAGCAAAGTCAGCCTTTGGCGATGAATCCGTTTATCTCGAAAAGTATATCGAGGAACCGAGGCACGTCGAGTTCCAAGTCCTGGCTGATAATTACGGAAGTGTCGTCCACCTTTTCGAGAGAGAATGCTCTATTCAGAGAAGGCACCAGAAAATCGTGGAAGAGACTCCTTCTCAAGCTTTAGACCCTGAGCTTCGCTTCCGCATGGGAGAGATAGCTAAAAAAGTAATGCAGGTCTCTGGCTATAACAATGCCGGAACAGTCGAGTTTCTCTTGGATAAAAATAAAAATTTTTATTTTCTTGAGGTCAATGCCCGGCTTCAGGTCGAGCATCCGGTCACCGAGCTGACCACAGGCGTTGACCTTGTCCAGCAGCAGATTCTGATTGCCTCAGGAGAAAAGCTCTCCTTCAAGCAGGAAGACTTGAGGCAGCGAGGACATGCCATCGAGTGCCGAATCTATGCCGAGGACCCGCATAACAATTTCCTGCCTTCGTCAGGAAAGGTCCTCTTCCTCAAGGAGCCGAAGGGCCCTGGAGTCCGGCATGACTGTGGAATTTACAGTGGCTGTGAAGTGCCAATCTATTATGACCCCATTCTGGCCAAGCTCATTGTTTGGGCTGAGAGCAGGGAAGGCGCCTGTCAGAGAATGCTTAGGGCTCTCGAGGATTATGTCATCCTGGGCATTAAAACAACAATCGATTTTCTCAAGGATGTCGTCAGCCACCCCCAGTTCAGAGCGGGAAAAACCACAACCCACTTTATCAAGCAGCACCTCGACGGCTGGGAGGAAAGGAAAAAAACTGAGGAAGATTTAAGACTGGCTTTGATCGCCTCAGCCTTTGACAGCCTGAATCAAACATCGGCAGGGAAGAGTGCGGCGGCTGTGCAGAAAGATATTTTTTCACCCTGGAAGACCCTGGGAAGGTGGAGGCTGGGAGGGAAATAGAGTGGACTTTGAATTTCTAATCGATAACGCACTGCACAAAATATTCCTTGAGAAAAAAGAAAACGTCTTTGTCGTCTCAGATGGGGAGAAAACTCTTGAGGCAGATATCCGCTTCATCTCTCCCAATATTGTTTCCATTCTTATCGAAGGCCGCTCCCATTTGGTCTATATTGCCAGAGAAAAGGATAAGAAGTATTTTTATCTTGACGGACAGCAGTTCATCGTCCAGGAGCCTTCTCAACAGAATGAACTTTTCCAGACAGGAGAGGAGAAAACAAAGGGAGCTGAGTTGCTGGTCAAGGCTCCTATGCCCGGCAAGGTTATAAAAGTCAACGTCTCTGAGAAGGAAGAGGTGAGGAAGAATCAGACCTTGGCCATCGTCGAGGCGATGAAAATGGAGAACGAGATAAAATCCTCGATCGAAGGCTTTGTGAAGAAGATTTTTGTTTCTGCCGGCGACCTTGTTGACTCCGAGCGTCCTCTCATCGAGCTCAGCCTCAAAAAGTAATTTATTTCGTCCTTCCCTAATATTCCAGTCATATTTGTTTAATATCAATGAATGGGCTAAACTTATTATTAATGTTAGTTATTCAATAAATTAAGGATGCAACTTTTTTGGAAGGATGAAAGTTTTAGGGTATGAGCATGGATGAGCGAGAGCTGATAGTCCAGGTTCAGAAAGGCGATGAGATGGCTTTCAAAGAAATCGTAGGAATTTATAAAGATAGAATTGTCAACTTCCTCTGTCAGCTCACAGGCGATTACCAGAAGGCAGTGGAATTATCACAAGAGACTTTCATGAGAGTCTATTTCAAGGCCAATAAATACAAGCCTATAGCTCCTCTCTCCTCCTGGATTTATGCCATCGCCTCCAACTTAGCCAAGACAGAGATGAAAAAGATGCGAAGAGTGCCTCTTGTCTCTATCGAAGAGGTCCAGAACATTCTCCCGATCGAGAGCCAGGGCAGCAATCCCCCTGACAGAAGCCTGGTCAGGAAGGTGAGGAAGGCCCTTGATTCTCTTCCTCCGCGCTATAAAATTCCGGTTATTCTCAAGGATATCGAGGGCTTTTCCCAGGAAGAGATTGCTCAAATCCTGAAGAAGCCTCTTGGGACAATAAAGGCAAGGATAAGCCGGGGGAGAGAGTATTTAAAAAAGCAATTGGAGAAAACCTCATACAAGAGAGACACATATTCTGACAATGAGGAGTATCAGAATGGATGAGCTCAGTCTTTTAAAAAAATTGGAAAGGGCTAAAGCCCCTTCTGACTTTGAGGAAGAAGTCTTAGCTCAGCTCTATCTGCGAAGAAAGAAGAATATGAAGTTAAAGCGCCTTCGCTTTTCTCTCGCCGGAGCCTTTAGCGCTGCCCTTATCTTTTTTGTTGTCTTCAATGTCTTCGTTTTTCACAAGAGAAGCCAGATGGAAATTTCTGAATTTGGAAAAGGAATCTCAACGGCTTTAGAAAAAGAAGAAAGCTTGGGAAGAGAGACCATTCCCGTTATTGAAACCGTGGATTATAAGGGGGAAATGCAGACTCTTTCCTCTGAGCCACGGACGATATACATCTTGGAGCAAATCGTAGAAGGGAAAAAGGCGGGAATAAAATATTAAGGAGGTTAATGAAATGACGAATAAATTTAAAGCCATCGTCCCCATCGCAATTTTTTTATTCGCAGTTTTTTCAAGTCTTAAAGCAGAGCCTGGATTGGTCAATGGTGATGAAGCCAGTGTTGAGGATATAGTCAAGAAAGTCTATCCATCGGTGGTCAAAGTTGAAGTCCGGAACTTAATCAGGAAATTCGCCACTGGAGTCGTCATCGACAAAGACGGATATATTGTCACCACAGCCTTGGTTTCGCCGCGCGATGAGAAAATCTCGGTGATTTCCAGTGAAGGCAAGAGGATAGGTGCCAAATTTCTGGGAATGGACCCGGAGACACACCTCGCCTTGCTCAAAGCTGAGGACAAAAACCTTCCCCCGATAGATATGGGGAATACAAAAGAGCTTTCTCCAGGTTCCTGGATTGCCCTTGTCAGCATCTCTCCTGAGAATACCCCGTTCATCACCCAGGGGCTTGTCAGCTCGATTTCTCAGGACAAGCTCCGCCTGAACGTCTGGGTTGGCCAGGGTTCGAGCGGGAGCCCGGTTGTTGACAAGAACGGCCGCATGGTCGGGCTGCTCAGGGGAGTTTATTCCGAGGAAAAGCCGGTCATGTTTGAATTCAGAGAAAGGGAGGTTGTCGGCTCGGGCGTTGTTTTCAGCAAGGCCGAAGCGCCCGCCTCGAGCATGGCCCAAGCGGTTCCGGTTGAAGTTGTGAAGAGCTTTGTCTCTGATATAAAGGAAAAGGGAAAGGTCCAGAGGGGATGGCTTGGTGTCATAATAGGCGAGAATGAGGAAGGAAAAGTGGAGGTTGTGGAGATTGAGAAAGAAAGCCCGGCAGAGCTGGCCAAGCTGCAGACAGGAGACATCATCCTCGAGTTCGAAGGGAAAGCTGTGACCGGCAAAGAAATGCTGGGAGATGAAATCAGGAAAAGGAAGCCCGGGGACAACGTGACTCTAAAAGTCGAAAGAGATGGAAAGGCGATGGAGATCAAGGCAAAGCTGGGCGAATACAGTGAAGAAGAGGCGATGCGTGAGATGGAAAGCAAATTCCCGCAGCTCTTCATGCCCAGACAGCCAAGAATCCCTCAGCCTTTAAGACCTCCCATCTCCCCAAGGCCTGCAGAACCCAGATTATTTCCATGGGGCCTGGAAAAGAAAAGATATATCGGTGTCTCTATGCAGCCGCTCAACCGCGAGCTTGCACAACACTTTGGAGTAGAAGAGGGGACAGGAGTGCTTGTGGCTAAAATCAGGGAAGGAAGTCCTGCTGAAAAGGCAGGATTGAAAGTGGGAGATGTCATCATCAAAGTAGACGGAGTTCGGGTTGAGGCAGGAGAAGACCTGAGCAGGCTCGTCCAGGATAAAAAGAAGGGAGACAAGGTTAAAATTGAATTCCTCAGAGACAAGAAGAAGATGAGCGTTGATGTCGAGGTGGAGGAAGAAGAGGCCGGACAGATACCCGAATTGTTTGGCTTTCCCTATGAATGGCAGGAATACCTCGATAACTGGGATAACGCCTTGAAAGGGCAGTATAAAGGCTGGACAGATGACCTTTCTAAAGCGTATCAAAGACAGATGGAAGAGTTCAGAAAGCAGATGAAGAAGATGGAAGAGGCTTCAAAAAATCTTGTTATAAGAATAAAAAGTAAAGCGATAAAAGTCTAAGCTGCTCCGCTTTTCAATTATAAATGGGGGAGGAGATAAATCTTCCCTTTTTTTGTTATTAGCCGTTCTTGCGCTTTTTTGAGGAAGAGCTCAACCATTTTTCCGAATATTCTTCAAATTCTTTTGAAGATAGCCTTCTTTGTTTGTAGAATCCTTTTTCGAGCCTCTGCTTCATCGCCTCGTAGAGGATGATTCCGGCCGAGACAGAAAGATTGAGGCTCTGGACCATTCCCAGCATCGGAATTTTGATTCTGTAATCAGAAAGGCTGAGGGCTTCTTCTGAAATTCCTTCAGATTCATTGCCGAAGACGATGGCCAGAGGCTGAGTATAATTTAGGGCGGTATAAGGGATGGAATCTTCGGCGAGTGAAGTTCCAGCAATCTTATAACCTTGCTTCTTCAGCTTGGTGAGACATTCTGTGGCTGAAGAATAGAATCGGAATTGAATCCATTTTTCGGCTCTGGTGGAGATGGCTTCATTTAGGGGAAAAGGCTCTCTGCTGGAGGAGATGATGTCCACATTAAGGATTCCGGCAGCGTCACAGGTTCTGACTACAGCACTGGCGTTATGCGTATTTTTGATTTCTTCCAGGACGACTCTCAAGTCAGGCTGCCTGAGGGAGAGAATGCGCCTGACTTTTTCGATCCTTTGTCTTGTGGGCATGAATAAAATATAAAGGAAATTGGGTCGTATCTTCAACCTCTTTTGCTTTTTTATGTCTTTACAAATAAGGATATAATAAAAAGTAAAAAGGGGAAAGGCTACTTTTTTAAAAAAAAGGGCCTGCCCCTTTTTTCTTTTTCAGCAAACAAAAAGAACAAAGAGCCGATCCCTTTTTTGTTTCTTTACAAACAAAGACAGATATCTTAAAAATATTGTGTTCGCTAAGAAGAAATTCAATAAATGAATTTTAAGCTTGTGATGGATATTCTCAGAAATCGCAAATGAATAGAGAGGTCAAAATCTCTTCAAGGCTAAAGAGCTTAAGAATTTTTTCTCTCTTCCTGGTGACTTATATTATCCTCTGCGGATTTGTTATTATCTTTCCCTACGAATACTATGATTCGGATTCAAGCGCTTATAGCTCTATCAGCCAGAAGCTTGCTTTTCTTCCCCTGAGCAGATGGTGCGCGCCCGAGTGGGGCGGCCATGGCGGCAATCTCGGTTATTTTCAGGACCATCCGCCCGGAATCCTATGGCTGCCCGCAATCTTTGTCCGGATGGGAGTCCCAGGGCCTTCTGCTGCTTTGTGCGCCAACTTCTTATATATGTTCGTCTCTCTCTATTTCATCTATCTCTTAGCCAGCTACTTCCAAGGCTCTTTATTAGGCTGGAGTGCAGTCCTTGCTTACACCTTCACTCCGATTTTCTTGCAGTATCTTGTTCGCGCCAATCAGGAGCATCCCTTGAATCTGGCTGTCGTGGCTGGCGTTTATGGCTTTGTCCGATGCCAAGAATCGTGGGGATATAAGGCAATCTTTGTTTTCTCCTTGATCCTGGCTTTGTTGATAAAGGGGATGAGCGGCCTGACAGTCTCCCTGGCGGCTTTAATCTGCTGGGTCATTCTCTTTCGCAGCAGAAGGACCCTGCTCTTCATTATTCTGGCCCATATAATCGCCTTGGCGATGATGGCCCTCTTCGAGTTCTGGTATAAGCAGGTGACCGGAGGAATGCCTTTCTGGCGAAATTATTTTTCTATTCAACTAGGAAGCGCAGTGGCAGGTGGGTTTAATCCTTTTACGAAAATCTATAACTTCGCCTGGTATCTTGGAAGAGCCCTTTGGTTTCCAGCGCCTTGGGTGTTTTTTATTTTTTATGGCCTTTTCAGATGGGTAAAGGGAGACAGGTCTTTAATCAAATCTAAATTTTTCTTGCTGTCTCTGGGCAGTGCCTTTTCGATTATCTTCTGGTTCTCTCTCTTTAACCGCAAGGCAGACCGCTATATCTTTCCTGCTTATATTTTCCTGGCACTGGCTGGAGTCTTTGTCCTGTTTAAGCGCAAAATAATACTGAGAAATTGGCTTGAAAGGAAAAAGAGACTTTTGCCGGTTTATCATTCTCTTCTCCTGATTATTATCACTCTGGCAAGGATACTCTTTCACAATTATCTTTACATTTTTATCAAGCTCTGGCCAGG
>CAZGMN010000167.1:0-7083 GCA_964526905.1 uncultured Eubacteriales bacterium
ACGAGGGCCGAGCTCATCAAATAGCTTCTTCAACACTGCCTTCCTGAAGATAAACCTCGCCGCCTGACGCCTGGCATGGAGCGTGCTTTTCTTGCCCAGGGTGATCATCTTCTCAGCCAGAGGCCTGGCTGCTTTGGCTTTGGCTAAAGATGTCCTTATCCGCTCCTTCTCTAAAAAAGAAGTCACAAGATTGCGCAGCAGAGCCCGCCTGTGCGCCGTGTCCCGCCTCAGCTTTTTTCCCTTGACCCGGTGCCTCATGGATTACTCCCCTTCAACCCCCTTCTTCTTCAACTCCTCCAGCCTTTCCAGCAGCTTGGGATGAAGCTCCAGATTGAGTGCCAAGCCCATCTGAGCCAATGTCTCTTTGATCTCACTCAAAGACTTGCGGCCAAAGTTTTTCGTCTTCAAAAGGTCATCCTCAGTCTTCTGAACCAATTCATAGATTTTCTGGATGCCGGCCGACCGCAGGCAGTTCGAGGACCTGACCGATAGCTCGAGATGCTCTATAGATTTCGCCAGCAGGTCGATCTGCGAAAAATAGGGAATCTCCTTCTTGGCAGTGACCTGCTCCTTCTCAACTGCTTCATCGACGATATTGAGAAAGATGACAAGATGGTCCCGCAATATCTTAGCCGCCTGACCCAAGGCATCCTGGGGCGAGATGGCGCCTGTCGTCCACAGTTCCAGGTTCAGTTTTTCATAATCAATTCTTTTGCCTACTCTTGCCGGCTCAACCTTGTAATTCACCTTCTTGACCGGAGAATGGGAGGAGTCGAGGGGTATATAGTCCACGCTCAGTTTTTCATCGAAATTCTGTTCAGCAGGGATATATCCTCTATTATTCCTGACAATCATTTCGATATCCAATCTTCCATCCTTGTCCAGCGAGGCAATATGGACATCTTTATCGAGGACCTCGATGTCAGAGTCACAGGCAATATCCAATGCTTTGGCTTCAGCCGGACCCTTTTTCTTCAGTGTCATCGTTTTCGGCTCGGCTCCCTTAAGCTTCAAGGGAATGCTTTTCAGATTGAGAATGATATCTGTCACATCCTCCACGACTCCCGGAATACTCGAAAACTCATGGAGGACATCCTGAATCCGAACCGCAGTGATTGCAGCTCCTGTTACCGAGGAAAGCAGAATCCTGCGCAGAGAATTTCCCACGGTGATGCCGTAGCCTCTTTCAAAAGGCTGGGCGGAAAAGCGGCCATACTTGTCCGTTAGGCTTTCATAGTCACACTCGAGATACTTCGGTCTTTGAAAACCTGTTTCGATCATATCTCCTCCTTTTCAAGCTCGGACACGAAATGGATCAGACGATGAGTTTTCGATACACCCAGCCTGATCCATTATTTCTTCCTTCATTGACTAAAATTCCATTCTACTTCGAATAGAGCTCGACAATCATATGCTCTTCCACAGGGAAAGTCACATCTTCACGGGTTGGAAAAGCAAGAATTCTCGCTTGCATCTTTTCATGATTGACTTCTATCCATCCTGGGACTGTTTTGGTCTTGTTTGAATCGACAACCGCCTTCAGCGTCTCGTTGGACGCAGATTTATTCTTGAAAGAGATGACATCGTTTTTATTGACAAGAAAAGATGGAATGTTGACCTTCTTTTCATTGACTTGAAGATGGCCATGGGTGATAAGCTGACGAGCGTGGGCACGAGAAAGGGATAGCCCGGTGATAAAAACAACATTATCCAGTCTCCTCTCCAGCATGGACAGCAGAGCTTCTCCGGTGATGCCTCTTTTCCTCTCAGCCCTGCGGAAGAATAAGCGAAAGTCTCTCTCGGACATTTCGTAGTATCTCTTGAGCTTCTGCTTCTCTCTGAGCTGGAGACCGAATCCCAGGATTCTTCTCCTCGCTCTTCCATGCTCTCCAGGAGGATAGAGCCTGCGCTCGACAGGGCATTTCTCGGTCAAACACTTATTCCCTTTAAGGAAAAGCTTCGTTTTCTCACTGCGGCAGAGGCGGCAAAGAGGTTCTCTATATCTTGACATCTTTCTCTCCTTCTCTTCTCCCTAAACTCTTCTTCTTCTCCGAACACGGCACCCGTTATGGGGAATCGGAGTTATATCCTTGATCGATTTTATCTCCAGGCCTTCCGTCTGAAGAGCTCTGATCGCCGACTCTCTTCCGGCACCAGGACCTTTGACCTTGACATCCACATATTTGACGCCCAACTCTCTGGCCTTGGCTGAGGCTTCCTTGGCAGCCAGTTGGGCTGCAAAGGGCGTTCCTTTCCTCGCTCCCTTAAATCCGGCCGTACCGGCACTGGCCCAGCAGACCGTGTTCCCCTGCTGGTCGGCGATGGTAATGATTGTATTATTGAATGTGGACTGGATATAGGCTACGCCAAAGCCTATTTCTTTCCTCACCTTTTTTTTCTTTGCCTTGCTTTTTCCTCTTGGCGGCATCTCAAACTCCTTACTCTTGAGCCTTCAGCTTCTTTATTGTGTGACCTCGAGGACCTTTCCTTGTTCTGGCATTGGTTTTCGTCCTCTGGCCTCTTACCGGCAGTTTTCTCTTATGTCTTATCCCGCGATAGCAGCCGATATCAATCAACCTCTTAATGTTCGTTGTAATCTCTTTTCTGAGATCACCTTCTATTTTCTCTCTAGTCTCGATGATTTGACGGATGCGGTTGATTTCATCTTCGGTTAAATTCTTGACCTTCTTATCCCTGTCGATCTTGGCTTCCTGAAGAATTTTATTTGCCTTGGAACGTCCGATACCAAAAATATAGGTCAATCCAACCTCAATCCTCTTTTCGGGTGGAAGGGTAATTCCTGCTATTCTCGCCATTTTAACCTCGCCTAACCTTGTCTTTGCTTGTGCCTCGGGTTAGAGCAAATGACATGCAGCACTCCTTTTCGCTTGACGATTCGACAATTCCTGCAAATTTTTTTTACCGAAGCTCTGACTTTCATTTTCTTTTCCTTCTATTTGAAACGATAAGTTATTCTTCCTTTGGTCAAATCATAGGGAGAAAGCTCAACGAGAACCTTATCTCCAGGAAGAATGCGGATGAAATGCTTCCGCATTTTTCCTGAAATATGGGCCAAAATTCTATGCTTGTTGGCCAATTCCACTCGAAACATGGCATTGGGCAGAGTCTCGATCACCGTGCCTTCTGTCTCAAAAACATCCTGTTTAGGCATACTGGTTATCCTTTTGAGAAAATGTGTCCTCTTGCTCGAGAGAGCTCAAAATCACAGGCCCTTTGGAAGTTATTGCCACCGTATGCTCGAAATGAGCGGCCAGGCTTCTGTCCCTGGTGACAGCTGTCCAGCTATCATCGAGAATCTCGACATTCCAATCGCCCATGGCTATCATCGGCTCGATGGCCAAAACCATGCCCGGCTTTATTTTTGGGCCTCTTCCCGGCAAGCCAAAATTAGGGACTTGAGGCTCTTCATGAAGAGAAAGGCCGATTCCATGGCCGACAAAAGCTCGAATAATAGAAAATCCCTGTGCTTCAACATAGGTTTGAACGGCAAAAGAGATATCTGAAATCCTGTTCTCTGGCTTCATCGCTTCCATGGCCTTGTAAAATGCCTGCTCAGCCGTCTCGATCAGCCTTCTTGCCTTTTGACTTATTTCGCCGACTCCATAGGTGAGTGCGGCGTCGCCGTAATAGCCTTCAAAGAGAACTCCGAAATCAAGGCTGACGATATCTCCCTGCTGTAAGCAGCGGGATGAAGGGATCCCATGGACAATTTCTTCGTTGATCGAGACGCAGAGAGAAGCAGGAAAGCCGCGGTATCCCTTGAATGCCGGCCGGGCCCCCATCTCGGCCGTTCGCCTCTCCGCATACTCATCCAACTCTCTGGTTTGAATCCTTGGCTTTATCATCTTTTTCAATTCGGACAAGATTTTAGCCACAATCTGGTTGCTGCGCCTGATGGAGCGAATCTCTTCCTGACTGTAAATAATCATCTTGCGGCCTCAACCTCTCTTGATTTGGGTATCTCCTTATCGAGAATGGAGCAGATATGGCTGAAAACAGCTTCGACCTTCCCTTCTCCATCGACCCGATGAAAGACTCCTTTTTTCCGGTAATAATCGATGAGCGCTTTCGTCTGCGTCTCATAAAGCCTCAGACGCTCTTCGATGACATGAGGAGTGTCGTCCTTTCTCTGGGTGAGCGCTCCCTGACAGATATCGCAAACTCCCTCTTTCCTCGGGCTCTTGGTCTGAGAGCTGTAGATGGCTCCGCAGCTTGAGCAGATTCTTCGCGAGGAAAGCCTTGAGACCAAAGTCTGCTCGCTCAAATGGATATCAATCACAATTTCTGATCTCTTATCTGCGATCTCTTCCAGCCGGCTCGCCTGAGCGATGTTCCGAGGAAAACCATCCAGGATATAGCCGCGCTTGCAGTCCGGGAGCGAGATTCTTTTCTTGATCATCTCCACCACGATGTCATCGCTGACCAGCGCGCCTCGATTCATAGCCCTTTCTGCTTTTTTCCCTAAATCCGTCCCTTCCCGGACTTCTCGACGAAGAAAGTCACCGCTGGATATCTTGGGGAAGCCATATTTTTTTTGGATAAGCTCGGCCTGCGTCCCTTTTCCAGAGCCAGGAGGCCCGAGCAAGATGATTCTCATCCTCTTCTCCCCCTGACCCGGCCGCGGCGCATGAAGCCGTCATAGTGGCGCATGATGAGCTGGGCTTCAACCTGCTGCATGGTATCCATCGCCACACCGACGACAATAAGGATCGATGTCCCGCCAAAATAGATATCAATATTCAATCCGTTTATAAACCAGTCAGGCAAATTCGCTCCAAAAAAGTTGCCGATTAAAGGAAGAGTCTGGAGCTTGAATCCGGTGAGGATGAACTCAGGAAGGATGGCAATGGCCGCTAAATAAATTGCACCAATGAGAGTAATCCGTGAAAGAATACTGTCGATAAAATCAGAGGTGTTCTTTCCCGGCCTTATCCCCGGAATAAAGCCTCCATATTTCCTTAAATTATCCGCTACATCAACAGGATTGAAGATGATGGAAACATAGAAATAGGTGAAGAAGATGATGGAAACGATGTAGAGCAGGTTATAGAGAGGCATGCCCAAGCGGAACTGGGTAGAAATCTGCTGGAAGAAGGGATGCTTCACGAATTGAGCGATTGTTCCGGGAATGGTGATGATCGAAGCGGCAAAAATGATGGGAATAACGCCTCCGGTGTTCACCCGGAGCGGAAGATGGGTGCTCTGCCCTCCATAGATTTTCCTTCCCACTATTCTCTTGGCATAAGAGACCGGTATTCTTCTCTGTCCCCTTTCGACAAAGACGATTATGGCATTGACCGCGACCATCAGCAGCGCCAGAAATAAGACTCGAACAAGGCCGTATGCCCCTCCTCTCAGACCGCTGATAATGCTCTCAATGTTGCGGGGAACATCAACGACAATGCCGGCAAAAATGATGAGTGAGATTCCATTCCCTATTCCCCTTTCGGATATCTGTTCCCCCAACCACATGACAAAGACTGTTCCTGTGGTCAAGGTCAGGACTGTCAGTAAGACAAAGCCTAAGCCTCTGTTAGGAACAATGGGTGCGTTGCTGACAGGACTGTTCAAATTCTGCAGCCAAAGGGCGATGGCCGAAGATTGAATCGCGCAGATAAAAATTGTCCCGTATCGGGTGTATTGAGTTATTTTTCGTCTGCCCAGCTCCCCTTCTTTTGACAATTTCTCAAGATACGGCCAGACAACTTGCAGCAACTGAAGGATGATCGAGGCGCTGATATAGGGCATGATTCCCAGGGCAAAGATTGTCATCTTGGACATATTCCTTCCAGAGAAAAGGTCAACAAAGCCCAAGATTGTTCCTTTTTGAGATTGCCAAAACTCAGCCAGTGCAGTGGCGCTGATTCCTGGATTGGGGATCTGCCAGCCCACGCGGTAAACGGCCAAAAGAAGCAGGGTAAAGATAACCCTTTTCCTCAGGTCAGGAATGCTGAAGATGTTTCTAATGCTCTCTAACATTATTTGCTTCCAATGATAACGGCTTTCCCTCCGGCCTCCTTGATTTTTTTCAAGGCGGAGCCGGAAAATTTATGGGCATGGATTGTCTTTGGGGAAGAAATATGGCCACGCCCCAATATTTTTACGGATTCAGATTCTCTCTTGATGATTCTGGCTTCCACCAAATCTTTGAGGTTAACTTCTTCTTTTTTAATCTTCTCCAGCCTTTCCAGGTTGACCTCGCTGTACGTCTTTCCGAAGATATTGGTGAAGCCTCGCTTGGGCAACCGGCGGTGAAGGGGCATCTGCCCGCCCTCAAATCCTCCATAGCTTGAATAGCCACTACCGGATAATTGTCCTTTCGCGCCTCTTCCGGCTGTTTTTCCCTTGCCCGAGCCCGGACCGCGCCCAACTCTCTTTTTGTCCTTTCTTGAACCTTTGGCCGGGTGAAGAGTGCTCAGATTCATTTCTGCTCCAAAACTTTCACTCTGATTAAATGCGGAACTTTCTTAACCATCCCCCATATCTCCGGACAGTCTTTGAGTATAACCTCAGAATTGACCTTCCTCAAGCCCAGTCCTTTCACCACTTCCCTCTGCGTTTGAGGATGTCCGGTGAGGCTCCGCACAAGTTTTATCTTCAATCGTCTTTCCTGGGATTTGACTTTCTCGCCCAGCGGCGCAGCCTTTCCCTCTGCTGGGCTTTTTTTCGCTGGTCTTTGTTTCACTGCCATATGCTTTCCTTTGCCTTTCCTCTCACTTTTGCCACATCCTCCGGCCTCTTAAGCTTCTTCAAAGCATCCAAGGTGGCGTGGGCCACGCTTATCGAATTGCTGCTTTTAATCGACTTGGTTAAAACATCCTTGATCCCCGCCAGCTCCATGATGACTCTCACCGCGCCTCCGGCAATAACACCCGTGCCTTTTGATGCCGGGCGAAGAATGACAACTCCTGCTCCATGATGGCCGGTGACAAAGTGGGGGACGGTTGTCCCCAAGAGTGGCACCTCAATCATATTCTTCTTGGCGCTCTCCACTGCCTTGGCAATGGCCATGGGAACTTCTCGAGCCTTCCCTTTGCCAATTCCAACCAAGCCCTCCTCGTT
>CAZGMN010000168.1:0-7055 GCA_964526905.1 uncultured Eubacteriales bacterium
CCCGTGGGGAACCCCTGCAGCTGCGGGCGTTGCGGGGAGCATGCCGTGCCACCCCGCTGTCAATCATTGGCTCTCACGGAATTTAGGATGCTTTTTTAAATAACATGGCATTTATATTGACGAATAAAAAGTCACAGAGTAACATAGAATTTGTTTAAGATGAGTGAGGAAGTCCTTTGAGAAAATACATTTTATGCTGCCTGCTGATGGTGAGCTTCTTTTTCTTTGCTTGGGCTGAGGACAATGAACTTTTGAAGATTGACGCTTCCGTCTCTCCCAAGAATCTCTTGAGGGGCAAGGAAGGAAAAATTCTCTTAAAGCTCAGTGTTAAGGATGGAATCATCATCAGCTCCCAGCCTTTTTTTACCATCGACTTGGCTCCAAGTGAAGAGCTTGTTTTATCCAATAGCTCTTTTTCTGAGTATGATTTTGAGACAGAAATTTTAGAAGGGAGCGGAAAAAGATACTTGAATCTGGAAAAGCCGATTGAAATTCCTTTTTCGGTTCGTTTGAGGGCGGTGAGGGGAAGCCATTATCTTGAGGGTAAAATAAAATATTTTGCCTGCTCTAAAGAGGAAGCCTGGTGTTTAAAGAGCAACGTAAAATTCAAGGTGCCCTACTTCATTCAAAGATAAACCTGCAGGGACTGTTTAGCAGGAAGAGTCATTGAACGAACTGAGTCGGGGCAGGCTTAAAGCCACTCGTTCTTGAGATACCAGTCAATGGTCTCCTGGATTGCTTCTTCCAAGGGGAATTGAGCGCAGAAGCCAAGCTTTTCTTCTGCTTTTGTTGTGTCCGCAACCCAACCTTCCTGTCTCATTTCCTTGAACTTAAAGCGGTTCATGACTGCCGGCTTATGGGTCATCTTGCCCATCAAGTCAGAGAATAAAGCTGCAGGGTAGACCACAGGGACAGGAAGTTTCACTCTTATCAATTTCTTTCCCAGCGACTTGCCTGCTGCTCTTCCTATATCATCCCAGCTGCAAGGAATGGGATGGGCGATGTTGAATATTTCTCCGCTTTCTGCCTTTTCTTGAATAGAGAGGTAGAGAGCGTTGACCAGGTCCTTGATATAACAAAGGCTTAGAAGCCTTTCCTTGCCGCCAAGAGAGCCGAGGATGCCTTTCTTGATCAGGTTGAAATAGGCGAGGAAGTCTCTATCCCTCGCGCCGAAAGCAGCAGCAACTCTGAGGATAACAATCGGAAGAACATCTTTGAATTTCAGAGCCTCGCACTCTCCCATCAATTTGCTTTTTCCATAGGGTGTAATGGGATGAGGAGGGTCGCTTTCCCGGATCGCCTTTCCCTCTGCCGAAGGTCCGCAAGCCGCAATGCTGCTGAGATAGATTATCCTCTTGGGAAAAATGTTCTGAGAGCAGAGCGCCTTTAAAAAGCTTGCTGTTCCCTGTTGATTTACTGTATAATAACTTGAAATTTTGAATGATTTAGTTAAGCCGGCTGCATGGAAGACATAATCAATATCATTTGGAAGAGAAGGAATGGAGAGAAGATCTCCTTTTAAAAGATGGATGTCGAATCCTGTTAGCCATTTTAGATTATTTTGGTCTCGGACAAGTGCAAAAACTCTAAAGCCCTTATCTAACAGAAACTCTGCGAGGTGGCTCCCAATAAATCCCGTTGCTCCGGTGATGAGGGCTTTCATTATCAAAGATTGTATGAGATTTGCCCTCTACGGTCAATTCTGGATAAGCTGAGGGCAGCGGAGACAGAAAAGGAGAAACTTTTGATTGAGCAGAAAGGTTTTAAGAAAGGAGGACAAGTTGGATATTTTCGATAAGTGCTATAACTTTACCCGCGCTGAAGAAGCCATGGCCACGGGCATCTATCCCTATTTCACTCCAATTCAAGAGGTGAAAGGAAATAGAGTGAGGGTTGACGGCAAAGGCATGATCATGGTCGGTTCCAACAACTATCTGGGCCTGATCAACGACCCGCGGGTGATGAAAGCAGCAAGAGAGGCTGTGGAGAGATATGGAGTTTCCACCTGCGGTTCGAGATTTCTCAACGGAACCCTGGATATTCACGTTGAGCTTGAAGAGAGGCTTGCCAAATTTATGAAAAGAGAGGCTGCCCTCGCCTTCAGCACAGGTTTTCAGACAAATCAGGGAATTATCTCAACCTTAGTCGGAAGAGGAGATGCCATCATCACCGACCGAATGGTCCATGCCAGCATCATCGATGCCAGTCGCCTTTCTTACGGAGATATTTTAAAATTCAAGCATAACGATATGGCTGACATGGAGAGGCTCATCTCCTCCGTGGATAAGAATAGTGGAAAGCTGATTGTTGTCGACGGAGTCTTCAGCATGGAAGGCGACCTGGCAAATCTGCCGGCTATTGTGGAGATTGCCAAGAAATACAATGCTCGGATTATGGTTGACGATGCTCACGGAATTGGAGTGATGGGAAAGAACGGAAGGGGAACTGCCGAGCATTTTGGCGTCGAAGATGAGATTGACATTGTCATGGGAACTTTCAGCAAGTCTTTTGCTTCCCTGGGGGGGTTTGTGGCCGGCAAGCAAAAAGTCATCTCCTACATCAAACATTTTGCCCGCTCTTTGATTTTCAGCGCCAGCATCACGCCTGCTTCTGTAGCCACGGTCCTTGCCTCGCTTGAGATTATTGAGACCGAACCGGAGAGAAGACAAAGGCTTTGGGAGATAACCAAGAAAATGAAGTCGGGATTTGAAGCCATGGGCTATAACACAGGGCAAACAGAGACGCCAATCATCCCGGTCATCGTCGGAGATGACGAGGTTGCCTTCATGCTTTGGAAACTTCTGAGGGAAGATGGAGTTTTCACCAATCCTGTGATTTATCCTGCTGTCCCCAAGGGCCAATCTCTTATCAGGACAAGCTATTCTGCCACCCATACCGAGCAGGAGCTGGATGAGGTTCTTGCCAGCTTCCACAGATGTGGAAAGAAGGTGGGCATAATAAGATAAAAAGAAGTGAGAAGGTCAATTCCTTAGAAATTCCCATTCTTCTTGAACGAAGAGATAGGTGCTAATGAGAAAAAAATTCGGACTCTTTTTTTCGGTTCTGCTCATCATGAACCTTGGCTTGGCTGGCGTCGAAACTTCTGTTCTGACCCTTCCCTTGGACCAGGTCAAAGCTGGAATGAAGGGCAAAGGAAAAACTGTTTTCCAGGAGAGCAAGATCGAAGATTTTGATGTTGAAATCCTCGGAGTTCTTTATAATGTTGAGCCAAAAAAAAGCATAATCATCGCCAAGCTCAATAGCAATATCCTGGAAAAGAATGGGGTTATTCAGGGCATGAGCGGAAGCCCCATCTACGTTGAGGGCAAGCTTGTCGGCGCCGTGGCTTATAGCATGGGTGCGTTTTCCAAAGAAGCCATCGTCGGCATCACTCCCATCGGAGAAATGCTGGCTATTTCCGGAAAGGAGCTTCCAAAATCTTCGTTTTCTTCAAGGCTTTCTGTTAGGAAATACCTCAGCCTGGAAGAGCTTTTTGAACTAAACAAGGATTTTTTTCATCCCAGGAGTTCTTTTACCTCTGAAGATCAAACCATCAGCCCTCTCCTTGTTCCCCTCATTTTTAACGGATTTTCGCCGAGGGTCTTTGAGGCGACCAAGCCTTTTTTTGTAAAGTTTGGTTTTAATCCTATAAGAGGCGGATCATCCGGACAATCTCTGGAAAAAATCTCCATTCCTGACTTATCGCTTCAAAGCGGTGACCCTGTGGCCATTCAACTCGTCGAGGGCGATATGAGCGTTGGCGCAGTGGGAACCGTGACTTACGTCGACGGCAACCGCGTCTTGGCCTTCGGCCATCCTATTTACAATCTCGGCACCGTGGACTATGCCATGACCAAGGCAAAGGTGATAACGGTTGTTCCCAACCTTTCTACTTCTTTCAAGCTTGCTGCTCCAGATGCCCTGGTCGGGAGATTCTATCAGGACCGTTCTTCAGGGCTTTTGGGTGAGCTCGGCAAATTTCCCCTATTGGTTCCAATTCATATCAAGATTTTCGATGAAGGCGGGGGAATAAGAAATTTCAAGATAAAGGTTGTCAAGGACCAGATTTTAACTCCTTTTCTGGTCAATGTTTCTGTGATGAATATTCTCTCCAGCGAAGAGAGAGCTGTCGGCGACCTTTCCTTGGAGCTCGATGGCGATGTCTACCTTGACAACGGGATGAGTGTCCATCTCGAGGATTTTTTTTCGAGCAATTTCGACAATTCGGTGAGAGACATTTCCAACCTTCTGACCGCAGTCGTTTATTTATTGACAAACAATGAGTTTAAGGATTTGAGCATTCACCGCGTGGACCTGTCCATCGGTGCTTTTGAGGCACTCAAGCTTTGCTATTTAGAAAAAGTCTGGCTTGACAAATACGAGGCCTCACCCGGCGAAAGAATTCAGATTAAGGTTTATTATCGGACCTTTAGGGGCGAAAGCATTCTCCAGACAGTCGAAATTTATGCTCCCAGCCTCCCCTCGGGTTCTGAATTTCATCTTGTCATTGGTGATGCCGAAGCCATGCATCAAATCGAGATGAGCCAGTACAGAATGGAAGCCCTTATGCCCCGCAGCTTAGAACAGCTGGTCAGGATTTTGAGCAATCTCAGGAAGAATAATCGAATTTATTTCAAGATCATCGCCTCCAAGCCGGGGCTCTTTCTGAAAGGTGAGGAGATGCCAAATTTGCCGCCGTCGATGAAATCCATGTTTTCTTCGCCCAGAGCTGCAGCTTCCTATCCCACCGAGCTCAACAAGTCAACGCTGAGTGAGTATCAGCTGCCCCTTCCCTATGTTTTTAAAGGGGCGGCGGTGATTCCGATCAAAATAAAAAAATAGGAGATAAAGGGAATGAGAAGAATATTGGTCATGGTTTCTATTATTCTTGTCTTCTTGGCCCAGGCTCTCCAGGGAGTTGTCCCCCAAAAGTGGGAAACGCGTAGCAAAGATGATTTTTTAAAAGGAAAGTTTGACGGAATTTCAGTTTCTTACGAGGGAATTCTTTCCCTTTCTCCTAAAGAAGAGAGGTTAGAGGGGCCTACTGAGGAGTTTTATCTATCCTTGCTCGTTGCTGTTGAAGATGTGATCTATCTCGGAACTGGCCATGGAGGAAAAATATACAGAATCAGCAAGGGCGGTGCGCTTGAACTTTATTTTCAGGTCCCCGAGATGGACGTCTACTGCCTTGCTCAGGACAAAAAAGGAAATCTTTATGCCGGAACTTCGCCCAACGGCAAGATTTGGAAAATTTCCGAAAAAGGAAAGGGGGAGCCTTTCTTCGACCCCCGCGAGAAATATATCTGGGATTTGATGTTCAGCGATAAAGGCACACTGCTGGCTGCGGTTGGTGAGAGCGGCGGCATTTACGAGATCAATCAAAAAGGTGAGGGAAGCCTTGTCTTCAAGGCAGAGGAAAATCATATCCTCTGCATGCGGTTCGACCGAAACGGAGATATTATTGCCGGAAGTGGGGGGAAAGGTCTTCTCTACAGAATTCCGCAGGGAAAGAAAGCTTCGGTCATCTTTGAATCCCCCTATGAAGAAATAAAAAGCATTGTCCTCGATGGAGAGGGAAATATTTATATTGCGGCTGGAGGAGCCGTTATCAAGCCGAAGAAGGAAGAAACCACTCTTCTTCCTGCAAAGGCAGAGACGGCGGTTGCGGTCACTGTCTCAGCTTCCTTGGCTGAGACTCCGGAAATTCTTTCCTCGGGTCTGAGCCAGAAGCAGCCAGGCGCTCTCTTCAGAATAGACTCCCAAGGAATGGCCAAAAGGCTTTGGAGTTCCGACGAAGAGCTCATCTACAGCCTGCTCTGGAATGAAGGAGAGAAAAGACTCATCTTTGGAACAGGGAACCAGGGAAGAGTCTATGCCGTCGATAAGAACGAAAAAATCTCTCTTCTCCTCCAGAAGAAGTCTGAGCAGATTTATGACCTTCTTCCCTTTCGAGCAAAGATTTATATGCTCGCCAACAATCCCAGCAATTTGAGCGTCATCTTGCCCGAGCAGGTGCTCAGTGGAGAATATTTGAGCCGGGTCATGGATGCCAAAACAATTTCATCATGGGGAAATATTGAATGGCAGGCCGAGGCTTCTTCGGAGACGACGCTTCAACTGCAAACGAGGAGCGGCAATTCAAGTGAGCCCAATGAGAGTTGGAGCGATTGGTCACCTCCCTACCAGAAAAGCCAGGGGGAAAAAATCTTGAGCCCCAATTCGTGTTACATCCAATTCAAGGCTAATTTCAAGAGTCAGTCAGGGAGAGCCTCTCCTCGTCTTCAAAGAGTCAGCCTTTTCTTCCTCCAGACAAACATTCCGCCGGCCATCACTGAACTCAAACTGCTTGCGCCCAATGAGGTCTATCTTAAGCCTCCTGAACAAGAAGAGATTATCTGGGGTCTGGATACAGCTGTCGCTGAACAGGCCAAGGCCAAAGATAAAGATAAGGATAAAATTCTGAGCCTGGCCCTGACCAAGAAAGCCGAGAGAAAGGGTTTTCAGACGATGACCTGGGAGGCAGAGGATGAGAACGGCGACAACCTCATCTTTTCCATCCAGATGAGGAGGGAAGACGAGAGCCAATGGCGGGTCTTGAAAGAGAAGTGGGCAGATACAGCCTATGCTTTCGACACAGTTTCTTTTCCTGATGGAGTCTACTTTTTGAAAGTCATTGCTTCTGACAGCCCCTCTAATCCACCTGGCATGGATCTGAATTCAGAGAAAATCAGCCAGCCCCTAATCATCGATAATTCTCTTCCGGTCATCAAGAATTTTCAGGCTGTCAAAGAAAAGGATAAGCTCATTATCACTTTTCAGGCCGAGGATTCCCTCTCCTCCATCGAAGAGGTCAAATACCTCATCCGGCCTGAGGAATGGAAGAGCATTTTTCCTGAAGATGGGATTTGTGATTCAAAGCAGGAGAGCTTTAAGATCACGCTGACTTTGCTCCCCGGCTCAGACAATCTTATCACCATCAGGATTAAAGACAGCCAGGGAAATGTCGGCGTCTACAGGCAGGCCCTATAAGCTTGACTCCTACAATATAATAAAGC
>CAZGMN010000169.1:0-7053 GCA_964526905.1 uncultured Eubacteriales bacterium
GCCGGGACAAAGGAGAGAGCGGTTGAAGACCGATGCCTGGAATTTTTTTCCGCCGTAATGAATGGGCTGCTTTTTTATCACGGCTCTTTCCAGATTCGGAATTTTTGCTCGGATTTTTTTCAACTTGATCTTTTTGCACCTGCCGACAGCCTTGAGCCTGATGTTGACGACCTCAACCGGCCTCTCGGGATGAAAGTAGGAATAAAGTTTTTTGTGGGCCCGATGGAAATCAGAAATAAATGAAAAGTCAGAGCCCATATCGTCTCTAAAAGGAATGGTTATTTCGTAGGATTGGCCGAGATACCTGAGGTCGAGGAAAGGAAAGAGGCTGATTTCATCTTTCTTGAAGCCGTCTTCTGCCATGTCCTTAAGGCTTTTTTGGCTCAATCGGGCAAAATGAGCCTTAAGCTCTTTTCTGCTTATTCTATCCGCTGTTTTCAGGATAGACTTCGAATAGTCCTTGATCGAATCGGCCAGAAGGAGTCCAAAGGCGGAGAGCACGCCTGCATTCCTGGGAACGATGACCTGTGGAATCTTTAGGTGGGAGGCAATGTCAACGGCATGCATCCCTCCTGCTCCTCCAAAAGAGAAGAGGGCGAAGCTTCTGGGATCAAAGCCGCGTTCAATGGAGATGACGCGAATGGCTTTCTCCATGTTGGCATTGGCGATTTCAATGATACCTGAAGCTGTGTTCAACAAGGATTTATTGATTTTTCGAGCCAAGCCTTCGAGCGCTTCGCGGCTTCTTTCTGGAAAGATTCTCATCTGTCCTCCCAGGAAGAATTCAGGGTCAAGGCGGCCGAGGACAAGATTAGCGTCAGTCACAGTCGGCAGCTCTCCTTTTCCGTAGCAGGCCGGGCCAGGGTCTGCTCCAGCGCTCTGAGGTCCAACCCTGAGTGATCCGCCCTTATCGATAAAGGCAATCGACCCGCCTCCAGCTCCAACAGAATGGATGTCGATGATCGGGATTCGAAGCGGGAAGTCGCTTATCAGGCTTTCATTGGTGCGTCTTATCTGGCCATCTATCAAGGAGACATCTGACGATGTGCCTCCCATGTCGAAGCTGATGATATTCCTGAAGCCGGCTGCTTTTGCCAGCTGGAAGGCGCCGACAACTCCTCCTGCAGGCCCTGAGAAAGCGGTTCTTATCGGCTCTGATTTCGCCTTGGCCGTAGAGATATAGCCTTCGTTGGACTGCATGATTCGAAGCTCTGCCTTCTTCATTTTCTTCTCTAAGCTCTCTAAATAACGGCTGACAACAGGCATGAGGTAGGCATTGACCGCAGTCGTGGCTGTTCTTTCGTATTCCCGGTATTCGGGCAGGATTTCGCTCGAGACAGAGGCCATGAGTTTTTTCTTCCTCAGCTCTTCGGCAATGATTTTTTCGTTCGAAGAATTTGCGTAAGAATTGATGAGAGAGACGGCCACGGCTTCTGCTTTTGATTTTATGATTTTTTCGATGATTTCCTGAAGTTCAGGAAGAGAAATTTTCTTTTCGACTTTTCCTAAAGATGAGGTTCTCTCCTCAATCCCAAAACAGAGATGCCGGGGAAGAAGAGGAGCTCTGAGCTCCCCCTTCAAGCTGTAAAGGTTGCGCCGTGTCTGGCGCCCGATAAAAAGCACATCCTCGAAGCCTTCGCTGGTCATCAAGGCAATCTTTCCGCCTTTCCTTTCCAGCAGAGAATTGGTGGCTACAGTCGTCCCGTGAATGATGAAAGGAAAGCGGCCTAACAGCCCTCTTATTCCCTCGAGAATGGCCAAGGAAGGATTATGAGGTGTAGAAGGAATTTTTTTTATCTCGATTTTGCCGTCAATAGAGATGACGAAATCAGTGAACGTTCCGCCAGTATCGACTCCAATCCGCACTTCACTTTTCATTAGCAGTAAATTTATCTTTAAGCCTAGAGCGAAGTCAAGGAACAGAAAAAAAGGTTTGCATTTTTTGATGGTGGAAAAGCACAATATGCCTCAAGCTGGGTGTTTCGGGGACACAAAAGCTTTGCTCAGGCCGTGCCAAGCCTGCTTGCTTTCGGGCTGGGCTCTCCTCTCTCTTTTTTATTTACAGCTGCTGCATGAAGTTGCCGAGCATGTGGCACAGCTGCTCGAGGAAGATTTCAGCCGGCTGCTTCCCCCTCCTATTCCAAATGAAGAAAATATTTTTTGTATGTCTTTGCTCCCGCAGGCTGCGCAGGAAACAGTTTTTTCCTTTCCCACGGAGACAAGGCTTTCAAAGTGTTTTCCGCACTTTTTACAGATAAACTCATATATCGGCATGACTGAATTATTTTACATCATTTTTTCTGATGAAAAAAGAGGAGGATCAGGCTTTATATTTTGAAAACGGTTTTCTGGCAACTTACTTTACAGCCACAGCTTCAATCTCGACCTTGACATCCTTGGGCAGGCGCGCCACCTGGACAGCGGCCCGGGCAGGGTAGGGGGGCTTGAAAAATTCGGAGTAAACCTCATTCATCTTGCTGAAGTCATTCATATCCTGGAGGAAAACTGTGCACTTGACAGCTTTATCCAGAGAGCTTCCCCCAGCCTCGAGAACCGCCTTGAGGTTGTTCAGCACAAGTCGGGTCTGTTCCTCTATGGTCCTTGTGCTCAACTCTCCTGTCGAGGGGTTGAGCGCGATTTGACCAGAAGCGAAAATAAAGCCGTTGGCTTCGATAGCCTGCGAATAAGGGCCGATAGCCTTTGGGGCTTTCTCTGTTTTGATTTCTTTCTTCATTTTCTCAATCCTCCCTTCTTTGGAAAATAATCGTGTCCCTAAAAAGGCAAAACTGCCTAAGCTGAGAAGAGCCTCTCTTCTTTTCATCCCAGCTCTCCTTTAAAAAGAGTTTATGTAAGAACTTATATGTTATTTTCCTTTGAGTTATTGGGCCTGAGCAGGATTCATTCTATAATACCAAGACCCAAGTTTCCAATGAAAAAAAATATTCCAAACCTTCTTTGACTTCGCGTCCTGCTCGTGATATATGACTTTTTCAAGATATCATCTTTCGATTTAAGCAATTTTCTGTGATGGAGATTGGTTTCTTCATTGAGGCTGGGACAGGGGAAATTTTCTTTTTATCTTTTGGGCGCTATTTGCTGCAAAAGGCGCAATTATCAAGCTTTAGAAGCGAGCCAATCTCTCTTTAAAAAAAATAAAGGAGGAGGTTTTTTATGAAAAAACATTTTATCTGTTTTGTCTTCGCCTTGGTTGGGGCCATCTTTTTTTCTTTATTCCTGAAAGCTGAAGTTGACATCAAGGACACGAAACTTTTAAGCCAGCCGGCGATGAGCAAAACCCATATTGCCTTTGCCTACGCCGGCGACCTCTGGGTGGCAGACATCGACGGCAGAGAAGTGCGGCATTTGACCACTGCCCAGGGAATGGAGTCCAGCCCTGTTTTCTCTCCAGACGGGAAGCTGTTAGCCTTTAGTGCTCAGTATGACGGAAACACTGACGTTTTTCTTGTCCCTGTCGAAGGAGGCGTTCCCAAGCGTCTGACATGGCACCCAGGGCCGGATATTGTCCGCGGCTTCACGCCGGACGGCTCCTCAGTGCTCTTTACCTCACCTCGCTATGTTTTTTCAGGGCGTTACACCCAGCTTTTTACAGTTCCTCTTGAAGGAGGCTTTCCAACTGCCTTGAAAATTCCCCATGCCTTTAATGCCGCTTATTCGCCGGACGGAAAGCGCCTGGCTTACAATCCTCTTTACGAGGCTTTCCGCCAGTGGAAGCATTACCGGGGAGGAACAGCTTCTACGATCTGGATTTATACTTTCAGCGACCAGTCCGTGGAAAAGGTCCCTCAGCCTGAAGGCCGCTCGAATGATATCGACCCGATGTGGATGGGAGAGAAAATCTATTTTCTCTCAGACCGGAATGGAGAGTTCAACCTTTTTTCCTACGATTTAAAATCAAAGGATATCAAGCAGCTGACTTCCTATACGGATTTTCCAATCATCGACGCCTCTACGGGAGGAGGGAAAATCATCTATGAGCAGGCCGGCTATCTTCATATCTTTGACCCGCTCAAGGCAAAAAGTGAGAAATTAACCATCGGTGTAGCTGCTGACTTGATCGAGGTCCGTCCCCGGTATGCGAAAGGCCCACGATATATACGAGACGCTTCCATCTCTCCCTCAGGTGCCCGGGCTGTCTTCGAGTTCCGCGGAGAGATAGTGACTGTTCCGGCAGAGAAAGGAGATCCACGCAATCTGACTAATACCGGCGCTGTCCATGAACGCTCTCCGGTCTGGTCGCCTGACGGCAAGACAATTGCCTATTTCTCGGATGCAAGCGGCGAGTATGAGCTTCATCTTGCAGCCCAGGAAGGAAAGGGAGAAGTGAGAAAGTTCAAGCTCCAGGGCGCCGGGTTCTATGATGCGCCTCTCTGGTCTCCTGACAGCCAGAAGATTTCTTTTGCCGATAACTCCTGGAGTCTCTACTGGATAGATTTAAAGACAGGAGCGGTGAAGAAGATTGGTTCAGAATATCTCTACGGCCCGGCCCGTAGTCGAAGCGTTTCTTCTGTCTGGTCTCCAGATTCAAGATGGATTGCCTACACCCTGAACACTGCGGCTTATATTCAAAAGGTTTATATTTATTCCCTCGAAGAAGACAAGTCCTATCCGATTACCGACGGGTTGAGCGATGTCAGCGACACTGAATTCGATGAAAGCGGAAAATACCTCTACTTTTTCGCTTCAACCAATGCCGGTCCGGTCAAGCAATGGTTTGACATGTCGAATGCAGACATGCGAATGACTCGCGCCCTCTATCTGGCTGTTCTGCGCAAAGAAATTCCTTCTCCCTTAGCAAAAGAGAGCGATGAGGAAAAAGGCGTGGAGAAAAAGGAACCGCCTGAAAAGAAAGAGCAAAAAGCTCCTGTGACTTTATCCATTGACTTCGAGGGGATCAATTATCGCCTTCTCGCCCTTCCTATTCCTGAAGGGAACTACTTCAACCTTCAGGCTGGAAAAGAGGGAGAGGTTTATTATATTGAAGCTCCTTCAGAAAGCAGAGGGCCTTACGGAAGGGAGACAAAGCTTCATAAATACAGCCTCAACAAAAGAAAAGATGAAGTCCTGATGACCGATGTGAATAATTACTTTCTCTCAGCCGACAAGAAGAAAATGCTCTATCTGTTCGGAAATAATTGGGGAATCGTCCCTGTGGAAGGTCAGATCAAGCCGGGCCAGGGAAAGATAAATACCGATGCCATCGAAGTTTTGATCGATCCCAGGGCTGAGTGGCAGCAGATTTTCAATGAGGCCTGGCGGATAAACCGCGACTACTTCTATGCTCCGAACATGCACGGCGTTGACTGGAAGGCCATGCGCGAGAAGTATTCAGTTTTTCTTCCGCATCTTTCTTGCCGCAGTGATTTGAACCGGGTGATTCAGTGGATGTGCAGCGAATTGGCTGTTGGTCATCACCGGGTCGGAGGCGGAGATACGGTCGGTGAGCCAAAAACAGTTCCTGGAGGCCTGCTCGGAGCCGATTATTCCATCGAGAATGGCCGCTACCGGTTTAAAAAAGTCTATGGCGGACTGAACTGGAACCCAGAGCTTCGCTCTCCTTTGACCGAGCCTGGAGTGGATGTTAAAGAAGGGGAATATCTTTTAGCTGTTCAGGGAAAAGAGCTTCGTCCGCCGACAAACATCTTCAGCCTTTTTGAGAACACTGCAGAAAAAATTATCGAAATAACAGTCGGTCCAAAAGCGGATGGCACAGGCTCACGGACCGTCCAGGTCGTTCCCATTCGCAATGAAGGTTCGTTGCGCAACCGTGACTGGGTGGAGGGAAATTTAAAGAAGGTGGATGAGGCCACGCAGGGCAGGGTAGCCTATGTCTATGTGCCCAATACTTCGACGTTGGGGCACACCTATTTCAAACGCTATTTCTTCCCGCAGGTTAATAAAGAGGCGATCATCGTCGATGAGCGCTTTAATGGCGGCGGTTCAGTTGCGGATTATTATATCGACCTCTTGCGGCGTCCTCTTATCTGCTACTGGCATATGCGCTACGGAGCCGACCTCAAGACGCCGGGTGCATCGATTCAGGGCCCTAAGGTGATGCTCATCGATGAGACAGCCGGCTCAGGCGGCGACCTGCTTCCCTGGATGTTCCACAAGCTCGGCATCGGCAAGCTTATCGGCAAGAGGACATGGGGAGGTCTGGTGGGAACTCTGGGATTTCCCATACTGATGGACGGCGGCTATGTTACAGCGCCGAACCTTGCCATCTGGACAGAGCAGGGCTGGGTGGTTGAGAATGAGGGAGTTCCTCCGGATATCGAGGTCGAACAGCAGCCCGCTGAGGTGATTGCCGGAAAAGACCCTCAACTGGAGAAGGCGATAGAGGTCATCATGCAAGAACTCAAGATGAATCCTCCGAAGGAAGCGAAGCGTCCTTCTTTCCCGGTTAAAGTCAAATAAATTAAAATTTGCGATATTGTTCGATATTCTGCTTAGCCTCAGACCACCAGTCGGGCTCTTTAGAGTCTTGTTGCGGATTCCAATAGCCGATGAAGATGGTTTCGCTCAATTCATAAGAGACAAAATACCAATACTCATTAGAGATACAACCAGAAAAACAATCACCCCACCCATTTCGGAACAAGTATGTCATGCCAGAAATCGTTGTCTGCCTGGGATAAATGTTAGAGCTGTCTCCTATTATACCGTTTGGCTCAGCATATCTTACCCCAGGAAGCTTTGAGTACAATTCAGACAATCGCCGAGGATGCAACCGGCCTTTAAAGCTCAGGAGGGCCCAGTCATATTTAATCGAGCTTAAGTCAATCTCAGTCACCTGATACTGTTCGTTGAGCTTATCCCAGGCATTGTACTGTCCGTTAGCAACAAGTTGAGAAGTGCCCGATTCAAAACCTATAATTATGCAACTCGGAACCCAAGGCGCCCGGAACCTGATAGTATTAACTTGCGTTAACTGAGCCCCGTAGCTTGAGCGAATATCTGCTAAATCTGCAAGCACACGGTTATATAACATGTCAGGGGCAGAGATATCTCCTGATAGGCAAAGGGCAATGAGCT
>CAZGMN010000170.1:0-7004 GCA_964526905.1 uncultured Eubacteriales bacterium
TCCCTTCGGTCGAGGAACCATGCCCGCTCAGCCTTCAAACGGTTTTCTCAACACCTAGCCTGATCTATTTTTAAGATGGAGTTTATAAGGAAAAGATTTATTTCTTTGAAGGTGAATTTTAAAATTTAAAAACGTAAAGGGCGCGAAGAGCGAAGCTTTCCTGGCTTGCGCTTTGCTCTTCAAATGTCCCATTTCTAAGATAATAATCATACTCAAATCTTATCTGGGATTTAGCAGACAAGTCGTAATTGATGTTTAAGGAGGAAATGAACAGATATTCATTGGCTGGGGTGGACATGGAACGAACCCAGTAGCGGGAAAGGCCAGTTTGAATGCTTCCCAGCCCTTCCTTCCCGAACTCCAGATTAATTTTTCCCAGCATTCCGGTCCCGAGAAAGTAGGGACCCTTATCCCTCTTTCCGAGATGATAGTTTTCTAAGTCAATTGAAGGGCTGCTGCCTCCAAATATGACTGATAGAATGCCAGAACTGTTGAAAAACAAATTTGAATCGGAAGTGAAGGACGTCACCAGGCCCGGTCCAAAACCAAGAGCAGACATCTTTTCTGCGAGATGAGTATTGATATAATCAAAGACTCCGAAGAGACCGGCCAGATTGTCTTTTATTTTTTTCCCGATCAGCACTCCGCTTGTACATAATTCTTTATCATGGAAGCCGTTATCATGGAGGCCAAACTTGCAGTTGAGAGAGAACCAGTCGTAAGGGCCTACACCGGAAGGATTGTTTCTTAGATAATCCCTGTATTCCATATTGGCTTCAAGAACAAAACTTGTTTCCTTCGATGATGAATTGGAAGCTCCAAAGGGAAAATTGAGGACATAATTTCGTCTGCCTTGAGAATCCCTCAGTTTATAGGCGTTGGCCGTAAGGACCTTAAGGCCATAAACCGGATTAACAAAAAAACATAGAGATTCTCTGAATGCTCTTCCAAGGCTCGTTGTATTTTCGTCGTCAATAAGCTCAGCCATTCTATAAAGAGCTTCACCCAAGGTTACCCCTCCAAACGAGGTCATAATCATGTCGTTTGTCGAGGGATGATTCGATTCCATAAAGACTTCCCAGAAATAGCTTCCCAGGGATGTATAGAGTGTGGACTCGAAGAAACCAAGCCCGTTTGTCCTGGCCAGCGTGTAGAACATTGCGCCATGATAGGGATGTCCCAGCTGGTTGGTGACAAAAGTGTCATAATCCCATTCAAAGCCATCGCCGATATTATTAAGAATCGTCTTTAGATTAATTTTGGCCCAAGTCTCGTTCATGAGATATCTATCGAAAGCCCATAGGCCAAAATTAAGCTCCAAAATCTCAAAAGCTGTTTTTGAATAATACGTCCTTTTTTCTGGAATTGAGATAGGAAGAGGATACTTTTTAAGAGAAAATCTCTGATCCATTTTTGGAGCTAATTTGAATTGGGAAATGGCATCTTTTATTCTTTGAAAGGCATGATCGAGATTGAAATTTCCAAGACCGGGATTCTCGGTACCCGCCAAACGTTTTTCATCCTGGGCAGAAGCGGGAGAAAGAGAAAAATTCTTATAGTCAAATGCGAGTTTTGGAATTTGGGCTTGATAGTCAGAATCATAATCCTTTGTTTTTTCTTCGGCGAAGTTTAGAGAAGAGAGGGCAAGAGAAAGACAGGCGATAATAATTATTATAATTGCTATTTTTTTCATCACTATTAATGCGTAAATATTATAATACAATTTACGAATCTTTTGCAAAATAAGTTTGGCAGGAAGAATTTCCAAATATGCGATTTCAAAGAGGCGTTGGAATCGCCCCTAAGGCCCCATAGCGGAGGGGGCCCCGTCGCTTTTTCGACGGGGGGAACCGACGGGACTGGTTCCCTGGGGGGCCGTGGGGCGATTCCGACACCGAAATAAAATTACACAAGCCGAGAAGCTTACGCTTCCTTGACAGATTGGATAAATAAATTTAAGTTTATACTTCTATTTTTACTGCACTCAAGGCTTGGGCAGCTCCATGATTGACGTTAAAGAGCATTTTTATGAAGATGATCCCTTGAGCGGTCATCCGGACGTCCGGACAAGACTCAGAGATGCATCTTATTTTTTTCTTGGGAACGGACACATCCAGGCTGCGGTGCAAATAGCTCCAGCCGGAGAAGGGACGGCCACAGGGTTGTTGATTATGAATCCTGAGAGCTTTGGGAAAAAAAGAGAAGCCTTAACTATGGATTCCAGGCGCGGACTGGAGAAGACCTTGATTCGCATCGTTAGCGGGGAAAAGGTCAGCACAGCTCACTCGAAGAATTTAAAAGCGGAATGGGTCGATAAACACAAGATTCCAGCTGTTCGACTCCGGTGGCACACCCAAGATTTCCAGATAAAAGAAATATTCTACTGCCCCGACTTCTCTCAGCCTCTTCTCGTCCGTGAAGTGTGGATAAAAAATCTCAAAGGACGGGGGACTCGAGTCTGTATCCAAACCGGTGTCCTTCGAACTTCATTAGAAAGAGAACTTTTTTTAGGCCCTGGAAAAGAAGAAAAAGTCTTTCTCAGCTATAAATTGGGCCATTCTGGAAAAAAAATACTTATCGATTCAATTCCCGAAGCTTTATGGAGCCAGAAAGCCGTACATCGCTGGAATGAGGTTTCTTCATCTTTCGGCTCGCCGCTCCTTGACCATTACTTTAATGCTTCAAGATTTCAATTGGTTGCCGCGGTTTCGAAGTCAGGCAAGGTCGACGGCAGCATTTGGCAGTATAACAGGGAGTGGGTGCGAGACCAGGCAATGATTGCCCAAGCTTTGAGCATGTCCGGGAGCTTTGAGATTGCGCGAAGGATACTCAAGCGGCTCTTTGAAGAATTTGTTACAGAAAAAGGAGACACAATTGATTCCAGCGAGAAACGGGACAAGGATGAGGTCGAGCTCGACCAGAACGGTGTTCTTCTTGATTCCCTGAAGAATTATGTTCTCTGGAGCGGCGATCATGATTTGGCAAAAGAAATTTGGAAAAAAATAGTCGCTGCGGCTGAGTTTCCGCTTTCGAAGGTTTTTCGTCATCAGCCCTCAGGCCTGCTTGCAAACAAGAGGGAGTTTTGGGAGCGCCATCAGGCCCATGGGATAGAGAAAGGGATGGAGCTTGTTCACCAGCTTTTCACCTCGATAGGCCTGGCTTCAGCCGCTATGCTCGCCCGCCTGATTTCTCGCCAAGAAGAAGCTTGCCGCTGGGAAAAGGAAGCTCTAAGGATAAGGCGGGCCATGCTTAATGACCGCCGATTCGGGTTGGTGACGAGCCAGGGCTTCATCAAGCGCCGAAATATCGATGGCTCGGTTCAGGAATCAATCGAGCCAATGCCTGAAGCCCGACTGCCGGCCGGTGTGCCCCTTGCGCTTCCAGGTATTCATCTTCTCAATCCTGATTCCTCGACGGCGCTGCCGATAGCCACAGGTTTCATCTCCCCTCGCTCATCCCTTGCCCTGAAGACTTTAGCCAATCTTGAGTGCCTCTGGAATCAAGCCTGGGATGGCGGCGGATATGGACGATATCATTTTAGCTCTGAGCCTGACTCTCCTGGTCCGTGGGCTTTTCCCTCATTATTCATTGCCCGAGCCTATCTTGAAAGCGGAGATTTAAAGAAAGTCTGGAGAGTTCTGCGCTGGATGAATACGCTGCCAGGAGCAAGAGCCGGCTCATGGTTTGAATTCTACGGCACGCGTCTCTCTCCCCCTTTTCCGCAGGTCGGAATAACGCCCTGGACATGGGCAGAAATGTTAATCTTGCTTGTTCATCATCTCATCGGCATCAGGCCTGAAGCCGCTTGCCTTAGGATTAGACCCCGGTTGCTGCCCGGGATAAAAAGAATCCAATCCTCATTTCGGCTGAGAGGGGGGAGAATTAACCTTGAAATTAAGAGAGTCCGGGATGCCAGTTTAGCTGGTTTTCGCTCGAATGGAACAATCAAGCAGTCATCAGAAAGGGAAGCGCGGTTTTCTTATCCAGAAAAAGAGCTTTGGATAGAGGCTTCTCTTCCTTGAAATATCCAGGTGAGATGTCGAAGAGATAGAAGCTGATGATGAAGAAAAAAACTCTCTTTCTCCTTTGTAACGCCCACCTCGACCCTGTCTGGCTCTGGGAATGGGAAGAGGGCGCGGCTGAAGCCCTCTCCACCTTTCGCACAGCAGCTGGTCTTTGCCAGGAATTCAAGGACTTTATTTTTAACCATAACGAAGCTTTGCTCTATAAATGGGTGGAAAGCTATGAGCCAGAGCTTTTCTCAAAAATCCAGGAATTGGTCAGAAAAAAAAGGTGGCATATCATGGGCGGATGGTTTTTGCAGCCTGACTGCAACATGCCCAGCGGCGAATCTCTTGTCCGCCAGATTCTCGCCGGCAAGCTCTATTTCAAGAATAAGTTTGGAGTGGAGCCCAAGACAGCCGTCAATCTTGACCCTTTTGGCCACTCGAGAGGGCTGGTCCAGATCCTGAAAAAATCTGGTTATACCTCCTATCTTTTCTGCAGGCCGGATTTGACAGAGCTCAGCCTTCGCTCAGATGACTTTGTCTGGGTTGGCTATGACGGCTCTGAAATTCTCGCCCATCGCGCCCGTTACCATTACAATTCGGAGAAAGGCAAGGCGAGAAAACGAGTGGAAAAATGGCTGGCTGAGAATGCAGAGCAAGAAATAGGGCTTCTTCTCTGGGGAATTGGAGACCACGGCGGCGGGCCTTCGCGTCAAGACCTTGAGCAGCTCAGCGAGCTCATCAGCCAAGAATCCGGGTGGCAAATTCGCCATGCCAGACCTGAAGATTATTTTCATGAATTGGAAGGGAAGTCCGGCAAGGTTCCCCGCCACGCTGAAGACCTTAATCCCTGGGCAGTCGGCTGCTACACAACCATGGCTGCGGTCAAGCAAAAGCACAGAAAACTTGAAAATACTTATTTTTTAACAGAAAAGATGGCCGCTCAGGCCGCATTACAGGCTTTGATAGATTATCCTCGAATAGAGCTTCAAGCTGCCCTGGAAGACCTGCTCTTCTGTGAATTTCATGATATCCTCCCTGGCTCATCCATTCCTCAAGTCGAAGCTTATGCCCTGCAGAGGATGGACCATGGCCTGGAGATTCTTTCTCGCCTGAAAGCCAGGGCATTCTTTTCTCTGCTCAGCGGTGAGACCAGAGCCGAAGAGGGTGAGTTTTCAATTTTTGTCTTTAATCCCCATCCCTATCCTCTAAATGAAATAGTCATCTGCGAGTTCCAACCTGCTGAGCCGAATTTTGAGCGGAGCGCCTTCTGGCTTCCTGAAATTAAGGACAGCAGCAGTATGCTCATCCCTTTTCAGCTCGAAAAGGAGAGCAGCAATATTTCTTTAGAACAGCGGAAAAGAGTTGTTTTTCGAGCCGAACTCAGGCCGAGCCAGATGAACCGCTTTTCCTGTCGGCTGAAAGAAGTCAAATCCAGGCCGGGGATGGAAAGGCCGGTAGAATCACCTCTTGTTTTCAAATCTGATACAAGCCAAATCGTCATCTCCAAGGAAACAGGACTGGTCGAAAGCTTCGGCGTCAGCGGCGTTGATTTTTTAAAGCCGGATTCTTTTCGCCTCCTGGTTGTAGAGGATTATCCTGATCCTTGGGGACTGCTTGTTCGCAGCTTCCGAAAGGTGAAGGGTTCCTTTGCCTTAATGAGCAAAGAGGAGTCTGCCTTCTTTTCAGGTGTTTCCTCCCCAGGTCTGGAGCCGGTGCGGATCATCGAGGATGGCCCGGTGAGGACAGTCGTTGAAGCCTTATTCAAATACAACCATTCATCTCTCTGCCAGTGCTATAAGATTCCAAAAAAAGGGACTGAGTTTGAAGTTGAGGTCCGAGTTTCTTGGAATGAAAAGGACCGCATGCTCAAGCTCTCCATCCCGACTGCTTTCGAAAGAGGAAGCTGTCTTGGCCAGGTAGCCTACGGTCTCGAGCAATTTAAGAGAATGGGTGAGGAGCTGGTCGCGCAGAAATGGGTGGGAGTTTTTTCAGAGGATAAGCGCTTTGCATTGACTGCCATCAACAGCGGAACATATGGCTTTGATTTTTATGAAGGAGAGCTTCGCCTTTCTCTGCTCCGCTCTGCCGCCTACTCAGCCCACCCTGTTGAAAAAGGAATTCCGCTCGTTCCTCAGAATAGGTTCGAGCCGAGGATTGACCAGGGCGAGAGAATTTTTAATTTCTGGTTCAACGGCGGCAGAGCCGAAGACCGAACTTTGCGGATTGAGCTCGAAGCTGCGGCCAAGAATGAAGCCCCGATGGTGCTCTGCTGTTCTCCTCCTGGCAAAGGGAAAAAAATCTTGCCAGGAGTCCTTCTCAGCAATGAGATAGTCCAGATGACAGCCTTGAAGATGGCAGAAGAGAAAAATTGGCTGATTATTCGCCTTTTTGAGCCGACAGGCAAGGAAATAAAAACTGAGATTGCGATTCCATCCTTAGCTCTAAGCTTTGATATCACCCTCAAGGGCTTTGAAATTAAGACTGTGGCTGTGGACCTTGCCACCAAAGATATTTTTGAGGTTGACCTGATGGAGAAAAGGTTGTCAAAGGAATAAAAAATGAGTTTCAAGCTTGGTCCTCGCCGCCGCTTGAAAAAAAAGCCGGTTTCTATAGTTCTTGTTGGGACGAGCGGCATGGGACTCCATTATCTTAAGACCTTGCTTGAAGAGTTTCCCTCTGGTGCAGTAGACCTTCAGGCAGTCGTCGACCCCTTTCCAGAGAGGTCGGAGCTTTACCCCGAGTTGAAAAGATTGAAAATTCCGATCTTTGATTCGCTCCAGAAATTTGGGCAAAGCGGCCGCAGGGTGGAACTTGTCATTATTTCCTCTCCGATTCATCATCATGTTCCCCAGAGTTGCGAAGCCCTTCGCTCTGGAAGTCATGTTCTTTGCGAGAAGCCGCTGGGCGCGACAATCCAAGAAGCCGAACGCCTGATTCAGACAAGAGATGCATCCGGGCGGTGGGTAATGATTGGCTATCAGTGGTCCTTTTCAC
>CAZGMN010000171.1:0-6865 GCA_964526905.1 uncultured Eubacteriales bacterium
GGGATGGGTGCAGCGAGGACGGACGGGGAGCATGCCGTGACAGGACCCCTCGCCAAATTTTTATGATTATCACGGAATTTGGGATTCTATTTGAAAAAACTTTCTGCTTTATTTTTCCTTTTTCATCTATTATAATTTTAAGAAATTAGGATGATTACAAATTCGATCATAACAGGAACAGGCCACTGCATTCCTTCTAAAATCGTAAAGAACTCCGACCTGGAAAAGATGATGAACACCTCCGACGAATGGATTCGTCAGAGGTCGGGAATCATCGAGAGGCATCATGTGGACCCTGGAGTGGGAACCTCCGACCTTGCCTATGAAGCAGCCCTGCGAGCCATTGAAGATGCCAAAATCGATAAAGCTGAGATCGAGTTCATCGTTGCCGCCACCCTATCTCCAGACCACTATTTTCCCGGCATAGGAGTTCTCGTCCAAGCCAAACTCGGCCTGGCCGGAATTGGCGCCCTTGATGTCAGGAATCAATGCACGGGTTTCATTTATGCGCTATCTGTTGCCGACCAATACATCAGAACCCAAACCTATAAAAAAATCCTGGTTGTGGCTGCTGAGGTTCAATCCTCTAACCTGGATTTTTCCGATGAGGGGAGAGACATTGCTGTGCTCTTTGGCGATGGCGGTGCTGCCGTCATTCTTGAACCAAATGAAAAAAATGATGGAAGGGGTATCCTATCCACGCATCTCTTTTCAGACGGACGTTTTGCTTCTGATTTATGGATGGAAAAACCAAGCTGCAAGGATAATCCCGGCTTTTCTGAAGAGTTGATTAAAAGCAAAAGATTCTATCCCCGAATGAACGGCCGCAATGTCTTCGTCAGCGCTTGCGAAAAAATGCCCGAAGCGGTAAAAATAGCCCTTAAACACAACGGCCTCACTATTGATGACGTCAACCACCTCATTCCCCATCAAGCCAACGACAGAATATCTCTCATGGTAGCAAAGAATCTTCAAATTCCGGTTGAAAAAGTGATAAGAAATATCGACCGCTTGGGCAACACAACTGCAGCTTCAATTCCCATTGCTCTGGATGAAGCTGTGAAAGAAGGGAGAATAAAAAAAGGAGATTTGATCGTTCTGACAGCCTTTGGCTCTGGCTTCACCTGGGGAGCAGCTGTTATCAGATGGTGAGCTTGGAGTCAAAGGAAAAAGAGCGTCATCTTTAAAAACAATTTAATAACTCAAACAATAAAGAGATGAAGAACAACGGAGGAAAAAAATGCATTCACAACGGAGGAATCCAATGAGGAAAAAAGTCATTCCACTCGCTATTCTTCTCTTCGCTTTTCTGAGTGCAGGTTTGCTTCTCTCTCAGAAGAATGATGAAGACGCCAAATTTCAGAAAATACTGGAGACCTATCTTGATGAGCTGTGGAAGTTCTACCCGACAGCCGCGACCATGGCTGGCTACCACACCTATGATGGAAAAGTTGAAGATGTCAGCAGCAAGAACCTGGAGAAACGCCTGACTTCTCTGGACACTTTCAACAAGGATTTCGTGACCAAGATCAATAAAATGAGCCTGAGCCCTGAGATTCAGATCGATCACGAAATGATCTTGGATGCCCTGGATTTAGAGCTGATGAAGCACGAAAACCTTGTCCCCTGGGAATACAATCCCCTCTTCTACAACGATATTATCGCCAACTGTATCCGAAGCCTTTTCGCCAAAGATTTTGCCCCAATCGACAGCAGGGCAAAGAATGCTGAACTCAGATTGAAGGATTTGCCAAGGCTGATCAAGCAAGCCAAAGAAAATTTAAAGACTCCTCCTCAACTCTTTACCGAAACAGCCATCAGCCAATTCTTGGGAATTATGGACTTTTACAAGAATGAGCTTCCTCAATTGCTGGAACAGACGCCAGCCGATATTAAACCAAGGCTTAAGGATAACCTGGCCAAGCTGGTTCCAGTCCTGGAAGATTATCAAAATTTCTTAAAGAGCGAACTCCTGGCGCGCTCCACCGGGAATTTCCGGCTCGGGCCGGAAGTCCACCTCAGGTTGCTCAGGATGTCTCTCCAAACCAATGTTCCTATCCAGGAGTTCATCGACAGGTCCAAAGCAGATTACAACAACATCAGGAGGGACATGTTTTACACTTGTGTGCCCTTCTATCAGATCATGGATCCAAAAATTGACCTGAATAATCCTCCTGCCACCATCACCACCAAAGACCAGCTCTATAATGCAGTCATATCTCATGTCCTTAACAGATTAGAGGGAGAACATGTCAGCAAAGAAGAATACCTCAACAAGATTAAGACTTCAGCAGAAGAGATAAAAAAGTTTTTCAGCGAGAATCAACTTTTTGATTTGCCCGCTGATAACGTCGGCATCGAGCCCATGTCTCCTGTTAACCAGGGAATAACCTGGACCAGACTTGTCTCCCCAGGCGCCTATGAAGCCACAGGCCCCTTCACCCTTCAGATTACGCCCCTCCCTGAAGGCTGGAGTGAGGATAAGACAAAATCCTTCCTCGAAGAATACAACAATTATTTTCTTTATCTTTGGACTGTCCATAAAGTCTATCCAGGACCGTTTGTTCCCCTGTTTCTGACACGAAAGTATCCTTCCCTGGTCAGGAACCTTTATCCCAATCAACCCCTCATCAAGGCTTGGCCATTCTTCGTCTCCGAAACAATGCTCACCGCAGGCTTTAAAAACTGGGATATCCGCCTCTATCTGCATCGGCTCAAGCTGCTCCTCAAGGCAGTCATCGATTTTCAGCTCGAATTGAACATCCATCAAGGAGGAACCGAGAAAGATAAAGCCATCAATTATATGATGAGCGGAGGCTTTCAAACGCAGGAAGAAGCGGAAAGAAAGTGGAATCAGATTGTGCTCAAGCCTGGTGAAAGCGCCTTCGCTTATGTTGGTTATCAGGAAATCTTGGATATACAGAATCAATACAAAAAGATAAAAGGAGAAGCCTATAATCAAAAAGAATTTTTTGCAAAATTGCTCAGTTACGGAGCTCTCTCTCTTCGTCAACTGAAAATCAAGATGGCAACCCAGTGATGAACGTCTAAGAGAGTTTTGGTGCTGTTCGGTTATCATTGTCTTCGAAAAAAAAGGAATTTAAAATCGCTTTGCATTCAAACGAGGAAAGTCAGCCCAACATTCATTTATTTTTCTCATTTGGCACATTAATCTTCACGCCTGCTTCATTTGAAAGATTGTAGCTTTTCTTCTGAATGAAAAAGAAATGACGAGATTCCTGGTCGATTCTCATGCCCACCTGGATATGGAAGAATTTGACGAAGACCGAAGCCAGGTTGTAGAAAGAGCTTTCGAGCAAGGGATAAAAGCCATCCTCTGCCCGGCAGAGGTTACTAATTCTCAAAGTGTCCATAAAATCCTGGATTTAACCGAAAAATACAAGAGCCTCATTGCCGCTGCCGGAATTCATCCCCACCAGGCAAAGTCTTTCAACCCGGAATGCACCCGAAGAATCGAGGAGTTGGCTGAAGCAAAGAAGATTAAGGCCGTCGGCGAAATAGGGCTTGATTTTTACTATAATCTCTCCCCTCCAGCAGAGCAGGAAGATGCTTTTCGCCATCAGCTTCACACTGCTCAGGAGTTGAGCCTTCCAGTTGTCGTTCACAGCCGGAATTCAGGAAAGAAGCTGGTTCGGGCCGTCGAAGAGGAGCACTTCAGCCGGGGCGGCGTTCTCCATTGTTTCACGGAAAGCTGGAATGTCGCAAAAGAGATGATGAATAAAAATTTTTTTATCTCTTTCTCCGGGATTCTCACCTTTCCCAAAGCCCAGGCTATAAGAGAGGTTGCCAAGAAAATTCCTTTGGAAAAGCTTCTGGTTGAGACAGACTCCCCCTATCTCGTCCCTGTTCCCTTTCGAGGATTGAAAAAGAGGAATGAACCTGCCTATGTCATCGAAGTCGCCAAAGTTCTTGCCGGAGTCAAGGATATCTCGCTCGAAGAGATAGCCGAAGCAACCACCCAGAATTTCGAATTTCTCTTTTCATTTGAAATATAAAATTTGAGATGGTAAGATAAGTGCGGCCATGAGTTCCTCAGAAAAAGAATTTTATAAAATTCGAGTAGAAAGAAATCTTTCCCTCCTTAACCTTTACCGGGATATTCTCAAAGACTTGGAGAAGGTTGAGGAAATGCTCAGGCTTTTTTCCCGCTCTCCCAACAGGCTCATTTCCGAAGTGAGTGCCTACCTCTTCCAAGAAAACGGCAAAAGAATCAGGCCAGCACTTGTCATTCTCTGCTCCAAACTTCTCGGTTATAAAGGAAAAGAGCATATCTTGATGGCCGCATTAATCGAGACCATTCACACCGCCAGCCTCATCCATGATGACATTATCGATAATTCAGAAACGAGGAGAGGAAAGCAGACCGTCCATGCCAGATGGGGCCCAAACATCACTGTCCTCTTAGGAGACTATCTCTATATAAAAGCCCTCGGCCTCTCTCTCGCAAGCCCTTATCGAAGAATCAGCCAAGTTCTGACTGATATCTCCGCCAGGATGATCGAGGGAGAACTCAGCGAATACTCCAACAGCGGGAATCTGGAATTAGATGAAAAGGAGTATCTTCAAATTATCGAAAACAAAACGGCCTCTCTCTTCTCCGCTTCTTGCCGGATTGGAGGAATTCTGGCCGATGCCTCCAAGAGAGAGGAAAATTTTCTGACTGAGTACGGGACAAACTTGGGCATGTCTTTTCAAATTGTTGACGACCTTCTCGACTTCACCGGAGATGAGGAAGTTCTGGGAAAGCCCATCCTCTCTGACTTAAGCGAGGGACGAATCACCCTGCCCTTAATCTATACTCTGTCGAACGACGGCGGTGAGAATCGGCAGCGTATCGTTGAAATTCTCAAGCACAAAAAACTCGAGAGAGATTCTTTAGAGGAGATTCTCAAGATCATCAAATCCAACGGAGCACTGGAATACACTTATCAAAAGGCCGAAGAATTCTCCTTGAAATCCAGAGAAATCATCTCTCAATTTCCCGAATCCGTCCATCGAGAATCATTGAACCTTTTATCCGAATTCATCCTGACCAGAAGAAGGTAATAGGCTCTTCTTCACTCCAGAAAAAATCCAGAGGGCATTGAACTCTTCAAGGAAGATAAGGCTCCAGATAGAGCTCGAATAGCTCAGGACAAAAGCAACGTCCTCCTTTAAAGGAGAATCGATGGTTGAAATAGAGGTCAAAATAAGAATTAAAGATATGCGCAGCCTCAGGGAAAAAATTTCCCTTCTCGGCGCCAGACTCGAAAGAGAACGTTATTATGAGGAAAACACTCTCTTCGACCACCCTTCACAGGACCTTTACAAGAAACGGCAGGCACTCAGGCTGCGCAGGATGAATAATAAGTCTTTTTTAGCTTTTAAAGGAATCCCTCAAAAGTCGAGAAAATTCAAGATCAGAGAAGAATTTGAGACTGAGGTCAAGAATGAAAAGCAATTGAGGAAGATATTAAAATCCTTGGACCTCATTCCGGTCTTCAGCTATCAAAAATATAGAGAAGTCTACAGGAAAAAACGCTTGAAGATCTGTTTGGACGAAACATCCGTTGGCAACTTTATCGAACTTGAGGGTGAAAGAAACGAAATTGTGAAGTTTTCAAAAGCTCTCGGTTATTCGAAAAAAGAATTTATCAAGCTGGACTACGTTCAGCTCATGAAGAAAAAGGCGGACAAAATTCAGTCAGACTAAAAATTCTTAAGAGCCGATTCTTTCCCTATCCCTCCTCTTCTTCCTCTAAGTCATCATAATCTTCCTCATCTTCTCCCTCTTCCTCCTCTTCTTCCTCTTCTTCCTCGTCGAGCTCAATCCCCTTATCGGGCTTAAGCTCCTTTTCCTCTCTCTCCTCGCGCTCTTTCTTTCTTGTTTTTCCCTTTCTCCCTGCTTTTTGAACTTTTTCCTCAGGCTCTTCCTCGCCTCCTATGACTTCCCCAATGAAGCCTTCATCCTCTGGCTCAAGAATTTCTTCAACCTTTGGCTCAACAATATCATATTCCACTGCTCCAAAGCGCACTTCCTCCTGAGCGATTCGGATAGGGTTCTTTGCCTTTGTTCTTATTTTGGGTTTATCCCCATGCAAGAGTTGCTTTGCTCTCTTGGCTGCTAAAATTACAAACCTGAATTTACTATCTATCCCGTTGGTTGGAGTCAATGAATATCCTCTTCTCTTTTCTCGGCTCTTTTGGTTAAAGAAATACAATAGCAAAAATCATTGAGAAATACAACGAAAATCAGCTTAAGGCGAATTTTTTCAATAGGTTATGATAATATCATCAGATGTGCCAAAGGCTTTGTCCTTGCCAGCCGAGGTCAGGCGGAAATTGTCATCGGACAGCCTCTCATACTTTATCGCAGTTCCCCAAGCATCCAAACTTACAACCGGCACAGGATTAATCCTCTGCATCTCTTTGAGATTTTCAGGAGTTCTTCCTTCCTGGGCTATAAAAGTTTCAACTGCTTGTCGCAGACCAGTCATATTTACTTTTGTCAACTCGACCTGAGTTTGGTCGTAGGCTTTGACGTCTTTAAGAGTTTTCTCCTTTCCCGTCCTCGCCATCCAGAGCAGGTAGACGACAGCGCAAGCCACGATGAATAAGACAAGAAATCCTCTCATTTTCATTTTTTAATCCTTAAGAAATTTTTAAATGAAATTATGACCCGTGGAGGACTCGAACCTCCAACCCGCGGATTAAGAGTCCGCTGCTCTACCTATTGAGCTAACGGGCCATTGGGAAAGATATATTGCCCTATTCTCGGGAGTGTGTCAATCGCGCGCCCGGAAACGGGGAACAGCTTCTCCCTGAAAATAGCGGCGTCTGAAGTAAAGCGCCACGTTGACCAGAC
>CAZGMN010000172.1:0-6836 GCA_964526905.1 uncultured Eubacteriales bacterium
GCCCTAGGTCTGCCTCCTGAGAAAGAAAAAGTTTTCGAAGAGATGTTGTCCTGGAGCGAAAATATCTTCCTTATCTGCCTGGGATTTTCCAAAGACCCTCAGGATGCCGAAGACTTGACTCAAGAGGCTTATTTAAAAGCTTATCAGAAGATCGGTTCTTTGCGGAGCGCAGCTTCAGCCAGAGAATGGCTTTTCAGGATCGTTCGAAACACTTGTCTCGACCACCGGAAGAAACGTTCGCGGCTCCATCTTTTTTCACTTCAATCCATTCCCGACTCCGCAGAACCTGAAGCTCCAGAGTCTAAAATCCTTCGAGGCGGACAAATCCGGCTCCTGAAAAGAGCGGTCAGTGATTTGCCCAACAAGCTCAAGGAAATCTTTGTCTTGAGGGAATACGGCCATCTTTCCTATCAAGAAATCGCTGCTGTTCTGGGAATCCCCCAGGGCACAGTCATGTCCAGACTGAACCGCGCCCGACAGGCCGTGGCCATAAGGCTGAGGGAGGCCGATCATGAAAAACCATGTCAATGATGATCTTATAGTCAAGATGCACGATTTGATCAGGCAGGAGCAGGAAGAAGCACTTCAATTACTTAGAAAAAAAGATTTCCAAGCTCGGCTGCAAGCGCGACTGCTGTCAGAGCCAAGAAGGGACCGCATCTCTCTTCAATGGTTCAGGAAACCCGCCCCAATTTTTGGTATCCTTTTTCTACTTCTCGTTGCCTCTATTGCCCTAGTAAAAACATTTATTTCCTTCTCTAAAAGCGGCTATCTTGCAGCAATTGAACAAGCTCTCAACAATTCGCCAAATTTAAGGGGAATCACGATGAGCCAGGAAGTTGGCGCTGCCCAACTCAAGACCTCTGAATTTTCACCGCTTGGAGAGGAAATCAATCAGTTCCTCTTGGCCTTGATTAGCCAACCCGTTGCTTCAAGAGATGAAACCGCAGTGATTGATATAAAAATATCTCCTCCACGATATAATTTAAACCAGAAATTCAGAATTTTAATCATAGAAAAAAAAGTTCAAGAGTTCTTGGAAATATACGCCGGGAACAAGGAGGTCTAAGAATGATTCGGAAAATTATGGCATTGAGTGTTTTTGCCTTTTTTGTATCCTCAACCTATCTGCCGGCGAAGGAAGAGCCAGGCTATGTCCTCTTGGACAAGCTCACAGAGGCCTTCCGCGATATGGCCGAGAGCGGCAGCGGAGGCAGGGAGGCAGTCACAAAGGCCCTCCAAACCCTGATGATTGAAGCAAGGCAGGCGAGGGATAAAAGAGAGGTCGATCCTGTTTTCTTCGCGGGCTACATAAGAGTTCTCCAGATTCTGCGGCTTGCCACTGTCGAGGACCCGGCAGGCATATTAGCTCCTTTAACTGAAAAAGAAATCAAAGCCTTCATTGAGGACGTCAAAGGAGAGAAACCAGATTTCGCCAAGAACAAAATAGGTCAAATTGCAGAGGCCATAGCAGAGGAAATCATCAACCTCCATCTTTACCTAGACACCAAAGAAGAAAGAACTAAGCTCTGGAAGGAGTATGAAAAGAAAAGCTCGGTCAAAAAGTAGGTGACAACAGGCTGCTAAAAAAACAGCCATGAAGTTTGAATCCGTCCTGTATATAATTTAGCATCAAGTCGATTAGTCATGGCTGAAAAAAAAGAAGGTTTCTGAGCTTCTCGCTCAAACCGCTCTCAAGCCGCCCTTGACATCTTTTCGAGTCGTGATCTATGCTTCCCCCAATTAGAGGGGTGGTCCTTAAAATGGCAAACAATAATATCAGCAAATTCACATTTCCGGTTGGATATCACAAATTCCACAAAGATCAGCTTTTTAATTTTCAACTGAACCGCTGGCATTCCCTTGGATATGCGAAATTTGAGGATTTTGTTGAAGCAGGCAAGAATATTAAGACATTCAAGGATTGGAAGAGAGAAATGCTCAAACTGGCAGAAAGAGCTGTTGCTGAAGACATGCTTCTTCGTGCAGCATTTTATTTTCGGGCTGCTGAATTCTATCTCCTGGCAGAGGTTCCCGAGAAAGAGCTCCTCTACGACAAGTTTAGCGATCTCTTTTATCAAGCTATTCGCAATGACAATATTGAAAGATTTCGAGTGCCCTATAATGAAGCTTTCCTGCCGGCGATGAAAATACCTTCGATGGACGAAAAAAAAGGCACCATCGTCATGCATGGCGGCTTCGACTCCTTTATTGAGGAATTTTATTCCATGATGAGATTCTTTTCGGAACACGGCTATGAAGTGATCGCTTTTGAAGGACCCGGGCAGGGCGCTGCACGAAGAGAGTATGGACTTGCTCTTGAGCTCGAATGGGAAAAACCTGTAAAAGCCGTGTTTGATTTCTTTAATCTCGATAACATTACATTACTTGGCATATCTATGGGGGGATGGCTTTGTTTGAGGGCTGCTGCTTTTGAACCACGAATCACTCGAGTGATTGCCACAGGACATGCACTTGATTATATGAAAAGCATGAATTTCGTATTTCGAGGGCTGCATCTCTGGTTTTTTAAGCATTTCCGAGGTTTTATGGATAGAATGGCGACGAAAAAATTTCAGCGAGAAGGCATTCCGGCGTGGACGGTCAAACACCTGATGTATATCACGAAGAAAAAGAAACCCATGGACGCACTCGAAATCTATCTGCTGATGAATGAGGAGAATATTCATTCAGAGCTTGTCAAACAGGATGTCCTGATTCTGAGCGGAAGAGAAGACCATTTTATTCCTTTCAAGATGCACCGGAAACAATTGAAAGCTTTAACCAAAGCCAGATCGGTATCAGGCAGAGTATTTACAAAGGAAGAACATGCTCAGAACCATTGCCAGACCGGCAATATCGGTCTGGCGCTCGATGTCATGGTCAAATGGATTGAAGAGAAATCATAGTTCCACGATCAAAATCAACTGAAAATGACAAGTCATAACTGTGGGTACCAACGGATGCATTTGAGATGATGGGCGCCATCTTTTTGTGGTCGAATTCAAGATTTGAAGTTTGAATCCGTCGTGAATATAATGACATAGCCTGGAAATTTTAGATGAGCAGACAAGTCATGGTTGAAAAGAAAAATGGAGATTCGGAGCTGGCTGGGGCGCAAGAGAAGGGTTTTGGGCTTCTTGCTCGGGCGAAGAAAGGCTTTGAGCTCACCGTTCGTGACGATCAGCATGAATTCTCAACCCTTGTTGATGCAATCAGGATCTGCCGCAGGAAGGGCAGTCGCTTCCGCTTGATCGACACGGGGAAACTCGGTCTGTCCGAGCTTGAATGGCTGGGCGAGGCGGGGGCCGATATCTACACCTCTGATGAAGCGAAGCCGAAGATTGAGGAGCTCGACGTTCTGGCGAAAGCTTGCCTCCGGGGTAAGGCCGTGGTTGCGTATTTCCACCACGGCCAGATCGTGAAGGAGAGTTCTGATGGGGCAGGCTCCCTGACTTTTCTTGCCGAGGCAGGCCGCAGCGGCATCTATCTTCATCTTTCCAACCGGGAGAAAAAGCGGGACTGGAGCAGCCTTGTTGAGGTGGCCTCTGCTTGTCGCCAAGGCGGAGCCTGGCTCGTCTACTATCATCACGGCCCGCTTGTTGAGGGCATGGGAAGCCTGGCAAGGTCCGGAGGCTGGGTTCATCTTTCGGACAGAAGCCTGCCCACGCCAGAGGACGTCTCTTCCCTTCCTGAGATGATCAGGGAAAGCTCTCCCGGAGGGTCAAGGTTCGTTCTTCATATCGAAGAGGGGTTGGCTATTGACGGCCTGAAGGAAATTCTCAAAGCCGGCGCGTTCGTGCTTTTTAAAACGCCCGCCAGCGACTTCAGGTCGCGCCTCGGGGAACTGGAGCAGAGGGCAAGCAAAAAGAAGCTCGATCATCGAGCTTACTATCTTTACACAACGTTTTTACCCTGAACTTCATTAACTGGGGACGGTCCTCATGAGGACCGTCCCCATGGTCTTTAAAAATGATGAGGCATCGGCTATAATACCACGTCTAACAGCAGAAGAGGCGAAAAAAAGGTTGCGGGAACGCGGAGCACAAGGAATTCCGCGGGAGAAAGGAATCCGGGATGAACGGTGAGCCCAAAAAAAGCGCCGCGCTCGAGGCGCTGGAGAAGATCAAAGAGGCAGAGGAGCAGGCCCGGGCTATCGTCCTGGAAGCTCGAGAAAAACTATCCGCAGAAATCACCAAGGAGGCTTCAGAAGAAGCAGAAAGGACCAAAAAGAGGGACCTGGCCAGAGCTAAAGAGGAAGCGGAAGCTCATAAAAAAGCCATCTTAGAGAAGGCGACCGATGAGGCAGAGAAGATCAGGGCTGAAACTGAAAAAGAGACTGCCGAGCTGCGCCGTCGGGCCTCAGCGCTGATGGCCGAGGCTATTAAAAAGACATCTCTGAAGGTGGAAGAATTCTTGGAAGGGAGGCCAGTTTAAACGATGGGGCTGGCCAAAGTCGAGAAAGTCGGAATCCTCGCGCACGCTTCCTTGAGCTTGACGGTTCTCTCTTCTCTCCAGGAAGCCGGAATCGTCCAGATCGAGGAGGTCGATAGGTCGGAGACCGGATTGGGGAGCACTCCGGCCGATATCTCCGAGCTCGACCACGTCCTCCACCGGCTGAAGCACGGCCTGGATTTTCTTTCCCACTTCGAAGAGAAAGGATTTTTGGACAAAATCATGGCCCAGAAACCTGCCCTCTCCTTCGAGGAAAGAGAAGAAGTCCTGAAGTCCGATTATCTTCCTGTTCTCGACCGCCTTGAAAAGATCGAGGCGGAAAAAAACGAACTTCTCTCTAACCTCAAGTTTGTCCAGAAGGAGACCGAGTTTCTTCTCCCATTGGCCGGCCTGGAATTGCCTGTTTCAGCCTTCAAGTCCGCCAACCTCATCGAGGTCATGGTGGGAACGTTGCCTCTTTCCCGGAGCGAAGATCTGGCCGATCTGGCTGCAGAGACCACCCTCTGGTACGAGGTCATCGGCGAAGAAAAGAGGGTTTGTTTCCTCCTCCTCTTTGTACTGAAAGAAGACAAAGATATTATTGGTGAAAAACTCAAAGAGGTTGAGTTTATTCCTCTTTATATAGCTGAGCCGATATTCGCTAAAGCAGAAGAGGACGACCGGCTCCGCGATATCATCGAGAAAAACCGCCGCGAAATCGAGGACGAAAAGCGAGAAATCGCAGAACTAGATGAGGAAGCTCGGAAGATGGCCGTCCATAAAGAAAAGCTCGCCAAGCTCTATGATATCCTGCACAACGAACGGGAAAAGCTCTCCGCTTCGCGGCTGTTAGGTGAGACAGAAAAAACCGTCTATCTTGAGGGCTGGGTCAGATCCGAGGACATTCCAAGGCTTCGCTCTGTCCTGGCTCGTTCTGCGGAGGAGTGTGAGGTCTACACGCGGCCGCCGCTTGAAGGCGAGGATGCGCCGGTTATCCTGGAAAACCCGAAACCTGCCGAGCCTTTTGAGGTTGTCACCAAGCTTTACGGGCTTCCTCATCGCGATTCCGTGGACCCGACCGTTCCCCTGGCGCCCTTTTTCTTTATATTCGTGGGGTTATGCGTGAGCGAAGCCGGTTATGGCTTAGTCATGGCCATCCTCAGCCTTCTCTACATGAAATTTGCCAAGCCTAAGGGGAGCGCACTCCAGTTCTTCAGACTTCTCCTCCTCCTGGGTGTTTCCAACATCATCCTGGGAACTTTAGTGGGAGGATGGTTCGGGTTTCCGGTTCGCCGGCTCCTCATCATCGACCCGCTCACCAACCCTCTCTCTTTTCTTATCCTCTCCCTCGTTTTGGGATTCATCCAGGTCTGGTTTGGAACTCTGCTGAAGCTCATCATCCAGTTCAAAAAGAAAAGCTACCTCCAAGCAATTTTTGTCCAGGGAGGCTGGCTGCTTCTCTTGCCGTCTCTCGTCGCTTATTTCATCACCAAGCAGACTCTCTGGGGAATACTGGCGCTTGGCGGGGCTTCGGGTGTCGTTTTTTTTGCTTCCCCCAAGCGGAATCCCGTGGCCCGCTTTTTAGGGGGACTTTATAACCTCTATGACATCTCAAAATACCTCGGAGATGTCCTCTCTTACACGCGGCTTTTAGCTCTGGGTCTGGCAACCGGTGTGATCGCCATGGTCGTCAACACCCTTGCCCGGACAGCCCTGGGCATCCCCTGGGTGGGCTGGCTTTTCGCTGCTCTGGTATTTGTCGGAGGTCATCTCTTTAACCTGGCCATAAGCTTCCTTGGCGGGTTTGTCCATTCGATGAGGCTTCAATTCGTCGAATTTTTCACCAAATTTTTCCAGGCCGGTTGAAAGGCGTTCAAGCCTTTCCGGCTGGAGAGCAAATTCGTGGAGTTTATTTGAATACGCAAGCTCGGGCAACGATAAGGAGGTCAGAGATATGGACTTAGGCATGACATTGGCTGTCTTCGGAGGAGCGCTGGCCGTGGTCCTCGGAGGAATCGGTTCAGCCATAGGCGTGGGTTTGGCCGGCCAGGCGGCCGCCGGAGTGATGAGCGAAGACCCGGAGAAATTCGGCACGCTTCTCCTCTTAGTGGCGCTTCCTGGAACGCAGGGGATCTACGGGTTCTTGAGCGCCTTTCTGGTCATCCTCAAGCTGGGGTTGACCACGGGCACACTGGCCAAGCTTTCTGCGTATCAAGGGTGGCAGATTCTTGTTGCCTGTCTGCCCGTGGGTATGGCCGGGTTGGTCTCGGGAATCCACCAGGGCAAGGTCTGCGCTGCGGGCGTTTACATGGTCGCCAAGCAGCCCAAAGACATGACCAAGCCCCTGGTCATGGGAGCTTTAGTCGAGACTTACGCCGTCCTGGGCCTGCTCATCACCATCC
>CAZGMN010000173.1:0-6818 GCA_964526905.1 uncultured Eubacteriales bacterium
AACGAAAAACCTGATGGTCAAAGACCGCCGCAGCGATCAAATGATCAAGAGTCCGGTGGTCAGTCCCTGGATGTCGTTTGAGATGAGAACGCTGCTGAACACTTTGAAGCCAGAGACGGTTGGGCAGTATAGAACAATCGCTATTGCCGGCTGTGCCTATTCCCACATCACGCAATGCCGCGGCTGGCTGCCTGACCCTGTGGGCGGAGTCTGCTGGTTTGCCTTCGACAATCCTGGTCAGAGTGTGAGAATTCCCATCTTTGCCGGCGTGACCGAGCTTCCGCCGAGTTTCGAGATATGTGACCAGCACGGCTTTCGAACGGACTCAGCCGCCTGGGCCTTCCGCAGGGCCAACCGCCTGGCTACGGTCAAGTGGGGAGAAGCTTCGAAATTCATCAATGGGGCCATAAATGAGTTTGAGGACAAGGCCTTTGCCGACCTGCCTTCTATCGAGAAAATGGTCCTGGAGATTTACAAAGGGGGACAATCGGAAGAGAATGTCGCCAAGGTTAAGCAGTATCTGACAAAATACACAAATGATTTTGCCCGTGCCGCCATGAGCAAGTACTGGGAGCTGGGGGATAAGTTCTGGGGCATGTTCGCTCATGGCTTCTAAGGCGCTTATCGTGAGTTGTCATTGTGGATTTTTTCTTTTGCTTTGAGTCGCCAAAATATACTTAAGATTTGTTGAGCTTTCTCTTCAAAGAATAAGAGTATCCTTTCAAAATAATTAAGATGGTTTTCTGCCTATGCCACAGATCCAACTCCGATCACCCTCCTCAAACGTCTGCACATTTGAATATCCGGCCATCGAGAAGAGCTCGCCAAGCTCATGGACACTAGAGTAGGTTATCTTGAATTGTTCTACCCACTTCTGATACAGGTCGCCAAATATCCCGCCTTTGTATCCTTCTCCGATTATCATCAGCTTTCCACCCGGTTTCAGAACGCGCAACACCTCTCGCATATCAGCAGTTAAGTCAGGCCAGTAGTAATGTGAATCCACAGCGGTGACGAGATCAAACATGTTGTCGGAGAATGGCAAACAAGACACAGAACCGTGTCGGATTTCGACGCAGCCCATCTTTATCAACCGCTTGTTTGTTCTCTGGGATACTGTGACACTCTCCTCAGAGAAATCAATGCCGTAGACCTTGCCCTCGGTAGCGATTCCGGCTAGCTTGTGAACGGTCATCCCTCCACCGCAGCCCACATCCAGAATCTTCCACTGCTTCTCTATTGCGATATGTTTCAATCCCCAGTCCGTCAGTTTGGAATGACTGATGTTCATTGCCCAAACGGCTGCTCTGCCGAGCCAACCTGTCGGTTTCCGCCATTGATTCAGCAGTTTGCTCATGATGCTCATGAGGTTTCTCCTCCGCTTGCCAAGTATTGATCATCCGCCTGCGAGAAGTTCATTTATGGCTTAAGAGTATCGTTTTTGGCCGTGCCAATAGAGCGGGCCTCTTTGTGACGATTTTTCCCTCCAACCTTCCTAAGCAAATATAAATCGCGATTCAAAGAGATGTCAAGGACAGCAAACAATAAGAAGAGAATTTTCCGTCAATGGGGGTTGTCTCAAGAAAGCATTGTCTGACCTATATAATCACCGTCGCTGTGGCATTGAGCCTTCTTATTAGACTAATTTTGGGGAAGTAGGCTTCCGCTTCTTTTCGCCCTCGAGGACGACGACTGCCACCGCATATTCTCTGAGGTGAGAGATGGAAACATGGGCTTTATCGATGGAGAACCGCTCTTTCAATTTTATATCAAGCTGGGGCTTTCCAGAAGCCAGGTTGGACAGCTCGACATCTTGCCAGCTCGTTCTTTTTCCTATAGCTTTGAAGAAAGCTTCTTTGACAGCAAAACGGGCTGCCAGATGCTGATGCTTGTTTTTCTTTTTCGAGCAGTATTCGATTTCTTTGGGCGTGAAGATTTTTTGGAGAAAGCGCGGGTTTTTTTCGGCGAGTTTTTTCACCCTTTCGACATCAATGATATCAATTCCAATCCCGATGACCATATCAAGCTCCTTTCTTAAGCACGTATGTTCAAATTCGCAATATATAGATTGGGTCAGGCTGGGTGTTTAAGAAAACCGTTTGAATAGCTCAAGCAGAATGGTTCGTCAGCACGCCGCTTTTGCCCCAGCGAGCCAAAAGCGGCTCGGTTCAAGGCTTCGCTCTCCTCTCCCTTCAGTCGAGGAACCGTGCCCGCTCAGCCTTTCACACGGCTTCCTCACCAATCTGCCTTCGCCTTGAAAATTTTCAAGCCTGCGTGTTTTCGAAACACTCAGCCTGACCCATAAACTCGTCGCTCATGGCTCATTGAACTTATCGAGCAGCGCTCTGGCGGCTTTGTTGCTAATAACTTTTGCCAGCTCCTCAAAATCAGCCGTTTTTATGGCGGTTAAATCCCTGTATTTTTCGAGGAGTGCGGCTTTTCTCTTTTTGCCCAAGCCTGAGATTCCATCAAGCTGCGAAGCAAAGCTCCTCTTCTTCCTTCGCAAGCGATGAAAGGATAGGGCAAAGCGATGGGCTTCATCTCTGATGTTCTGGAAAAGCTTTAAAGCTGCAGAGGTTCTATCCAGTTTTATTCCGTCTTTTCGGGAAAGAGTGAAGATGACTTCCTCTTTCTTTGCCAGAGAAGCCACAGGAAGCCGGCCGAGCCCGAGCTCTTCCAGAGTCTTTCGTGCCGCATTGAGCTGGCCCTTACCGCCATCAACGAGAATAAGGTCTGGCAGGTCCTTCTTTTCCTCAATAATCCTTGAATATCTTCTGCGCACGACTTCCTGAAGGCTGCGGACATCATCCGGCCCGGCCACAGTCTTTATTTTATATTTTCGATAATTATCCTTTGAAGGAAGCCCGTTCTTAAAGACAACCATGGAGCCGACAGACTCTTCTCCTCCGATGTTGGAAATGTCAAAGCCTTCGATACGGCTTGGCGCAGTTTCCAAGCCAAGAATTTTTTTTAGCTCATGAAGCGGTGACCAAGCCTCTGACCTTTTCTGAAGCAGGCTTTCCGCATTTCGGCTGGCAAGCTCGACAAGCTTCTTATTCTCTCCTTTGGCGGGAATGATGACTTTAATTTTTCTTCCTTTCAAATCAGAGAGTATTTTTGAGAGGTCCTCTTTTCTCGCCGGCTCAAAAGGCAGAAGAATCTTATCCGGCAGGCTTCTTCGGCCCTCATAAAATTTCTCCAAGGACTTAAAAAGAATTTCGCTCTCCGAGCTCTTCTCTTTTTCTTGAAAGAACATAGATTCTGATTCGATGACTTTTCCTTCCCGCATGAAGAAGACATAAAGGCTGATATTTTCTCGGTCCCTGGAGAAGCCGATGATATCCTTGTTTTCAGGCTCGACCGAGATGAGCTTTGGCTTTTCTTTGACCTGCTCGATGGTCTGGATAAGGTCTCTCCAGTTTGCAGCCTGCTCGTATTCCTCGCGGCCCGAGGCTTCTTCCATCTTCTGTCTCAGGATTCTGAGCAGTTTGTCTGTCTTTCCTTCAAGGAAGAGCAGGGCATTGTTGACTCTCTCTCTGTATTCTGTTTCTGAGATATAATCCACGCAGGGAGCAGAGCAGAGCTTCAGGTCATATTCTAAGCATGGCCTTTTTCTCTTTCCCGGAACAGACTCCTCGCAGATTCTGATGCCGAAATACTTGGAGAGAAGCTGGATTGTCTTCCGTGCCTGGAGCGCAGGGCTGAAAGGGCCGAAATATCTTGCGCCGTCCTCCTCGACTCTCCGGGTGAAGTTCACTGCCGGATATCTCTCCTGGACGGTCAATTTCAGATAGGGAAAGCTCTTGTCGTCTTTGAGCCTGAGGTTGAATTTGGGCTGGTAGCGTCGGATAAAATTATTCTCGAGAAAAGCTGCCTCACGGGAAGAGCCGCTCAAGATAAAATCCACATCATCTGTTTCGGCGAGAATATTCGTTATTTTCAAATCAGAAGTCGGCTGAAAGTATGACCTGACTCTATCCAGCAGGGAATGAGCCTTTCCGATGTAGATGACCTCGCCCTCTTTATTTTTAAAAAAGTAGATGCCGGGCTTTCTGGGAAAGCCTTCAATTTTCTTTCTTAAATTTTCACTCATGCTCAGCCTTAAAATTGATACTTAGTCTGCATCAAAGGCTCAGCTCCAATTCTCTTTTCTTCAACTTTGTGAGCTCATCCCTGATTTGGGCTGCCTTTTCGAACTCGAGGTTTCTGGCTGCTTCTTTCATCATTTTTTCCAGTTTTTCCATTCTTTGCTTTCTCTGCTCAGGAGAGAGGTAGATGTCCTTGTCTTCAGGGATTCGGGTGTAATCGAAATAATCTCTCTCGTAGATTGAGGTCAGGACTTCATCTATTCTTTTTATGATCGATTGGGGAGTGATGTTGTTTTTCTCGTTGTATTCCTGCTGAAGCTTCCTTCGTCTTGTCGTTTCGGCCATGGCTTTTTTCATGGAATGAGTCACGGTGTCGGCGTAGAGGATGGCCCTTCCGGCCACATTCCTTGCCGCCCTTCCAAAAGTCTGAATCAAGGAGCTCGCCGAGCGCAGGAATCCTTCCTTGTCGGCGTCGAGGATGGCCACCAGCGAGACCTCGGGCAGGTCCAAGCCTTCTCTGAGGAGGTTGATGCCGATCAGGGCGTCAAACTTTCCTTTCCTGAGGTCTCTCAGGATCTTAACCCGGTCCAGGGTTTCAATTTCTGAATGAAGATAGCGGACGCGAAGCCCAAGGTCGTGGTAGTAACGGGTGAGGTCTTCGGCCATTCTCTTGGTCAGAGTCGTCACCAGCGTCCTCTCTTTCTTTCTTGCTCTTTTTTCGACCTCAGACATCAAATCCTCGACCTGTCCTTTGATGGGACGGACCTCAACCTCAGGGTCGGTAAGGCCTGTGGGCCTTATAATCTGCTCAGCCACTCTTTTCCCTGCTTTTCGAAGCTCATAGGGAGCAGGGGTTGCCGAAACATAGATGACCTGGTTGATCCTTTCTTCAAACTCCTTGAACTCTAACGGCCGGTTATCAAGAGCCGAGGGAAGGCGGAAGCCGTGCTCGATGAGAGTCAGCTTTCTAGAGCGGTCGCCGTGATACATGCCGCCGATCTGAGGGACGGTCACATGGGATTCATCGATAATCAGCAGATAGTCAGGCGGAAAATAATCGAGCAGGGTGTAAGGAGGCTCGCCTGGTTTGCGCTGGCTGAGATAGAGAGAGTAATTCTCTATTCCAGGGCAATAGCCGAATTCCCTGAGCATCTCCAGGTCAAAGAGAGTCCTTTCCTCGATGCGGTTGGCCTCGATGAATTTGCCTTGCTTCCTGAAGAAGTCGACCCGCTGCTCAAGCTCTTTTTCGATGCTCTGGATGGAGTCGTTGAGAATATCTTGAGGAGTGGAGAAGAATGTCCTGGGATAGACGAGGATTTTGTCAAAAGAATCCAAGGTCTTGCCCAGCAGAGGGTCGATGGAGGAGATTTTTGTGATTTGATTTTCGTCAAGCTCAATCCGGTAGGCAAAGTCTTCATAGGAAGGGAAAATGTCGACGACATCTCCTCTCACCCGGAATGTCCCTCTTTTAAAATCCGCTTCTTCTCTTTCATACTGAATATCAACCAGGCTTTTAAGAATATCTTTACGCGAGATATTCTGGTTTTTTTCAAGGGTGAAGCTCATCGAATAATAGGTCTGGGGTGAGCCGATGCCATAGATGCAGGAAACTGAAGCCACGATAATAACATCTCTTCTCTGGAAGAGGGAGTTTGTGGCGCAAAGCCTGAGCCGATCAATCTCGTCGTTGATCGTTGCTTCTTTGGCGATGTAGGTGTTCGTGGCCGGGATGAAAGCTTCAGGCTGATAGTAGTCGTAGTAGCTGACGAAATATTCCACAGCATTCTCCGGAAAAAAACGGCGGAACTCCTGATAGAGTTGGGCGGCAAGAGTTTTGTTATGGGAGACAACGAGCACAGGACGGTTTGCTTTTTCAATGACGTTGGCCATGGTGAAGGTTTTCCCCGAGCCTGTGACTCCCATCAGAACCTGATGCTTGGCTTTATTTTCAAGACTTTCGCAGAGTTCCTGGATGGCTTTTTCTTGGTCTCCTTTGGGTTTGAACTCAGATTGGAGCCTGAAGGTATTCATCGGATTATTATAGCAAAAATCAAGAGATCAAAAGCAAAGCTCGGTGGAAATAAAGCAGAATCTTTTTATTGTGGAGGCGGTTGATAAGAAAGAAAATTACTCCTCCGGCTTGTTCTTCTCTGGAGGCATGGCTGCCTTGAGCAATTCCCCCATTTTCACGCTTCCCTTGAACTGGGCTCCGTCCATGATGGAAATAACAGAAGCAGTAATATCCCCCTTCATTCGGCCTTCTTTGGAGATAAAGACTTTTCCCGAAGCATTGACGTTTCCGGTGACACTCCCTTCTATGGTTATGCTCCTGACTCGAATATCGGCTTCAATGTTTCCCCTCTTCCCAACCAAAAGGTTATTATTCTGCAAATCAACCTTGCCTTCAATATGTCCTTCAATCATGATGTCTTCTTCGCCCGACAATTCACCTTTGAGAAAGAGCGAGGGGCCAAGGCGGGCGATGTTTCGGGGAACACCTTCTTCCTGACGGCTGTCTGTCTCTTTTTCAACGGGGTAAAATTTAGTCATTTGTCCTCCCTCTCCTGAAAGGATTCTCAGATTATAGATAGCTCCGGACTCGATGTCAACTTCGTTGTTCTTTTCGTAAACATCTCTGTTTGTGTGATTTTCTATCGGTGTCGGAATCGCCCCTCGGCCACCTGGGGAACCAGTCCCGTCGGTTCCCCCCGTTGGAAAGCCGACGGGTTC
>CAZGMN010000174.1:0-6791 GCA_964526905.1 uncultured Eubacteriales bacterium
CTTTAAACCCGAGACATTCAGTCTACCCGCCTCTTTTGGTATGAAATTTGCATTCTATGAGCCATATTGACGAATAAGAGAAAAAGAAGTAATTTTAAATTATTGAAAGATGTTAATGTCTAAAAAGTTTATCATCGGACTCATCGTCTTGTCTTCCTCCCTTCTTATGACCAATTGCAGCCGCCCGCTTTGGAACGAAGAAATCAATTTCGGCATCATGGCGGCTCAGCGAGACCTGTGGGAAGAGGCCATCTTTCGCTGGCAAAAAGCGGTCCTTGCCAGCCCCGATTCAGCTGCCGCCCACAACAATCTGGCTGTCGCTTACGAAAGGAAAGGGCTTTGGGAAGAAGCTAAAAAAGAATATGAGCTCGCTTTAAAACTCGATCCTAAAAACTCGTATATAAAGGCCAACTGCGAGAATTTCAAGAAAAATTATGAAGGCTCTGATAAGGAGACGACCGAAAAAGAAAAAGCCGCGAAAGAGAAGAAAGATGAGAAAAAATAGGTGTGTCCTCGCTCTTGCTTTTCTCTTCTTTTGCTCCTGTGCCTCTGAGTCTTACTATAAATTGAGAATCAACCTTCCGGCAAAAACGACCCTTGATCTGAGCCGATTCGATGAAGTTTTTGTCACCAATTTTTTAATCAAAAAGGAAACGAAGGATATCAATCTCAGCCAAGAGCTCACGGATTACTTTTATTTCGAATTTGGACAGAAATTTAAAGGGAAGACTTCGAGAGAGAATGTTTCCCTTAAGGACGAGGACCTCTTTAAAAATGAAGATTTTTGGAAAAACCTGTCTCCCGGGCGGAAGAATTCAATCCTCCTCACCGGAAGCGCTCAATATTCAGAAGAAGTCCGCAAGGCCATCTTGGAGAACAAGAGAGACCGTTTCGAAACGCCCTTCCCTCCAGAAAGGGTGCTGGCCGAACGAAGGTTTTATATCCTCAACCTCGAACTCTACCTGATTGATGCTCAATCCGGAAAAATTCTGTATAAAAGAAACTTCAATGAATCAAAAGGCTATGACAATCCAAGGCAAGCCGGCTATTTCGCCTTCTTCGACCTTATTCAAGCTGTTAAAGGAAAGCTTTTCTCCAATATTCTCGCCGAAACAAAGATCCAGGAAAGATACCTTATCTCGCATTAAAAGGAGAACAATCATGAGAAAGTGCATAAGACCTCTCTTTTTTGCCTCTCTCTATATTCTCTGCGCTTCTTTTATATTCAGCCAAATTATCTACAACCCCTACTATGGTAAAAATAAAGTCATCTACGAAAAATTCAATTGGAATCATTACAAGACCGACCATTTCGATATCTACTATTATGTCAGCGACATCCAAGTCTTGAAAAACATTGCCGAGATGGCCGAAAGCGCCTATCAAAAAATAAGCCAGGACCTTAAACACCCTCTTTCTGCTCCAGTTCCCCTCATCTTCTACAAGACCTACACCGACTTTGAACAGACAAACCTTTTTCAAGTCAGTGAAGGCGTTCTGGGCGTCTCTGAACCTGTCCTCTTTCGAGTGGCGATTCACGGCGACATGGCCTTCGACCAGATTCAGGACCTCATCAGACATGAACTGGCCCACATTTTCGAGTTCGACCTTCTCTGGGGAAAGCCGGGAAACGCTATTTATGCCGTAAGCTCTCCACCCGATTGGATCATGGAAGGCTTTGCCGAATACTGCACGGCGAATTGGGGCTACTGGTCTTCGATGATCGTCAGGGATGCGACCCTCAACGACAGGATCCCCGAGCTGACAGAATCGGGCGCTCTCTACTCCCGCTACCTGCTGCCCCGCTCTGCTGACTACGATTTCGGCCATGCCATGTATGACTTCATCGAGGCCAAGCTGGGCAAGATCGGGATTGCGGAGTTCTGGCGCTCCCTGCAGGGCTCTCCGCTTTTGGGGAAAAGGGACCCGATTAAAAAATCCTTAAACTTGAGCTACAAACAATTCAATCAAGAATTTAAAAAACACCTTCGCGAGCAATTCAAGGACTCTTTCCAAAGAGAGAATCCGGAAGATTACAGTATTGCCATCGGGCCTGAATTTCCCCTCAATCCATATTACTTCGCCATCTCCCACGCTGTCTCTCCTTCTGGAGACCTCGTCGCTGTCCTGACTGTAAATTTTAAGGCCTACGACATCGATATCCTTCTCATCTCAACCAAAGATGGCTCTGTTCTTAAAAATATAACCACCGGCTATACCCTAAAATACGAATATATCCGCTACGACATCGAGCCTTCTTTGGGAAGAAGCCTTGCCTGGTCTTCAGATGGAAACTCGATCGCTTTCTTTGCTCGGAAGGGGCAAAAACATTCTCTCTTTATTATAAATCCGTTAACCGAAAAAATTCTAAAAGAGATCAATGTCCCTTACGACCAACCTTCTTCTCCTTGCTTCTTCCCTAAAGGAGAAGAGCTTCTTTTTACCGCTTTTAATAAAGGGGTCCACGATATTTACAAGGTTGACCTTTCGACAGAAAAGATCGAGAACCTGACTACAGACGACCTCTTCGAGAAAGCCCCGGCTATCTCCCCTGACGGGAAGACTGTCGCCTACACCATCCGGGTTGACACCTATGACAAGCTCTTTTTATCGCCTGTTGATAATTTCAAGGAAAAGAAACAGCTAACCTTCGGAAAAGGGAATACAATCTGCCCTTGCTTTACCCCTGACTCAAAAATGATTTATTTTTCCGGAGATATGCGGGACGCTTCTAATCTTTACTCTCTCAACCTAGAAAGCGGAGAGTTAAGACGCTTCACAGACGTCAGAACGGGGAACTTTTTCCCTTCCCCCCTTCCCAGCGATCCCAAGAAGATTGTTTTCTCTTCCTTCAATAAGGGGGCGCTTCAGATTTTCAAAGGCGAATTTGAGGGAGAAACGGAAAAAACAATAACATTTGTCGAAAATCCCCCAGAGGAGGAATTCAAAGAATTTAAGCCTGCGCTGTCACTTGAAATAAATAAAGATAAAATTGAGCAGCGCAAGGGAACGGGAAAGCTCTTCCTCACTGCAAGGCCCCCCATTGACACCATCGTCGCCTCGGACGGTTCTGTCTATGGAGGCTCGGCCATCAGCTTCTCTGATCTCTTAGGAGACCATCAGCTGATGGCCATTGCTTACCAGGTTCACAGCTTTCGCTCCTACTCTTTTGCTTATCTCAATCAACAAAGAAGGCTCCGGTATATGGCTAGCGCCTTCAGCTATACTCAGTTCTATTATTCTCCCTATGATTATTATGACACCTATTCTTATAATTTCTTGAACTACAACGATGCCATGGTCACCAGGAACATTATGGGCGCAAGCCTCGCTTCTTACTACCCTTTCAGCCTCTACTACCGTTTTGAGGCCTCGCTCGGATATTTCCGCTTTGAAGAAGACTACCTCGACCCCTTTATTTCCCCTGGCAGAAGCAATTATTTCTGGAACGGGAATATCCTTCAGGCTTCGTTTTCTCTTGTCGGAGAAACAACGCAGTTCAGGGCCTATGGTCCGGCAAAAGGAAACACCTTTGCCCTCACTCTGTCGCAATCCATCCCTGTTTCCAGCAGCTTTTTCCAGAATACAAACCTTGAAGCAGACCTTCGCCAGTATCTCTACCTCGGCTCGGACTGCCTCTTCGCCTTTCGTTTTTTTGGCTTTGCCAGCCGGGGCGAAAACCCCTTCATCTTCTATCTTGGAGGAAACAACCAGGTCCGTTCCGTTGATTACTTCACCATAAACGCCACCGAAGGCTGGTTCGGAAACATTGAATTCAGGATTCCCTTGGTCAGCCTCGCCTCGACGCTCATCGGCCCTATCGGCCCTATCCGCGGCACTCTGTTCTTTGACATGATTCGGGCAAAAGTCAAGGGCTACCAGGCAAAATTTTCCATCTTCGACGGATTCGACGAACTCGGAAATATTAAAGTGCGCACTGCTGATGCTATCGGCTCTGCCGGCTATGGATTTGAATTTTTCTTGTTTGGCTTCCCCTTCCACCTTGATTTTGCAAAATGGATCGAATGGGAGGATATTTCCAAGCCTTTTAACATCAAAGGCTATGGAAATTTCAGGCTCCGGTTCTGGGTGGGTTACGACTTTTAAAATTTTAAAATAAACCGCTTGAAATCCACTTTCAACAGTGCTACCATACCTGCGCTCAATCACCTTTTAATCTGAAGAGAAACAGGTTTTCCACAGCTGTGGAAAAACCTGTGGAAATAAAGGACACCCGGGTGGAAGCGGAAGACAAGCTTAATCCTTGGCTGAAAATTATGGGGGCGCTGCAGAAAGAGGTGGACAGGAACAGCTATGAAACCTGGTTTGAGCCTACGGCCTTCATTGGACAGGTGGCTGATTCTCTATATGTAAAAGTCCCGAATTCCTACTTCAAAGAATGGCTTTCTTTCCATTATCTGAACCTTATCAACCGCTCTTCAAAAGATATTTTTGGAAAGGTCTTCGACATCAAGTTTATCTTCGATGAAAACTCTTCAAATTTTAAGAGGGTTTCCCCCCAGGAAAGAAGGACCAAAGACGGGCTGCTGCTCAATCCAAACCTGAATCCGGTCTATACCTTTGAGAGTTTCGTTGTCGGCTCTTGTAATCAATTTGCCCACGCGGCATCAACCGCGGTTGCTAAAAATCCGGCAAAAGCTTATAACCCTCTCTACCTTTACGGCGGAGCCGGCTTGGGCAAAACCCATTTGATGAATGCTATCGGACATTTCACTCTCCATAACAATCGCCGACTGAAAATTCTCTATATCACCACTGAGAAATTCATGAACGACCTCATCAATCATCTCCAGTACGGAAAAATCCTTGATTTCCGCCAAAAATACAGAAGCGTGGACGTTCTTTTGATGGATGATATCCATTTTCTTTCGGGAAGAGAAAGGACAAAGGAAGAGTTTTTCCATACTTTCAATCATCTCTATGACAATCAGAAGCAGATCGTTATTTCCAGCGATTGCCCTCCCAAAGACCTTACGAATCTTGAAGACAGGTTTCGGTCCCGTTTTGAGTGGGGGCTCATCGCCGACTTGAAGGCCCCCGACATTGAGACAAGGATTGCCATCATTAAGAAAAAATCTGAACTGGAACAGATCTCTTTGCCGGAACCCGTTGCCCTCTATATTGCTGACAAGGTTGAATCGAATATAAGGGTTTTAGAAGGGTATCTTCGCCGCGTAATCGCTTATGCGTCTTTAAAGGGCGAAAAAATAGATTTGGACCTTGCCAAGGAAGCTCTTAAGAGCCTTCTTGATTCATCTGCTTCTGAAGTTACCGTCGAAAAAATCCAAAAGATTATCTGCCAGAGGCTAAAGATAAAGCTTTCCCAGCTTAAATCAAAGAATAACTCTCCTGATATTGTCTTTCCGCGCCAAATTGCCATGTATTTGTGCAGCGAATTGACCAATTGCTCTCTTCCTGAAATCGGAAAGAAATTCGCTGGTAAACACCATACAACAGTTATCCACAGTATAAGAAAAATTGAGAAATTAAGAAACTCCGATACAAAATTTAACAAAGAAATAAACAGTCTCATTAGCAGTATCAAATAGAAAAGAATAAAATTATAAAAGATATTCACATTTTATTTGCTTTTATTTATTTTATCTTATAATTTATTTATATATAAATTATTAATATAGATATAAAGAAAGGTGGAAAAATGAAATTCTCGATAGAAAAAGAAAAAATTCTCAGTGAGTTTCAGTTAATGCAGGGAATTGTCGAGAAAAGGAACACGATGCCCATTTTAGCTAACATTCTGCTGAATGCAAAGGAGAAGGAGATAGAGGTTACGGGGACTGACCTTGAACTCGGATTAAGGACTCATTTTGACGCTCAGATAGAAAAAGAGGGGGCAACGACAATATCAGGAAAAAAGATTTTTGAAATTGTCAAATCTATTCCAGATGGAGCGATAGTGACCTTTGAAGAAGGGGAAAACCTGACAATGCAGATAAAATCAGGAGAAACCGAATTTAAAGTTCTTTGCTTGCCAAAAGAAGATTATCCTCAGGTTCCTGAAGCAAAATTTGAAAAAAAGGTTGTTTTCCCTTTAAATATTTTTCAAGCGATGATTGATAGGGTTTTTAATGTCATAACTCAAGAACAAAGATATTACCTAAGCGGGGCCCTGATCATAATCAAAAGAGACTCAATAGAAATGGTGAGCACTGACGGACACCGCCTGGCTTATGTCTCGAAAAGATTGGATGATATTATGCAGATAGATAAAGAAATAAAAGTTATTATCGCTAAAAAGACGTTGGGTGAATTAAGGAAATTTGAGAATGATTCAATTGAATTTGATTTGGACGAAAACAATCTTTTCTTTAGGGTAAAAAACAGGACGATTATATCGCGAATCATAGAAGGGAAGTTTCCAAATTTTGAAGCCGTCATTCCCAAGGAAAATAAAAACATCATTATTGTTTCAAAAAGCGAGATGACAGAGGCGATAAGAAGAGTATCGATTTTTTCAACAGAAAGGTCAAAAGGAATAAAGTTCTTTATTTCTAAAAATGAAATGAGGCTTTTTTCATCTAACCCGGAGATAGGGGAAGCAAAAGATAAAGTTGACATCGACTATAGGGGAGAGGATATAGAAATAGGGTTTAATTCTCAATATCTTATTGATTTTCTTTCAACAGTAAGGGGAGAAAAAGTCAAGATTGAGCTCAAAGATACAAACAGTTCGGTCTTGATGAGGCCAGAGACCGGAGAAGACGTCAATTATTTGTATGTTCTGATGCCGATGAAATTATAGCCTGCTT
>CAZGMN010000175.1:0-6773 GCA_964526905.1 uncultured Eubacteriales bacterium
GGATTGAAACGTTCTATCACAGGTTCAAGCAAAGCCAAAAGTGACGTTTTTTAGCCTACCTATGAGGGATTGAAACAGTGCAATAGCAGTTAGTCGGGGGTTTTATGACCTCTTTTTTAGCCTACCTATGAGGGATTGAAACAAGTCATAAAGATTTCTTTTACTTCTTCTTGACTTTCGTTTTTTAGCCTACCTATGAGGGATTGAAACGAGAATCAGAAACTCGAATTCAGCCTCTTGAATATGGTTTTTTAGCCTACCTATGAGGGATTGAAACAGTTTTTTCTTTGTGCCATGGCTTGAACTTCACTTATTTTTTTAGCCTACCTATGAGGGATTGAAACAAGAGATTCAATCTCCTGTTCGCTTTTCCAGCTCAATTTTTTAGCCTACCTATGAGGGATTGAAACACGTATTTTCCTAAGCGTGTAATTGATTATTTAATTTTTTTTAGCCTACCTATGAGGGATTGAAACTAGGCTTTGCCAAAGAAGCTGGCTTTTCTTTTAGCCCGCCTAAAAAGAATTGAAACTATTCAGAGCATTTCTCGTTGACAATTCCCTCTCTATCTAGAGAAGTAAAATGGTCGTATTTTTTCTTATTGATATGATTTTCTGTCTTCAGTAAGATTAAGGCATCGAATTAAAATGCAGGATTCATTCTCTGCCTATTCATCTTCTGCGAGGTGAGATATGAAGCAAAAGGTTATCAAGAAAAGGATAAGAAAAGTCGGCCTTCCGCCTGGAAGCCCGGTTTATATCGGCGAGAAGAAGATTGAAAAGGTCAAAATTTCTGTCGTTGATTACGACGAGACACAATTTCTGGAAAGGGAGGTCAAATCGATCGAAGAAATTTTGCCCTCAAAAGAGAAAGCAACTATGACCTGGATTGACATTGTTGGAATCCACGAGGTTGAGGCGGTTGAGAAAATTGGGAAAAATTTTGACTTGCACCCTCTCGTCATCGAAGACATCGTCAACACAGACCAGCGCATCAAAATGGAGGATTTTGGGAATTATATCTTTGTTGTCTTAAAGATGTTTTTCTATGATGAAGATAAAAAGTGGATAAAGGCAGAGCAGGTCAGTCTCATTCTGGGGGCTAACTTCCTCATCTCCTTCCAGGAGGAGAAGAGTGATCTCTTCAATCTTATCAGAGAGAGAATACAAAACGGGAAGGGAAGAACTCGAAAGTTGGGTGCTGATTATCTTGCCTATTCGCTGCTCGATGCGATTGTTGACAATTATTTTGTCATTCTGGAGAAGCTGGGGGAAAGGGTTGAAGACCTTGAAGATGAATTGGTGACAAGACCCGAGCCCAAGATTCTTGAAGAGATTCACAGATTGAGAAGAGAGATGATCTTTCTCCGTAAATCGATCTGGCCCTTAAGAGAGATTATCGCTTGCCTGGTAAGAGGCGAAAGTTCGCTCATACAGAAATCGACAGAGATCTACCTCCGGGATGTCTATGACCATACCATTCAGGTCATGGATGCGGTGGAGACATATCGAGATATGCTCGCCGGGATGCTTGAGACCTATCTCTCGAGCATCAGCAACAAGATGAACGAAATAATGAAGGTCTTAACGATTATCGCCACTATCTTTATTCCCCTGACCTTTCTTGCCGGTGTTTATGGGATGAATTTTAAGTTCATGCCCGAGCTTGGATGGCGCTGGGGTTATCTTTTGCTCTGGGTAATCATGATTGGCGTTGCAATTTTAATGATCTTCTATTTCAAGAGAAAGAAGTGGATTTAGAGAATTGATTTCCTAACTTTCGTCGCCGATAAAAAAATAGAGAAGGAAAAAAAGGTCTCATTCGGAATGGACCTTCTTAACGGATCTTCGCCTATTCTTTACTCATACGGCTTAGAAGAAAATCCTTACTGAAAAGAGAGAGGATAATGAGAAATACAAATCTTAATAAAACATCCTTGTTCAAGCTAACGGTTTTTCTAACAGCATTATCCGGAATTTTTATCTTTCTGACCTGCGCCTGCCAGAGCTCCACATCTGAGAAGGGGAGAGAGAGTAAGCCTCTTCAAGTTGAGGTTTTTACAGATAAATTTAGAGCAAAGCCAGGAGAGCTGATTCTAATCTCGGCAGAAATCAAAGCCAAAAAAGCCTCGTCAAGTTTGAAGGTCAGCGCTGAGCTTTTTGTCCCCAGAGAAGGAGCAAAAGACTTTGAGTTAAAGGTCAAAGATAAGGCGAAAGGACTCTACCAGGCAGAGCTCAGACTCAGCCAGAACGCGACTGAAGGATTTTACGGCATAACCGTCAGAGCGGTTTCTGGCTCCTCCACTGCCATTGGAAAGGCAAGCTTTTTGGTGGGGAAGGTTATCGGTGATTTCTATATAGTCAGCGCCGTTTCAAAGGAGAATACAAAGCAAGATATCGCTGATTATTTGAATAGCTTCTTGAAGATGAGCGGAAACATGCTGATTATTCACGATATCATATCAGAAAAGGCTTGGTATCCGTCGAGAATATGCAATAAGTCAGCAGCTTTGGGCTCTGCCGATGATAGAGTCGGGCTCACCCTGGACTTGGCTGACAAGTTTGGGCTTCCTTCTCTTATCTCTGTTGCCTGGAATATGACTCAAAAGATGCCTTATTCCGAGCGGATGGAAAGCACCAAGTCGATTTTAAAAGAACTGTGGCAGCTCTACGGCCACCATCCTTCGCTGCTTGGATTTTATAATTACCAGGAAGGGAGCGGGACATATCTTGCTTCTCAGGTGAGAGAGTTTTCAGACACAGCAAAGGCTCTGGACAAGGGAATTTTGACCGCCTGTGCCCCTTATATCGACGACCCGCTGCTGGCAGGGTATCTTGCCGCCATCGACAGCCTTGATATCGTTATCTACCAAGGGGCGGTCATGGCTTCTTATCGGCCGGATAACAGAAGATGTTTTCCTTTAAGAAGGACAAAGGATTTCTCTTCTCTCTCCTCAGGAGCGACGCTCATCAGGAACAAAATCAGCCTCTCCCACGTCGAGCTCTTCGGCTATCTGGAGAAAAGCTATGCCCATTCCTATCTGGCAGGCTATGAGGATATCTACGGGCAGATTCTGAGCGCGGCGACCTGCTACGGTCCTGACGGAATCTTCTTTTTCACCTATCACTACAATATCCATAACTTATCCAAGAAAATTCCTGAAGCGAAAAACTCCGCGACGGCCGTGGCTGATGGGCTAAAGGCTTATGAATTGCTCGCTTCATCAGTGGCCCGGGAATCGAGCCATCTCGCACTCTACATTCCTTACAGTGACTGGTGGTGTGACCGCTGGACAGACTGCTATCTTCCTGCCCTTGATGGCTTCCGCCGGCTTGGTATGGCAGCAGATGTCATCCCTTTTATCCCACCTCAAGGAGAAGAGACCCTTCCTTACTATCCCATGGGCTTGAACAATGAGCAGCTCAAGTTTCTGCTCGACAAAAATTATGTCCTCATCTTGCCAGATATTTCTGGGATGCAGGATACGGACAGCCTTTTGCTCAAAGAGTTTGTCGAAAGGGGAGGAGTGGCTGTTTTATTCGGGCCGCTCATTCCCTATGGAGACCGTTTTGACCGGGCTGAATTGTGCGGGGGAAAAGAGAATAAAGCGGCGAGCCATTATCGGATTGAAGTCAAAGAGGCAATTGGCCGCTGCCTCAAGCAAGGAGAAAAATTTGTTTTTAAATCAACAAATTTTTCCTCTTGGGTTCCGACAACTGGCAGAGCCTTAGCCTCCTTTGAGGACGGCTCGGCTGCGGTGCTCATCAACAATTTTGGGAAAGGCGCAGTCATGACTCTTCCTGTGAGTGTCACAGACATGGCCAGGATTGCGCCTGCGCTTGCCAAAGATATTATTGACTTCGCTCTTGCTCAAAGGGGTGTGAAGAGGGCGTTCGACGTCATCGGTGCTAACGAGGACATGGACCTTGCCATATCTTTTTTTGAAGGAGAATATCGACTGGCAATTGTTAATTATCGTGATGAGGCGGTGGAAGTAAAGGTCAGTCCGCTGCATTTAGCTCCGGATAAACTTTATAGGCTGTTTGACTTGAGAACAGGTCGTTTGCTTGCAGAGAAGGTTGGAAAGAGTCTAACTACGATAGGGATGAGGATCGGACCTAATGATTTCCTGTTTCTGTCGCTAACAGCAAAATAATTTTTTAAGCTGAGCTTTTTCGGCAGCTAGCCCATTTTCCCGCACACCCAGGAGAGGCAGTTCAGCCAGAAGTCGTTATATTGGTTCCAAAAGACAAAGTTGCATCCCCAGTGTGGAGCCGGGTCAGAAGTGAAGGCGATGACGCGGCCCTTGCCGCAACTTCGGACAGCAAGGAGTGGGTCGCCTGTTTCTCTGACTTTTAAAAGAATTTCGCCCTCAGCCAGAGGAAGTGTTTTGTTGTATCCTAAAAGGGGCGGCATAGTCTTAAAGTCAATATTTTTGAATATTCTCTTTCCCGCCTCAGTCGCTATCGCAGCAAAACCTTCTGTGCTTTCGACCAGGTCTTCAACTTCAAGGCAGCGGACTGGCAGGATTTCCTTGAGCTGAGTCCGGCCCCAGCCGCCTCTTCCCAGCTCTCCACTGAAGGAGTACCATCCGCCAAGGAACATGGCGCCTTTTCCGCCCCTGACTGCCTCCATGGTCAGGCGGATGCGGTCTGGAAAAGTCAAGACCTTTTTCCCGAATTTCTCCCGGTCGAAGAAGCTAGGCGCCAACTGGAAAAGCTTGGCGTCGATATCGCTGAAGATCAGGACGTCGTATTCGTCGAGCACAGCTTCGTAGTCACCAGGCCCGAGTTTGTTGTAGAAATCCCAGGCGGGGATAGATTTTACGCTGTGCTCCGTGGTTGATTCCAGGGCTTCTTTGAGCCACTTTCCGTAATTGAAGATATCAAGGCCCTTGGGAGCATGGTAGAAAGGAGTTTCGGAATAGACAGGACCGGTCATTACCGCCCAATCTCCGACATAGTATATTTTTGCCATTATTCAAACCTCCTGCTTCAGGCGATGGCTCTCATCTCTTTTTTCATTACTCCATTTTCGCCAAAATTGCAAAAGATATATCCGTTGGATTGTTGACTTCTTTCAGGGCTGAGGCTAAGATTTTAGCAAATTTCTGGTAAATAAAAGCAGGAGATAGCATGAAACTTGGATTGCTCATTCCCTCTTCCAACACGACCATGGAGACTGAGTTCTGGAGGATGGCTGGGGAATGGGCATCAGTTCATACAGCAAGGATGAGGCTTCAAAGAATCATTGTCGGTGAGCTGGAGGAGATGGAGGAGGATGTTCTTCAAGAAGCGGTTCATCTTGCTGATGCAGGAGTCGATGTCATAGGCTATGGCTGCACATCCGGAAGTCTTTTTAAGGGAAAAGGTCATGCTCTCCAACTTGAAAAACGAATAGCTGAGAAGACTGGAATTCCTGTCGTGGTAACAGCCGGAGCGGTGATTGAGGCTTTGAAAAAGCTGCGGATAAATAAAGTCTGCGTCGGCACTCCCTATATAGAAGAAATAAACATCCTTGAGAAGAAATTCTTGGAACAAGACGAAATCAATGTCTTAAAAATTAAAGGCCTGAATTTGGTGGACAACAGGCAGGTTGGGTTGCAAGACCCGAGCATCGCCTCTGACCTGGCCAAAGAAGTCTATTTGCCTGAGACTCAGGGCATTTTCATCAGCTGCACCAACTTCAGGACAATCGAAGTTATTGACAATCTCGAAAGAGAACTTGGTGTCCCTGTCATCTCCAGCAATACCGCCACTCTTTGGTCCATGATGAGGAAAGCAGGCTCAAAGAAGAAACTGAATGGATACGGAAAGCTCATCCTCAAGCCGTGATTCATAATCCATTTGACTATTTTCTCAATAATTGTTAATCTTTTTGGCAAATAAGCGGAAGGAAAAAAGTTTCATGGAATGCCCAAATTGCCATGTTGACAATCCCTCTGACAGCACTTTCTGCAGCAAGTGCGGAACAAAACTGACTCCTTTAGAAGAAACTCGTTCTCCTAAGACTAAGACTCTTAAGACTCCGCCCAAAGAATTGACCCGGGGAAGCACTCTTTCTGACCGATATGAAATCATCGAGGAGTTGGGAAAGGGAGGCATGGGTAGAGTCTACAGAGTCGTGGATAAAAAGATAAATGAAGAAGTGGCCTTAAAACTTTTGGCTCCTGAGATTGCTTCCAATGTGAAAACGATTGAGCGCTTCAAGAACGAGTTGAAATTTGCCCGTAAGATAAGCCACAAGAATGTCTGCCGCATGTATGATTTCAATGAAGAAGAGGAAACTCCATACATTATCATGGAATATGTGCCTGGTGAGGATTTAAAAAGCATGATTAGAATGACAGGGCAGTTGAGTGCAGGCAGGGCAATTTCGATAGCTAAACAGATTTGTCAGGGGCTGGCTGAGGCGCACCAGTTGGGAATCATTCATCGCGATTTAAAATCCAGCAATATCATGGTCGATAAAAGAGGAAACGTGCGAATTATGGATTTCGGTGTGGCTCGTTCCCTTGAAGCCAAAGGGACAACAGGAGCAAAAATAATGATCGGGACTCCTGAATACATGTCTCCTGAGCAGGTTGAAGGGAAAGAGGCAGACCAGCGCTCGGACATTTATTCTTTAGGAGTTATTCTTTTTGAGATGCTCTCTGGAAGGCTTCCCTTTGAAGGAGACACATCATTGAGCATCGCCTTGAAACACAAGACAGATCTTCCTCCAAATCCGAGGAGGTTCAACGCTCAGCTTCCTGAAGAGTTCAGCCAGATGAT
>CAZGMN010000176.1:0-6759 GCA_964526905.1 uncultured Eubacteriales bacterium
AGTCCAAAAACAGCCTGTGCTGAGCGCTGCAGACAAAGCAGAGCTTGCCGAGGCGTTAAGGCTGAAGGCTGAATTTGGTGACCAAGTTTGGCCTGGCTTTGGCAGGTCCGCGATTCCCATTATTCTCTATAACGATAGTTATGAATTTCTCGTTGGAGAAGAGAATCCAGCAGACTCTTGGGAGGTCGTCAAAGAAGATAATTTTATGGGACGGCCATATTACCGCCGTGCTGGCAAAAATCCACAGTCTTTTGCCGTATCAATCGGGACGCGTTGGGCTGGCCGTATAGGGACTCTTGACTGGTGGAACAGCAAAAGCCCGCTTAAGATTACAGCGGACTTTCACATTGTTGGGCTTATCCATGAAGTATTCCATGCTTATCAAGCTAATCTCGTTCCTGCGCGCTTCGCTAGAGCAACGGCTGTCTATGCTTCTGAGGGACGCTATCCCTATAAGGATAGCGACTTTGCCACGGCCTGGAATAGCGAAGGAAAAACGCTTGCCGAAGCGTTAAGGGCGAAGGACGATACCGAGGTGCGCAGCTTGGCTCAAAAATTCTTGAATATCCGCGATGCTCGTCGCGAGCAGGCCACCCTCAGCCCTGACCTTGTTACTTATGAAGTCGAACTGGAATGGCTGGAAGGGCTTGCGGAATACGTGCAGATTAAGTTTTATGAATTAGCCGCATCAAGCGCCAAAGAATCAGCTTCTATACGCTTTGGGCCAGGCCTCCCTTTTTATTTGCAGGGGGATTTTATCCGGTTAGAGGGCTCTTTAGGCCAGCAGAGCGGAGACCTTCGGTTTTATTTAAGCGGCATGGCCCAAGCACGTCTCTTGGACCGCCTCAATCCAGGCTGGAAGGCAAAAGCGACGCAGGAAAAGGTTGACTTGGAGAACTTATTGCGCGCCGTTATGGAGCCAAAAAAATAAACTATTCCTCTAAAGTCCACGACAGGCTTCCGACCTGGATTGAGGCCATAATTTTTAAATAAGTGCCGAGGCTCAAAGTCGAATCTGCGCTTGTTGTCTTTATTCCTTAATCGGCCAATCCAATCATATCTCATCTTAAAATAGCTTGCCTCAAATAGCTGAATTCTTTTTGGAGCTTGAAGGATTGGTTTTTGATGTGGTATAAAGTTTAATTCACATCCAATTGATTTTGATTCATGCCTAAAATTTTTAATTACGGTGAGCTTAAAGAAAAAGACTATCGCAAGATAGGCTTCAAATCCGGCGTTGAAATCCATCAACAGTTGAAAACCCAGAAGAAGCTCTTTTGTCGCTGCCCTGCAGGTGAGTACTATGAGGATTATCATGCCGAAGTGCTGCGCCACATGCGGCCCACGCTCTCCGAGCTTGGAGAATATGATGGGACTGCGATCATGGAATTCAAGACCCGCAAGGAGATTGTTTATCAGCTCAACAGGAATAATGTCTGCACCTACGAGATGGATGATACTCCTCCTTTCGAACTCAATCAGGAGGCCCTCGACATTGCCCTTGAGGTCGCACTGCTCCTCAAATGCAACATCGTCGGCGAGCTCCACATCTCGCGTAAGCAATATCTCGACGGAAGCATCCCTGCAGGTTTTCAGCGCACGACCATCCTCGGCACTGACGGCTGGATTCCCTATAAGGAGCGAAGAATTAACATCCGGCAGTTGGGCCTTGAAGAGGATGCCTGCCGCCAGGTCAGCGATATCGGGCATAGAAGAACCTTTAAAACCGACAGGTTAAGCATCCCCTTGACCGAGATTGTTACTTATCCTGATATGCAAGCGCCCTGGGAAGTGGCCGAGGTCGTAGAGCTCCTCAGAGAGCTGGCGCGCTGCACTGGCAAAGTCAGGACAGGAATCGGCAGAGCACGCCAGGATGTCAATGTCAGTGTCGAAGGCGGGACACGAGCTGAGATCAAGGGCGTGCACAAGATTCCTTATATTCCAAGGCTGACGCATTTCGAAGCCCTGAGGCAATACAATCTCCTCGAGCTGAGAACTGAGCTGCATAAGCGAGGAATTAAAAGAGATACTCTCAGATCATGCTCGGCTGAGGTCACAGACCTTCTGAAAGAAACTTCATTCCCGCCGATTCGCCGCGCTCTGGAAAGAGGATGGCGCATCATGGCTGTTGGGCTTTCGGATTACAAAGGCCTCCTGACTTTCCCACTTCAACCGGGAAGAGACCTGGCCAGCGAGATCTCAGACAGAGTGCGGGTCATCGCCTGCCTCGATGAGCTTCCCAACATTATCCACAGCGAGATGAAGGATAACCCACTCTCTTCGGCAGAATGGAGGAAGGTCGCCTCAGCCCTGGAGAGCAAAAAGAATGATGTCATAGTTCTGGCCTGGGGGGATGATAGGGATTCTGAAACAGCTGTGGCCGAGATTATCATCAGGGCCACAGAAGCGACAGAAGGTGTTCCCAGCGAAACACGTCAGGCCTTCCCTTCAGGAATCAACGGATTTGAGAGAATTTTGCCAGGGCCAAACAGGATGTATCCTGATACAGATATGCCTCCTGTGCCTCTTGCAGAGGAACGAATTGAGAAAACTAAGAACCGACTTCCCATTACGCCATGGGAGCGCCGAGAATATTACAAAAAGCTTGGCCTTCCTCGGGAAATTATCTTGGAGCTGCTGGCTGACGAGCACGTCAATCTTTTTCAGCGAGCTGTCGAGGCTTTTCCGATCAAGCCAACCGTTGCTGCTGTAGTTCTCAGCCAGATGCTGAAACATCTGCAAAGGAAAGGGCTCCCAGTTTCTCATCTCCGCGATGAATCTTTGCTGGATTTGTTGAGGCTTTACAGCGGAGGCGAATTCGCCAGAGAAGCTTTTCTGGAGATTCTTAAGATTATGTCTGTCGATAACAAAGAGCCGGCAGAAGCCATCAAGAGCTTGAAAATCTATAAGCTCAGCGATGATGAGCTTCAAGGCCTGATTCAGAAAACAATTAGAGAGCGCATAGACCTCCAGCCTAAAGACCATGACAAGAAATTCCGTTATTTGATGGGAGTGCTGATGAAGGGCATTAGGGGGAAAGTATCTGGAGAAAAAGCCGCCTCATTCCTAAGCAGGGCTTTGGGAGAAACTCAATAAGATTAAAATCGTCAATAGAGGGGAAAGACAATGAACGATATTTATAAAGGCTATCGAGGGGAAGCTCTATCCCTTCTCAAAGCGCACGGCGTCCGTGTCTGGAGCGATGCCGAAGTGACAACCACGCGGGGCAGGTTCACCGGAATCATCCTCCCTCGCTCTGAGACCGAGGATGAAAGACACATCGTCCTCAAGCTGCGAAATGGCTATAACGTTGGTATCACTGTGGGCACAGTCACGGAAATCAAAGAAATTGGCTACAAAGAAGCACATTACAAAATACCGGAGAAGGAATTTCCTTATGACCCGAAGAAGCCTCGAGTCAAGCTTTTCGGCACTGGCGGCACCATCGCCAGCCGCTTGGATTACCGGACAGGAGCTGTGATTCCGGCCTTCACGCCAGGCGAGCTCTACGGCTCTGTTCCTGAGCTGGCTGATATCTGCAACCTTGAGACAGAGAAGCTCTACGGCGTGTTCAGCGAGAACATGGGGCCGGAGCAGTGGGTGGGAACGGCCAGAGCCATAGGCAAAGAGATCGAGAAAGGCGTCCAGGGGATTGTCATCGGCCATGGCACAGACACCATGCACCACACGGCCGCAATCCTCTCTTTCATGGTCCAGGGTTCGCCTGTGCCGATTGTCATGGTCGGCTCGCAGCGCTCGAGTGATCGGCCATCGTCTGATGCGGCTCTTAACCTCATTAACTCGACCAAGACCGCGGCTGAAAGCGATATCGCCGAGGTCATGGTCTGCATGTTTGGCCCGACCAGCGACCAGTACGACCTGCTCCACCGCGGCACGCGGGTGCGCAAGATGCACTCCTCCTACCGCTCGACCTTCAGGACAATAGGGGATATTCCGATCGCCATGGTGAGCAGGGAGAAAATCATTCCTCTCCGTGATGACTACAAGCGAAGGAGGAGCGACAAAAACGTCAAGGTCAACACCGCTTTTGAAGAGAAGGTATCCATTGTCTATTATTATCCCAATATGAAGCCTGACATCATCGAGTCGCTGATTGACAACGGCTATAAAGGCATCGTGATTGCCGGAACCGGGCTTGGCCACGTCAACAAGCCTCTCTATCCGGCACTGCGGCGGGCCAACGAGAAAGGCATTGCCGTGTATATGACGGTGCAGACTCTGTGGGGCTATGTTCAGATGTTTGTCTATGACACCGGCCGCGACATCATGGAGCTGGGCGTTGTGCCGGCTGGCAACATGCTTCCTGAGGTCGCCTACATGAAGCTCGGCTGGGCGCTGGGTCAGACGAGCAGTCTGGAAGAAGTCAAAAAAATTATGCTCACGCCTGTGGCTGGCGAGATTACCGAGCGCGAGCCTGATAACGGCTATCTCATCTTCCAGGGCGGGATTCCTGAAGTGGAGAGGTTCGTCTCGAGCTACTGGAAATAGCCCTCAGCAACGAAATTTAAACGGTTTTTTATCCCTTTATTGCTTGCGGTCTTTGGCCATGATTTCTTCGGCCAAGTCCTTCGCGTCGTAGAGCTTGCTCAGGCCTTCGAGCATATAGGCACAGTGCACTGCGACAGCCCGGCCTTTAGCCTCGTCGTAGACGAAGCGGCCAACCAGACTTTCGATATTCCCGTCAAAGATCAACCCCACAAGCTCGCCCTCTTTATTCACTACCGGAGAGCCTGAATTTCCGCCGATGATATCGCAGGTGCTGACGAAATTCACGGGCGTCGAAAAGTCAAGCTTATCCTTGCGGTCCCAGAACCTCTGGGGAAGGACAAAATCCCCTTTATTGTCAAAGCTCGTGGCGCGGTCATACAATCCATATAGAGTGGTTCTGTAAGGTGCGATAGTGCCGTTCATGGCGTAGCCGATGGCTCCGCCGTAGGAAAGGCGCAGAGTGAAGGTGGCGTCGGGATAAATGGTTTTTCCGTAGGCGGCGAAGCGGGCCTTGGCGAGCTTTTCTGCGGCAGAAGTAAGAACGCTCTCGATGTTATCCCTGACCCATTTCTCGCTCTCCCGCATCATCGGGTCGAGCATTCTCATCATGACGATTGCAGGGTCGTCTGATTTTTGGACAGCCTTTTCTCCTCCTTCGATCAGGGCCTTGCGGACCTTCACGTCGTCAAGCTTGCTGCCGCTCACAATTTTTCTTGCGACGTTTTCAGGCGAATCACCAGCCAGGGCGATTTTGAGATATTGGTCGTTACTTCCCAGCTCTTCAAGAGCCCATTTCAAGCCGGCGGCCAGAAGAACCTCCTCCATATCCTCGTAGATGGGAGCCGGCGAGAAGAGGTTGTAACGCAGCTCTTCGAGCTCGGACTCATGATAGCCAGGGAGCCTTTCGGAATCCGGCTTCTTGACCTCGCTGACATAGCGGACGATGGCACCAGCGATTCCCGTATAGCTGCTGATGAGGCGGCGGTAGAACCGCTGCTTGAACGTCTCTCGGCTTTTCTCAAGGACCTGGGCGATGGCCTCCCAGGCAGTCCCGTATGCTTTCTGCCATTCAGAGTTGGAGGCGACCATCTTCCGGAAATCATCTTCGCCTTTCTTGCGTCTGGACATCAACTCCTTGTCCAGGAGGCCTTGGTATTCTCCGCTCAGAGCCTTCTTGCTGTTTTCCAGTCCAAAAATCCGGCCAAGGGAGCGGCGCTGCTGCTCAGGGCCTTTTGCGGCATACTCGTGCAGAACCTTGAGATAGCGGTCGATGTATTTCAGGATCAGCGGATAATAGACATCCCGCTGGTATTCCAGTTGAGCATAGGTATAAAGGCGGTCTGTAGAGCCGGGATTTCCGGAAACAAAGACGAGGTCTCCTTCCTTAAGCCCCTGGGGATTCCAGCGGAGATAATTCTGGGATTCTATGGGCTTGCCGTTTTCATATGCCCGGAAGAAGGCCATATCGAGGTCATAACGAGGATAGGTGAAGTTGTCGTAATCCCCGCCAAAATAGGCGGCCTGCCGCTCCGGAGCCATGACCAGCCGGACATCTGTATACTTTTTGTAACGGTAAAGCCAATATTCTCCTCCATAGTAAAGGTCGACCACGTTGGAACGGAGACCTGTTTTATCCAGACTCTCCTTTTCTATTTTGGCGATTTCTGCCCGCCGGGCTTTGAGCGCATCGGCATCGCTCATTCCTTCTTTGATGGCCGCCTTCACTCTGGCGGTGACATCTTCCATGGAGACCAGGACATTGATCTCCAGGTCTGGACATTTCATTTCTTCTTCGAGGGTGCGGGCATAAAATCCTGTGGCCACATAATCTCTTTCGGCTGTGGACATTTTCTGGAGCTGTCCCATAGCCACATGGTGATTGGTCAGCACCAATCCTTTGGGACTGATGAACGACCCGGAGCCGCCGTCCATGAAGCGCAGGCTGGAGAGGCGGATGTGGTCGAGCCACTCCTTCGTCGGCGTGAAGCCGTAGCGCTCTTTAAGCTGTTTGAGAGGCGGATTGTCGAAAGTCCACATCCCCTCGTCAGCCTGAGAAATCAGGCTGAGGGGGAAAAGCAGGGTAAGAATAAATCCGATAACCAGAACGAGATTTGTCCAAAATCCTTTTTTCATCTTCACTCTCCTCTTTTTAATTTAAAAATTAAGTATAACCAAAAACTTTTTTAAATGAAATATTTTTAGTTATCGTCTAAGCATCTTCGTTTTTGTGATCTTTTTTCGGTGTTGGAA
>CAZGMN010000177.1:0-6695 GCA_964526905.1 uncultured Eubacteriales bacterium
TCGTGCTCGAGATCGACTTGCCCGAGCTTCAGCCAGGAGACTATGAGCTGGAAATCAAGGCCACCGAATCTCAGGCTCAAGCTCAGAGCGTAATGAAGACCTCAATCGTGAAGAAATAGCACGGCGCTTAATTTTATTTTTGGCTTTGATTTTTCCTCTTTGATAAGAAGTCCTGTAATATCTTGAATTCTTTTTGTAACAAAGCTAAAGCTCCTCTTGCCTTCTCAATATTTTTTTCTCTTCCGGCCTTCTCCATTTGAAAGGAAGCTTCTTGAAGAAAAATCAGACTCAAATTGGCAGACGAACCCTTAAGACTATGGCCAAGTTCCTGAATCAGATTAAACTTTTTTTCCTCAACGGCCTTCTGGAGTTGATTGTATTTCTCTATAAAATCTTCGAAATATAAATTCAGGAGCTCTTCAAGGAAGGACTCATCTCCACCAGTTCTTTCCAGCGCTGAGGGAAAGTCAATAGGATAATCATTTTTGCCAACATCTTTTTTTTCAGCCATTTTTTCTCCTTTTTTTATGATTTAATCAGCATTTCTTTGGCTTTTTGCCCAGACGAAAACTCAGCCAATTCTTTTAAAGAGCTCTTTGCATTTAAGAGAATGTCAATCATCCCCGTTTGTTTTCAAATATCTTTCGCATTCACAGCCTGAGATGCCAGTCAACCAGAATCACCGGACCCAGCCCCTGACCAAGACTGAGTTATTTTTTGCTTTTTCCCGAAGCCTTCTCTTCTTTTTGAGATTTATCTTTCTCTTTTGACTTCTCTTTTTTAGACTGCTCTTTTTCCTTGGAAGGCGACTCTTCTCCAGGAGGTTTCTCCTCCGAGGATTCCTCTTTTTGCTCTTCTTCCCAGAAATGAATTGAACACCCCAATCGTGGATTAGTGGTATCTTTCACAATCCATACATACTCTCCGCCAGCTGAGCAGTAAGGCCATCCGTTAATATATCCCCAGCTAGCGAGTTCAGCTATAGTTGGCATTGAGAGAAGAGGATGATCATTGTAAAAAAGAGTAACGGCCTCTTCCACTTGTCGCCTTGTCAACAAACACTGGACTGATTGTGACTTTCTCAGAGATGTTATAAATATAGGGACAAGGGACGTAACTAAAACCCCAAAAACAGCAATAGCGACCATGAGTTCTATTAAATTGAATCCTTTATTATTATTTTTATATTTTTTCATTTTGTCACCTTGGGACAAGGAGATGATTTAGCGACCCGAATCTCTTTGAAACCGTGAAGTTCCGGATTGGGGCAGACAACGACTATATCTCCACCTAAATCTCTTATTACATAAGGTTTCTTGCTGAGAGGACATACTATATTCTTCTCAGGCAATCTGCCTTCCTGCAGTAAACTGGAAATATGCCAAAGATTCTTGATGCATTTGTCAGCCTTGCCATCTGTCTTATATACACCATTTCTGATAGGTTTTTGCTTGCTTATGGCAGAACCCAGATTTGGAGCCTGAATGCCGGTAATACAAATCGATGCTACAAGAATGATCAAACGAAGGACTGCCCATGCTTTTCGCAGACCAATTCTCCGCGACTCGGGTATTTTCACCTCTTCAGCAATTTGTTGCTCTGCAAGCTCGATGACACAGCGAGGGCAGAGCGATGCTTCATCATCAGAACCCTCTTCGCTCTTCTTGAAAGGCTTTTCGCATTTTTTACAAATTATTTGATTCAAATTTGGTTCTTCGGCCATTCTTACCTTGCCCCCTTTCTATTTTTCGACCACTTTTTTAATCCTTAACAATAATATCTCTCTCTGAATAGGCTTCTTGATATAATCCATTGCCCCCAGTTCAAATCCCCTTCTCTCATCCTCAGGATCACTCTTGGAAGTCAAAAATATCACAGGAGTCTTGATTCCCATTTGATCCTTCATCTCAAGCACTTTAAAACCATCTAAGTTGGGCATATCCACATCAGAAAGAATGAGGTCATAGTCACTCTTTTCCATGTGCAACAGGGCATCTATCCCATCTTTTGCCAGCATCGGTGTATAGCCTTCGCTTTCTAAGATCTTGGCTAAGAGAGTCCTGGTAACAACATCATCTTCAACAACGAGAATTCGCCTCTTTTCTTTTCTCTTTTCTTGACCAGGTGGCATTCCGGGGACGATGGTCTTAGGGGTAAGTTTCTGAAGGCCGACTTCTTCTACCAAGATCCTTTCATAAACATCCTTTGGAGGAAAAACAAAATTTTTTAATTTTTCAAGCGCATGGTGACTGATCAAGTAATCCCCTCTTTTATAAGCAAAAGATCTCATTTCTGAGATTGGAACATTGGAACGGACCATTTCAGATAATTCTGGGTCAAAATTTATAATCTCATAGACGCCTTCACGCCCATAATAGCCGGTGTTATTACACTTAAGACACCCGACAGGGTGTGCGACTTTTTGGGGAATTTCGGTTATGAATGACGAAAGCATCTTCGTCTCCTCTTCGGATATTGGCACTATTTCCCTGCAATGTGGGCAGAGCTTCTTCAGCAGTCTTTGGGCGACAATTCCTATGAAGGAATCTGCCATTGTTCCTCTATCAATCTCTAAACGCTCAAGACGGAAAATCGCAGTTGTCGCATTGGTCGTATGGAGAGTACTGACGCTCAAATGACCTGTGCTCGCAAAATTCATAACTGTTGTAGCAGAATAATTATCCCTGATCTCGCCTAGAAACAGTATGTCTGGGTCTTGTCTCACCACCGACTTAAGAAGGGCTTCAAAGGTGACTTTGCCCTTTTCCTTTACCTGTTCCTGGTTGATAAAAGGAATACGGTATTCCACGGGGTCTTCAACGGAAACGATACTTCGGCTTTTATAGTCTATCTTGTTGAGAATGCTGTAAATCGTTGTGGTTTTTCCTGACCCAGTAGGCCCGACGACGAGGATGAGCCCTTGATTTCGATTAGCCAAATTAGTCAGGATTCTGGACTGGTCAGTTGTCATGCCGAGCTGCTCAAGACCTTTTGGCTTTTCGTAGGCATTCAGTAATCTTATGATAAGGCTTTCCCCATGAATGGTAGAAGTCGTGGCCAATCTCAAAATATATGTTTTATTGTCTACGACGGCTGTGAAGGCTCCATCTTGCGGTTTCCGTTTCTCAGCTATATCCATATTAGCAAGCACTTTGAGCCTGGAGATGAGCATAGCCCCTGTTCTCTTTTTTATAGAGAACATTTCGTTCAAATCTCCATCAACTCTGAAGCGGATAACATTTTGCTCTTCTTTAGGCTCGATATGGATATCACTGGCTCTTTCAGCTACAGCTGAACTTAGCATACTGTTCGCTATGGATATAATCGGGTGCTTGGCAATCTCTTGTTCAGAGGTCTGGGCAGAAGACATCATAAGTTGCTCTTCCATTTCTTTATCTTCTTCACCAAGAACTTTTTCTAATCCTTCATCAATGAAGAGAGAAGAAATCGTGCTGGGATTCGTAACGGCTAAGTGATAGGGCTGGTCTTTAAAGGAAGTCTTTAATAAATCGAGGAGTTCCCAGTCAAAAGGATTGCTTAAGATGAAGACATCCCTTCCGGATTCGTCTTTTATGGGAACAATGTTGTTTTTCTGACAAAAGGGTGTGGGCAACTTTCCCAGCTGAATGCTCGCCGGATTTATTGCAGGAAGATAATTCATTCCAGAAAATTGGGCTATGTACTGGACAATCTCCGCAGCGCTAAGATTAAAATTTTTAGCCGCAGAATAAATTTCAGAAACCTTGATTCGAGACAATTTCTCCCTTTTGCTCAAAGGAAGGTTTAGCTTCATCCCTAAAAAATCCTTGAATTGAGTAAAATTTAAAGTTTGAGCAATATCCCATGATGGGACTTCTCTCTTTAAATTGTTCCAATTGGATTTTGTTTGCAAATGCTTATTGACTGTCTTACAAAGCATCTCTCTGTTAATCGGTTTGACAAGATAGTCAGCACCTCCTACGGCGAATGCCTTAGCCTTATCCTGTTCCTCCTCAAGGGCAGTTACGAAGATTACAGGGATAAAGGCAATCTCCTTGTCCTCTTTCAATCTGGAACATACATCATAACCGTTCATTTCTGGCATCATGACATCGAGCAAGATGAGGTCTGGCTTGACTTCTCTGAGTGTAAAGAGGGCATCTCTTCCGCTGGCGGCAGTGGCGATATCGTAGCCGCTGCTCGACAATATTCCTTTCGTTAATTGCAGAGACACCTGATCATCATCCACAACTAAGATGAGCGGAATTTTGGAATTATTCATAAAATTTCTCTATGCTAAAGATTTATTAATAATCAAAATATATGAATTTAAGCGTCTTCTCGAATATTTTATTTCTTTGAGGTCTCATTTTTATCAATAGATTTTTTGATCGTCGTCATTAAACGCTCAATTGTTTCTAAGATTTCATTTGGCTTCAAGGGCTTGGCGATATAATCATCCATGCCCGAATCCAAACAGCGCTCACGGTCCCCTTTCATGGCATGAGCAGTCATGGCAATGATGGGGATATGAGCTCCGCTTTTTTTCTCTTTTTTCCGAATAAAAGCTGTTGCTTGGTAACCATCCATCTCAGGCATCTGAACATCCATGAGGATAAGGTCAAATTTTTTCTTTTCCAGGGCTGATAACACTTCCTGACCGTTATTGGCCACAGTGACTTCGTGACCAGCCTTCTCAAGGATTCGCACCGCAATCTTTTGATTGATTGCGTTATCCTCAGCCAGAAGAATGCGAAAACGCTGAAGGGGTTTGAGCAGAGTGTGCCTCGTAATCAAAAGTGCGTGCTCTTTTTCTACAGAAGATGTTCCCAGCGCAAGTCTTATGGCATCCAGAAGATCAGATTGCTTGACAGGTTTCACTAAATAAGCTGAAATGCCCAGCTTTCGACAGCGGGTGGCATCTCCGCGAAGCCCGAGTGAGGTCAACATCATAATGACAGGTCTGCCAATATCAGAGCTATCTTTGATGAGCTCGGAGAGGGCAAAGCCGTCCATCTCAGGCATTTGAGCGTCGATAAGGGCTAGCTTAAAAGGCTTGCCTCTGTTTTTGGCTTGCTTCATGGCTTTCAAGGCTTTTTCTCCGCTTTCTACAGCTACCGGCTTCATGCCCCAATTGGTGAGCATCTCCTGGAGGATAAATCGGTTGGTGGCGTTATCGTCGACAACAAGAACAGGGAGATCCTGCAAATCCACGAGTTTTGCCCTGACGAGATCGTCCTTCTGATCCTTTTGGAAACCGAGTCGCACTGTAAAGTAAAATGTGCTCCCCTTTCCAATTTTGCTCTCAACCCATATCTTGCCGCCCATCAACCCGGCCAGTTGAGAGGCTATGGCTAAACCCAGACCGGTTCCGCCGTATTTCCTTGTCGTTGAGCTGTCAGCTTGAGAAAATGGGTCAAAAATTATTCGCTGCTTTGCCTCTGGAATACCGATTCCTGTATCCTTTACCATAAAGCGGAAGAGACCTTCCTCTCCTGTTTTTGATTCTTCCTCTACGGAAACTACGACTTCTCCTTTTTCTGTGAACTTGATGGCATTGCCGATGAGATTGATGAGAACTTGCCTTATGCGCCCTGGGTCGCCTACAACTCTATCGGACACATTCAGGGGAACATGACAAGCCAGCTCAAGCTCTTTCTTGTGGGCCTGCACGGCCAAAGAAGAGGCTATGTTGAATATTGTGTCATGGAGATTAAAGTTGACAGACTCAATCTCAATCTTTTTTGCTTCAATTTTTGAGAAATCAAGCAGGTCGTTGATGATATTCATCAGGGATTCGGCAGACATCTTGATTCCCTCCAAGTATTGGCGCTGGTCAGGCGTGAGCTCTGTCTCAAGAGCAAGCTCTGTCATCCCAAATATTCCGTGCATCGGAGTTCGAATTTCATGGCTCATGTTAGCTACAAATTCGCTTTTGGACCTGTTTGCGGCCAGAGCTTCTTCCTTGGCCACTACAAGCTCGGTGACATCAATCAGGTTAAGGATGAGGCCTTCGTATCGTCCATTCAGGTAAAACGGTTGAACTCGAAGAATAGCTTCCAATCCTCGAAAATGTTTCTGAAAAACAAGGGGCAAGGAATGAGGATTTTCTTTGAAATTTTCTATATGTTTTCTTAACTCTTCGGTCTCTATGCCAAAATGAAAATCCCAAAGAGTTTTGCCTATCATCTCTGACTTGTCATTGTTAAAAATATTGAGGAAATAACCGTTCACCTCAAATATTCTATCCTCACGGTCAGCAAAGACCACTCCTTCTTCCATACCTGATATCATCGATGAGAGTTTGGCCGCTTCTCTTTGAATCGCCTCTTCTGCCCTCTTGCGTTCGATGATTTCTTGCTGTGCCTTCTCGTAGAGGTGCGCATTCTCGATAGCTGTCGCAATTTGAGTGCTGAGTGTTTCCATGGCCTCAACATCTGTTTCATCGAAAGCATTGAATTCATCAGACTGAATATCAAGCACACCTATGACCTTCTCAGCGCTCTTGATGGGGACAGAAAGTTCTGACCTTGTTTTCTCATCTGCCAAGAAAACAAAATAAGGGTCCTTGCTGACATCACGGCTGATCTGAATCTCCCCTGAGGCCGCCGCGCGCCCTATCATCCCTTTCCCGATAGCAATTGAGAGGTTCTTGGGAAAAATAGAGACATAGCCGCCGGCGATAGCCTGCAAGTACAGACGCTCTGCTCTATCAT
>CAZGMN010000178.1:0-6679 GCA_964526905.1 uncultured Eubacteriales bacterium
AAGGGGTGGTCATCGTTGAAGCGACAACCGACATCTACGGAAGAGTGCAGAGTGCGAAGGTGCTCAAGTCCATTGCTCTCCTTGACCAGGCAGCTGTTGATGCTGTCCGCCAATGGGTTTATGAGCCGATGGTCATCAACGGCCGGCCCAGAGGCGTGATCTTCTCTGTCTCTGTGATTTTTAAATTAAAATGAAAAGCTGGCTGTTGAAGGAAGCCGGCTATTTTTCAATCTTAACTCTGGCATCATGGGCTAAAGTGCCATGGCCCTCGATGCAGACCAATTCCCCTTCCTTAACCCCATCAAGGATTTCTGCATAGTCCTCGTTCTCAAGCCCAACATCAATGTACCTCCATTTGGCCAATCCCTCTTCGACAGCAAAAACTAGTTTCCTCCCTCCTCTGACAAGGATGGCTTCTTGGGGAACGAGCAGTCTATTTTTATAGATTTCAGCCGCAATCTCCACCTCGGCATGCATTCCGGGCTTTATTTCTTCAGCAGGGTTGGAGACATCAATAATGACGCTGCAGGTCTTGTCATCAGGGTTGACGATAGGGCTTATGGCCTTGACCCTTCCCTCGAAAACTTTCTCAGGATAAGCGCTGAATCTCAAATCAGCCTCTCGATCAACTTTTATCTTGCCCACCTCGCTCTCCAGCACTCTTGCCCGGACTTGAATCTCGCTGATGTTGACAATTGTGAAAAGTTCCTGATTGGCCGTGACGCGCTCCTGGGGCAGAACCTTGATATCACAAACAATGCCTGAGAAAGGCGCGCGAATCTTTGTCTTCTCGATTCTCATCTGAGCTTCTTTAACTGCAATCTCAGCTTGAGTCAATCCTTTGGCAGCTGCCAATATTTCGTCTTTCTTTTCCCCCAATTCAATCAAAGCCGTTTCAAAATCTTTGCCGGCTTTCTCAAATTCTTCTCTCTTCATCTTCCCATCCTGATAAAGCTCCCTGGCTTTGTCATAATCATCCCTGACTTTTTGAATTTTTTTCTGATCAGATTCAAGCGTTGACTCTCCAGGCCCGGCAAAACGCTTTTCCACCAATAATTCCGATAAAGTCTTCAGGTGCGATGCCTTTGCTTTATCAAGCTCAAGTCTATACTCTTCATCATTAAGCACAAGCAGCTCCTCCCCTTCTTTAACATGCTTGCTCTCCTCGATATTCAGGTTCTTAATAACGCCTGAGACTTCGGCCGTCATTTTTATTTTCTTATTGGTCACAACTTCTCCAGGAGACTTCAGCTTGATAACCAAGTCTCCTTTCTCCACCTTGGCGACTTTTACAGCTATAGAGGCCTCTTCAGGCTTCTGAGCCTCTGCTGTGGAACCCTTGGAAGATTTTTCCGCAGATTTCGCTGGCTTGTGCTTAAAATAGAAGAATAAAGCCAGGGCGGCGATGATGATAACCACGAGTGAAAAACCTAATATTTTTTTGGAGAAGACCATCTTTCTCTACTCCTCTTGCTCTTTGTTCAAAATAGACTTCATTTTCATAGTAAAATCAACGGAACGAATTGTCAAATTCTCTTATTCAAAAGAAGGCCTGTTCTCTTTCTTGAACAAACTCAAGCCATGGCCCAAAGGATAGAGGCCCGGAAGAGAGACGGGCAGCCTGCCCCTAATGTCTATTTCTCCAAATAGAGCCTTGGCTGCTGCCTCTTGTGCCTGAGGAGTCCAACGGTAAGCGCATAGGTAACAGTCGACTTCGGGAAAGTGTTTCAAGAAATAGGGACTTCCAAAAGAAATGACAACCACCGGAGCAGAATTTTCGGCTGCCTGCCTGACCAGTTGAATATGTTTCAATTCAAGGTCGACGCTCCCTTTCGAAGATCGCAGCGTGGAGAAAAGAGCAAAAACAAGAACATCGGCTTGACTTGCCTTCTGAGCGGCTTCCTGAATCAACTCTTCTCCAGTGGAAGAATCGGCGAAGAAACTCAAAAGCGTTGGAACCCTCTTCTCTATTTGTTGAACAAAGGGTCTCCCTACAAAGAACCCGTCCGGATCACTGCTCAATGAAAAAACAGCAATATTCTGATTCGATTTAGAAAGAGGGAGAATTCCGCCATTGTTCTTGACAAGAGTGATGGCGCTCTCAAACATTTTGAGGGCCGCTTCGAGATTTTCTTTTATCGCGATCCTTTCATCCAGAGCATCCACGTCCACCAGTCTTCTCTTGTGAAGGCCAAGCCTTGCCTTTGCTTCAAGAATCCTTCTCACCGAAGACTCGATTCTTGCCTCAGAAATCTGGCCAGCCTTGACAGCCTGGATGAGGGAATCAATGACTTCATCCGGTGTGGGAGGAAGAAGGACCATATCCACTCCGGCCTGAATCGCCTTCAAGGCCGCTTCTTGAGGGGAATAGAGAGAAGTGACACCTCCCATGCCCATGGCATCGGTGACAATCAAGCCTTTGAAGCCGAGTTCCCCTCTGAGAAGGCCGGTCAAGATGAGAGGTGAAAGCGTGGCCGGGAGGTTAGGTGTGGAATCAAGCGCAGGGAGCTGGAGGTGGGCGGTCATGATCGCCTGAACGCCGGCCTCGATCGCTTTTTTAAAAGGATAGAGCTCAACTTTCTCCAGGCGGCTTCTGTCTCCGCTGACTACGGGCAGAACGCTGTGAGAATCCAAGTCCGTGTCGCCATGACCGGGGAAATGCTTGGCAGTGGCCATAAGGCCATTTTCCTGGCAGCCCTTGATGAAGGCCGTTGACAGGCGGGAGACTTCCCGAGGGTCTTCGCCGAGGGAGCGGGTGTTGATAATCGGATTTAAAGGATTGATATTCACATCAGCCACAGGCGCATATGTCAGATGAATTCCCATGGCTCTTCCTTCAAGGGCGGTGATCTTGCCCATGAGATAGGCCTGTTCTTCTGAGCAGGTTGCGCCGATGGCCATCAGAGGCGGAAACTCGACGGCTCCCTGAATCTGATTGCCTGCTCCTCGCTCAAAATCTGAGGCAATCAAAATGGGAACTTTCGCCATTTTCTGCACAGAATTCGTCAAGCACGCGGTTTCATAAACCTGGCCGCCAAAAAGAATCAGCCCTCCAATCTTGCGCTCAACAATCAAATGCTCAAGCCTCTTCAGAGTCTCGCTATCCTTATTGACAAACTGACCGGAATAGGAACAGGCAATCATCTGTCCTATCTTCTCCTCCAGGCTCATCTTGCGAAGCACTTTTTCAACCCATGACATCTCTGAAGACCCAAAAAAAAGCTTTGGCTGGTATAGACCGCGAGGGCCGCAGGAAACAAGGATAAAGAGGAGGATGGCTGAAACCAGGAAAAATATATTTCTATTTTTTTTCATCCCAAATATCTCCTCTTCAGTCGCCCCTTCGTCTCACTCTACAAAAAAATCATGTTCATCATTTTTCTGAATTATGTTCGCTTCTTCTTTTTAAATCTGCTCATGGCAAAAGTGATTGATTTATAGCACCTTATTTTTCTTAATTCAAGCTCTTCACAGAATTTTCTTCTGCCCCGGCAGAAATGTGCCGCTTTCTGGGAAGCATCCGCAGATCTGTGATATGAATAGACGTTTCCATCACAAAAAAAGATGCAAAGCTCTTTTATACTTAACTATTTGTTTATTTCAATTTATCTTATAATAACGCCAAGCCATGAGAAAGACGGATTTCACCCTTTGTCTTATTGCTGATACAGAGGCGGCAAAAGGCAGGAATATTCTTTCTATAATCGAAGACGCAGTCGATGCCGGCGTTACTCTGGTTCAGCTCCGGGCAAAGAATTTGGAGACCCGAGATTTCCTCGCCTTGGCTGTCGAGATTGCCAAAGTCCTTGAAGCCAAAAAAACTGCGCTCATCATCAACGACAGGGTTGATATCGCTCAAGCCTGCGGGGCAAGCGGCGTCCATCTTGGCCAAAAGGATTTGCCTCTTCCTTTTGCCCGGAAAATAATGAGAAAGAAAAAAAGGATCGGCATCTCGGTGAACACCGTGAAAGAAGCTGTCGAGGCTGAAGCTGAAGGGGCTGATTACCTTGGAGTCGGCCCGATTTTCTCCACTCTCACCAAGAAAGAGCTGCGGCCTCTTCTCGGCTTAGCAGGGCTGAAAGCCATAAGAAAAAAAGTCAGGATACCGATCCTGGCCATCGGAGGAATAAACGCAGCCAATGCAAGGCGAGTCATGGATTGCGGAGCAGAAGGGATTGCTGTTGTTTCAGCGATTATGGGCGCAAAAGACATCCGCAGAGCAACAAAGGAACTGATTGAAGCCATGGGCCGCTATAAGCAGTGAGCATAAGCCGCGAAAAGAGGCATCCACAAAAAGGGGGCGTATTTGCTTTTCATCACCGGAAAAATGTGCTTAATTCATGAACTTTGAGCTGAGCGGCAAGTGAAAAAAGAATTTAACAACAGATTTTAATCTTCCTCAGGTCATCATCTCCGAATTCAATGTCAACTTGAATAGCCTCGAGTTTAAATTTTATCTTTTCGGCCCACTCGAAGATGATAACTCCCTGGCCAAGATAATCCTCCCATCCCAAATCGAGTATCTCTGAGTCTTTGGCCAGACGATAGAGGTCGATATGAAATATCGGCCATTTTCCTTGATAGATGTTGACCAGAGTGAAGGAAGGGCTGCAGACCTGATGGACATCCTTTACACCAAGACCGGCAGCTATCCCCTTGGCAAAAATCGTCTTCCCGGAACCCAGCTCGCCTCTGAGAAGCACGACTTCTCGGCCTTTAAAGCTCTGGGCAAGCTCCTTGGCCAAAAGAAATGTCTCTTGCTCAGAGCGGGTTAAATACTCTTTTTCTTTTCCCTGGTATCTCTTATTTTTCATGGCTCAATTAAACTGCTCAAGATTCCAGGAGCTTGACGGCAGGAGGGAGATAGCGGATGATGTCGCCTGCAGTCAGAGCTTTCTCTCCGAGTTTATCGGCACCAATGTCACCGCTCAAACCGTGAACATAGACAGCAGCGAGAATTGCCTCGAGCGGCTTCTTCTCCTGGATGAGCATCGAGGCAATCATTCCACTCAAGACATCGCCAGAGCCTGCTGTCGCCATTCCCGGATTTCCGGTGGGGTTGACAAAAACTTCGCCCTCAGGCGTGGCGATAAGAGTCCTGTAGCCTTTAAGCACGAGAAAGGCGGAGTTTTCTTGAGCAAATTGAGGAGCAAGCTCCAGCCTTCTTTCCAAAACTTCGTGAATCGAGAGTTTGAGGAGGCGGGCAAATTCACCCGGATGGGGAGTGAGCACAACCGGCTTCGGCAGAGATTTTAAGATTTCTGGGTTCATGGCCAGTATGTTCAACGCATCAGCGTCGACGACTGTTGGCAGCCTGAGCTGAGGCAAGAGAGAAAAGACAAGCTCTGCTGTCGATTGCTGAGTCGAGATGCCCGGTCCGATGAGAAGGGCGTTCTTGCCTTCAAGAAGATTCATAACTCTGTCCAGCGCTTCGGCCGAGAGCGTTCTGGCCGAAGTTTCAGGTAAGGGCTCGGTCATCAACTCCATCATCGAGCGAGCAACGATGGAAAGGCAGCTCTCAGGAATTCCCAAGGTCACCAGGCCTGCTCCCATTTTCAAGGCAGCTTTTCCAGCCATCACAGCTGCTCCTGTCTTTCCAAAAGAGCCGGAAAGGATGAAAAGATGGCCATAAATCCCTTTATGGGTATCCTTTCTGCGCCTTTCAAAATAAGGCAGGACACTTTTTTTCTCCACAAGCTCCAGCTTTAGGTTCTTATCATCGAAGAGAAAAGGAGGGATCGCGATGTCAGCCACCACCAATTCACCGATGTATTCTTCTGCAGGAGGAAAGATGTGGGCAATTTTTGGGGCAGCTAAGGTCACGGTTAAGTCTGCTTTGATGCAGGGACCGATGATTTGAAAAGTGTCGGAGGAAAGGCCTGAAGGAATATCAACCGATATCTTGTAAGCTTTCGCTTTGTTAATATCCTCAATGGCTGCGGCATAAAGCCCCTGGGCAGGGCTGGTGAGGCCTGTCCCGAAAATGGCATCGACAATCAGAGAAGAATCAGAAATATAATTTTTTTGACGCTTCCAATCCTGAAGAGAACAGACTTCCTTGATTTCTATGCCGCTCTTTTCAGCAATTCTTAAATTCACGGCAGCATCCCCCTTTATCTCCTGCTTGGAAGCCAGGAGCAAGGCTAAAGGTTCGGCTCCGAGGTTTTGCAGATGCCGGGCAACGACAAAGCCGTCTCCGCCGTTGTTTCCCTTTCCGGCAACAATGACGACTTTTTTCTTGCCGACTTGAGGGAACCTGCTCAAGATATTCTTAACGACCTGCAGGCCGGCATTTTCCATCAAAATCGGGCCCAGTATCCCGATTTCCTCGATAGCCTTGCGGTCTATCTCTTTCATCTGCCTCGAAGTCAAGATTTTCATGGCTGCTCCTTTGGATATGCCTTAAAAATTCATCTACATTTTAATGAATTTTACCATAAAAAGAGGAGGCCTTCGATTCTATTTTTTTGTTTGACATTCTCTTATCCTCTGAATAACATTTCTTTCATCGTAAACAGAGGAGATTCTTGCTCGATTTCCTGTCCAAGAAACTATCTATCAGTCAAAAATATCGTAATCTCCTTTTGAGATTATTTATTTAAAAAATCAACTTTTAAAAGTTGGCGATGGATATTCTTCATTGGCCGCTGGCACTCCTTGCCGGGTATCTTCTCGGCTC
>CAZGMN010000179.1:0-6652 GCA_964526905.1 uncultured Eubacteriales bacterium
CGCTGTCTTGCTATACTCAAGCGCATTTTCAACCTCGCGATAGACTGGGGATATTGTTTCGAGAATCCGATGAAGAAGGTCAGGCTTTTTTCCGAGAAGGACAATCTCAAGGAAAGAATCCTCAGCCACGATGAGGAGGCAAGGCTTCTTGAATCGAGTCCGGAGCATTTGAGGCAGATCATTCTCTTTGCTTTGAATAGCGGAATGAGGAGAGGTGAAATCCTGGGCCTTCGCTGGGAGTGTGTCGATTTCGAAAAGTGCGCGATCAAGGTCGAGCACAGCAAGAGCGGAAGGCAGAGGTTTGTCGAGATGAACGGCTCGCTCTTTGAGCTCTTGAGAAATCTGAGGATGAAAGAGCCGCGGGCGGAATATGTTTTTACAAATCCGGCGACGGCGAAGCCTTTGACCGAAGTTAAACGCTCATTCAAATCCGCTTGCCAGCGTGCAGGGATAAAGGGTCTGAGATTCCATGACCTTCGTCACACTTTCGCAAGCCGTCTCATCGAAGCCGGCTCCGACATCATCACGGTTAAGGACCTTCTTGGCCATTCGTCGGTCAAACTCACAGAGCGGTACATTCATATAGGCCAGGAGGTCAAAAGGAAAGCGGTCGAGCTCCTGGATGAAAAAAGCCGTGAAAATTTGGCACAAATTTGGCACACGGAAAAAACGGAAGCCGGAAAATCCTCTGCAATTCGCCTATTTTCAATGAATTAGAAAATGGCCTTTTCAACCATGCTTTTGACTTCGAATCCAAAGGTCGGGGGTTCAAATCCCTCCGGGCGCGCTGGCTTCACTCAGTCAATCTTTGAGCTTTTTCTCGATTTCTGCGACGAGCTCTTTAATCTCTTTCTGCTCCGGGTTCAGGCGCAAAGAGGCGCCCAGGGCGTCTAAGGCTTCTCTCTTCTTTGAAGTTTTATAATAGCAGAGGCCGAGGGAATTGAGGAGCCTGGTGTCACTGTTATAAATTTTATTCCCCTCGAGCAAGCTCTCGATGGCCTCAGCATAAGCTCCTTTCCCGGCCAGTGCCTGACCCTTGAGGAGAAAATAATCAAATTTGAATTTCTCGTTTCCCTTCAACTTCTCGGCCAATTCCAAGGCTAAGTCGTATTTTCTGACTCTCAATAAAAAGCCGGAATAGTCAATGATGCCTTCGCTGTAATCAGGCCTGAGGGTATAGGCCTTCTCAAAATTGGCTTCAGCTTTCTCCGGCTTGTTCATTTTATCGTACTGATAGGCTAAAGAGTAAAAATAGAGAAAGTTGTTGGCAAGCGGAAAAGACTTGGCCAAAGTGACGGGATGAGGAATCGCTTCGAGGGGAGAGATAATGAATTGAGATTTTGCCTCGTCCAAGATATTTCCTCTGCCATCCTTCAACATCAGCTTCATCTCATAGTAGTCCGGAACGAACTCTCGGGCCGGAGTGGAGAAAGTGACACCGAGGACTTTGTTATAAATGAAATCGGCAAGCTTCAACGAAAAATTTTTCTGTAAAGGATTATTGGCTCTTGATCCTTTGATTTGAACCTCCACTTCTCCTTCTTTCCAGATATCTTCTGTCATGCTGGCAATATTCAAGAACAGGGCAAGGTCATCTCTGGAGGCTAAGGTATTATTTGGGTCGACAAGCAATTGCTTGTCCATCACCTTGAAGGGGACATGAAGGACGGCATTGTAATCCTGGAGTCTGTAGCCAAGAACAGGGCCGATAATCTTGGGAATGCCTGATTCCTCTGGAATCTCGATATTCTTTTCATAGATGCTGAACTCCTTTCCCACAGCATTCTGGAGGAGAATGGTCAAGTCGTACCTGCCTTCGATGACCGGAAAGGAATCCTGAACCGCAATCCCGTTTGAACTGATATTCTCGACATTGGCAGGCGGAAAATAAAATGGATAATCTTTCGAATACTGGTAGATGATATTCTCTCCGCTCCTCAAACTGACATTCACTTTAAAATTGCAGTAATACTCGTCATTCGGCTTATAGTAGTCGATGGACAATTTCTTGGGAGAAATGGAAAAGTGAAGAAAATTGATGTTCAGCAGAGGTTCCTTGACAAGAGCCGTGGAGGCGGAGCTATCGATATAGTTGGTTAGATACTCGGTGCTGACAATTCCTTTATACTCCAGAAAGTGAGTGGCATAGGAGGGGCTGACATCCTTTTTCGCCGATTCAAATATATTGGAAAGAATGATGTTGCACTGAGGAGACGGCTGGAAATTATAAGGATACTCACCTGGAATCATGGAGATCGAGACTCCGGCCAGAGTGGGAGCAAGCTCTTTGATTTTATCGTAGAGCTGTTCGCCATTCGTCAAATCAATGCCCGCCGTGTCGATTAGCAAACTCGCCGGGCCGTCGGCAGCAGGATTGTAGAGCTTAAATTCGCCAGAGCCTCCCCTCTGATAAAAGACAAGAGCAAAATAGGTCGGCATGCCCTTCGTCTTATCACCATAATAATACCAGACCTGACAGGGATGAATGCCCGCCACTCCTTCAAACCTTTCGATGCTCGACTGCGGCCCGAGAAGGATATAGATTCGGCCCATGTCGGTCATCCATCCTTCCCGTGTCGTTCCCCTTCTATAGAAAGTGTTGGCATATTGAAACCGTTTGATGATTTCATCCCTGTATTCATTTTGGGGAGTGGCCGGAGTCGGGTCCCTCTGCTTCCAGAAGGACTCGATGAATAAATCCCTGTCTCTATCAATCGTCAACTGAAGGAAAGCATCCTTTTCGATAGGAAAGATAATGTAATTGACGAGCTTCAGCCAATCCTGATACTTCTGAGGGAGGTCTTTTTCTTTAAGCTTTTTTACAGGCTGCTCAGATTTCTTTTTCTGCATCTCTGCTTTCGATGATGAGGGAAAAGCACCAGCCAAAAGGCTGAAGGATATTACGATCAGGAAGAGGGATATCTTCTTTTTTCCAAACGCTCGTCTCATATCTTCATTTTACTCCCGCCATATTCCCTGTCAAATAAAGGTCCAGGCTGAGCCCTTTCCTTTCACGATTCTATCTGCTAAATTAAATGAAATTTGAGCATGGACAAGGCAACAGGACAAAATCAAAGCCCCTCTTTTGAGGCTTTCCGAAAAGAATCTTCATCCTTAGGAAAAAGGGCCCTCATTTATTGCCTTTTCTTTTTCTCTGGAGTGGCCTCACTTATCTATGAAATCCTGTGGTCAAGGCAATTCGTCCTTGTTTCCAGAAACAACAGCTGCGCCATCAGCATCGTCCTTGCTGCTTTTATGGGGGGCTGGAAATAAAATAATTATAATTCTTCTTAATGCAGGCACTTCTGGATCAGGTCATCAAGTTTCTCTTTTTCTTTTTGAGGAAGCGAGGAATAGAATTTTTCTTTGTATTTATTGAAATAGGATAGAGCTTCGCTTTTCTCTCCTCTGGCGAGATAAACCAGGCCCAAATTATAAAGCGGAAAGCCAAAATCGGGTTTTAGCTCCACTGCCTTCTTCCAGCATTCGATGGCCCCATCGATATTGCCTGCCATTTTCAAGGCTGCTCCCAAGCCGTTGTAGGCTGAGGCGTAACCGGGGTCAAGCTCGATGGCCTTTTTAAAATTTTCTATCGCCTTTTGGAAGGCATCCTGCTGCCCGTTTTTTAGAAAAATTGAAAGATAAAGCGAGCCCACATTGTTGAAGACAATGGGATAATTCCAGTCTAAAGCAAGGGCCCTCTCATAAGCCTTTAGAGCCTCATGGTAGCTCCCCTTGTTCCAATAGGCCACCCCTAAATAATTCCAGACTTCCGGATCATAATCGATGAGCATCAAGCCCTTTTTTAAAATTTCAATGGCTTCATCATACCTGCCTTGATCGACAAGAAAGATGCCATAAATGGTGATGATTCTAAAACTCAGCGGGTTGTTTTGATAGGCCGCTTGGAGAGTCTCAACAGCTTCTCTTAATTTCCCCTGTTCTTTATAATAATTGGCAAGGTAAGTATAAGCGAGGTCAAAATCTTTCCTCTCGCTGATGATTTCTTTCAAGAGTGCAATCCCTTCATCAATCTTGCCGTTCTGATGAGAGACCATGGCTTTCATCCATTTATTGTGATAGGGCAGCAGGACTTTTAAATCATCCTTGGCCGTAAAATCTTTCTTAAGGACGGGCTGCGGAGAGGAGATATAGCCAAGGCTTCTGAGCTTCTCCTGGGTTTCTTTATCCGCTTTTTGCTGCGCTTCTGATTCTTGCGGCGATGACTGCCTTTTAACCAGCTTCTCGAGATTGAGCTTGTATTTATTCAGATCAGTGCCCTGGGCAAGGCTATTGAGCTCATGAAAATCTTTTTCTAAGTCATAGAGTTCAGGAAGGGGGGAATCAATGAATTTCTTGCTTCCTTCGATATAGCCTCGAAGCGGTGCCCAGCTCCGGTTGTAATAGGCTGTCAACGATTCAAAATAGATGTCTCGATCGGAAAGAGGACGCCCCTGCATCAGAGGCACGAGGGAAGAGCCCTGAAGGGAATCCGGCTTCTCAATGCCGAGAATATCACAGACTGTTGGAAAAATATCGATATGGCTGACATTTTGAGTGACTTGAGCCGACTTCATTCCTGGAGAAAAAATAATCAAGGGAACCCAGAGGGTGGCGTTGTAGGCAAAATAGCCATGGGTCATCTCTCCATGCTCTCCCAAGGACTCGCCATGGTCTGCGGTTAAGATGATGAGCGTTTTGTCTTCCAGATCATTTTCTTTTAGATAGGTGAAGAGCTTTCCCAGGACGGAATCAACATAGGCGACTTCACCATCATAGGGACGGCCTTTAAATTGGGTTTTAAACGGCTCGGGCGGGTCATAGGGTTGGTGGGGGTCAAAACAATGAATCCAGAGGAACCAAGGACTCCTTTTGTCTTGAAGCCAGCCGAGAGCTTTATCGATGACAACTGCGGCTTTTCTCTCGACATAAGTAAACTCCTCGGGTCCTTGGCTGCCGTAGTTGTCGTCGTAGAGGTCAAATCCTTGAGTCAGCCCAAACCGCGAATCAAGAGGAAAAGCGCCGATGACCGCTCCAGTGGCATAGCCATATTTTTTGAGATGCTCGGCCAAGGTTAAGAATTTTTCTCTGACGATAAAATTGGAATTGTCGTGCACGCCATGATAGGAAGGAGTTGTTCCGAGAAGGATATTTGTATGGGAAGGAAGAGTCATTGCCGAGTTGGCAAAAGCCCTTATAAAGAGAACTCCCTCTTGAGCGAGGCTATCTATGTTCGGCGTCTTGACCTCTCGGCTGCCGTAACAGCTTAGCCTATCCGCTCTCAAAGTGTCGATGGTGACGAGCAGGAGATTCAGCTGCTCATCCTTTGAGTCTGCCCGGCAAAATAAAGAAACACCGCAAAAAAAGTAAACTATAAAAAATAATAAAAAAAAACAAAAACAAAAAAGATGACTTTTATGTCCCTCAGCTTTTTGAGACGGCATTTTTAGCTTTTCTTTTTTAAGAATTCGATAAATCCCTTGACTCTGTTCGCCATCTCGGAAGTCGAGTCATACTTGAGATAGCTCTCAAAAGTGGCGAGGGCTTCCTGGTTGTTGCCCATGGCGATATGAGTCAGACCGAGCCAGTAGATGGCGTCGAGAAAATCCTTTTGAATCTCGATGGCTCTTTTATAATACTTTAAAGCCTCTTCGAATTTTGATTGGCTGTAATAACTCGAGCCGATGTTGAAAAGAACCATCTGGTCCGTAATCTTTTCAAAATCAATCTTGCTGTACCATTCCATGGCCTTCTCATTCTCTTTCCGGTTGGCATAACAATTTCCGATGAGGAGGATGATCTCGGCATTGCTAGGCTCTTTTTCCAGAACCTTCAGATAATATTCCTCAGCCAAGTCATACTTCTGCATTTGAAAATAACAATTTCCGATATTCTTGTTGATGATATAGGAATAAGGATTAGCGTTGATGATCTCTTCATAAACTTTGATGGCTTCCTCGTATTTATTTTCCTCAAAAAGCCTGTTTCCTTCATTGAGGGCGGCCTTGAACTCGTCGGTGATGACTGGGCCTTCAATCTTTTTAAGTTTAACCTCGACAGGAGGATTTTGGGTTGACTCCTGGATATTGACACTTATTTTTTGGGTCAGATAGCCATCCTTCTCGAAATCGATATTCCAGCCTCCGCCCCTGATATAATTCGCTTTCCACTCCCCGTTTTTATCTGTCGCCAGCTCAAATCCAGAACCTCCTCTCTGGGAAAAGAGTTTAACTTTGACGCCTTCCAAAGGCTTTCCATCCTGGTCAGAGACAACTCCAATCAGCCTGCCCTGGCCTCTGTAGCTCTGAGAAAAAAGAAAGGTTGTTAGAAATATTAAGAGCAAGAGATATGGTAATTTCTTCATTCCGAGCCTCAATTTTTTATTCTAACACTCCACGCCACGAAATCAAACCCTCTACCCTTATCGAAAGCCTTTTTTAATGAAATTGAAATAATTGCCAAAAAAAAAGCCCCTCCCGACATTTGCCGGAAGGGGCTTTGAACTCGTGTGAGAGCGCTGCTTAGAAGTTGAACCTTATGCCGAAGCGGAAGACTCTGGGGTTGACGATACGGTTGGTCAGGTCATAATTCGAGGCCAGCAGATTCCCGACCTTGCTCAAGGAGGTGTTGGCATTGAGCGCATTGAAGGCAT
>CAZGMN010000180.1:0-6640 GCA_964526905.1 uncultured Eubacteriales bacterium
TCTCCCTTCGGTCAAGGAACCATGCCCGCTCAGCCTTCAAACGGTTTTCTCAACACCCAGCCTGAGCCATAACGAAGTCCTTTATTTTTTTCCCGTTCCATCATAAGAAGAAGAGGAAAAATCAAAAAAAGGAAATGTCCCATTTTCTGAGTATGGCGAATTACGAAATAATTGCGGACAAGGAATCGGGGCGAGGGGACTCGAACCCCTGACCCCAGCGTCCCGAACGCTGTGCGCTAACCAAACTGCGCTACGCCCCGGTGATATGAATCAATTATAGCCATAAAGAGAGAAATAAAAAAGTCAAAATATGCTCAAGGCGGTCTTCTTAGCATCCAGCCTGACCTTTTCATGCGGCTGATTTGCGAATGCTTTTTGTGTTTAAAGTGTATGAAGCAGAGGGCCAGGGAAGCGTCAAAAAGCGACATAATACGACATAATGCGACAAATTTCTCAAAAATATTGACTTAATACACCAAAAAATTAAATTTAAATATGTCCCCAGATATGAAAAAGGTGTGGCCATGTTGGTAGGGAGGGGGGATAAACCCACGCTAAAGCAAAAATACCTTTCAGTTTCAAAACCTCTTATTGTAAATTTTTTCATTGCTGTTACTTTATTAGTTCTGATATCGCTCTTACCTTCCACTATAGGACCGCCCAGGATATCCTCCCTCTTTAAGAATAAGGAAATATTTTCTCATCTGGATGAAGCTAAGAAAATATCTTATATAATCAAATCAAGAGAAAACCTGGATAGGGAGAATATTCACCGCATATACTTTCAGGTTGAAGTCCTGAGGGAAGTCGATGATAAGAGCCTTATGGCAGTTGCCCAGAGAATCGTTAAAGAAATAATATCTCAGGAATACTGCCACGCAATAAGAATTGATTTCGGAAGGTACGGTTATGTGGATTTTGCCCCTTATGGAGAGTGGGAGAGAGCTGGCGAAACAGAACCTGGTTTATATGAAAAATACAGATTCAAGTACGTCCTGAATCTCCTTCTTTCTTAAATAAAATTATCCCTTTTTTTTGAAATTTACCCGGAATTAATGTGCTTTATTCGTTTAGTATTTTAATACCAATGATCTTGATCTTTTCCTCTGTCATTTAGCTCAAAATCGAAGTTTTTGAAAAAAAGACTTGACAATTATTTTCTATCAGTTTATTCTGAAATATCAGAAAATAATAAAAAAACTGAAATCTATGATACAAGGAAATGAAAATGGTCAATAAAGGCGAAAAAGAAATTTGCTTAGGTCCAAAGGATAAAGAAATCGGCTGCTGCAGGGTTGAATCAGTAATAAGCATAGATGACAGGGGCCAGATGGTGCTTCCTAAAGAAATAAGGGAAAAGGCGGGAATTGGAGCTGGAGATAAATTGGCAGTGGTCATTATGGAAAAAGACCAGGGGATCTGTTGTATTTCCTTGATTAAAGCTAAGGAGCTTGAGCAGATGGTGAAGGGTCTGCTCGGTCCTGTAATGAAAGAGATAATTGCAAGGTGATATCGTTAAATAGATTTGGAGGGAGATTCAGATGAAAGACGAAAAAATAACTAAGTCTGTAAGAGAACGTTATGCCAGAATTGCCAAAAGGAAAGGCTCCTGTTGCGGAGGCAAAGGCTCGGCAAAGCATATCAGCAAGAATATTGGGTATACAGAAGATGACCTTAAGGCGGTTCCAGAAGGAGCAAATTTGGGTTTGGGGTGCGGCAACCCTGTCGCTCTCGCTTCCTTAAAAGAAGGGGAAACCGTGCTTGACCTCGGTTCAGGCGCTGGGTTTGACTGCTTCCTTGCTGGTCAAAGAGTTGGCAAGAAAGGAAGAGTTATCGGAGTGGATATGACGCCCGAGATGGTTGAAAAGGCAAGGCAGAACGCCGCGAAGGCGGATTACAAAAATGTGGAGTTCAGGCTCGGAGAGATCGGAAATCTGCCGGTTGCTGATAATTCTGTTGATGCCATCATATCAAATTGCGTTATCAATCTTTCGCAGGATAAAAAAAGAGTTTTCAAGGAAGCGTTTAGGGTGTTGAAACCAGGCGGCAGGCTGATGGTATCGGATATAGTCTTATTGAAGAAACTTCCAGATTTTTTAAAAAATTCTATTGAAGCCTATGTGGGCTGCCTTGCTGGAGCAATGATGCAGGACGACTATTTGGAAACAATAGAATCATCGGGCTTTGAAGATGTCAGGATCGTTGATAAGACATATTTTCCTGTCGAATACATGGTTAACGATCCAACCGCAAAGGCCATCGCTGAGAGCTTTAAAATATCACCCAAAAAAGCAAAAGAGGCGGTAAAAGAGCTTTCAACTTCGGTCCTGAGCGTAAAAATTCACGGAGTCAAGCCAAACGAGAAAATTTAAGATATCCCTATTTTTGCTGCATTTCGCCATCTTTTTATCACGAACTTGGGGATAAAAGAGTAAGTTTTTGGCAGTTTATTCTAACGAAAGATAAATTTCTTTTCTGTGGCCAATTCTTATGATGATGATAAGAAGGTTTATCTCTTGAAACTTCCTCATCTAAAGTGACGTTATGTCTCACTTGCATTAGTCAATCCTCCTAAAAATATACACAAATTACACACATAAAATCTGCTTTGTCAAGGCGAATAGGGCCGGATGAATGGGTCGAAAGCCCGGAGGTGACATAAAGAGGTCAAAATCCACCAAGACTTCTCTCTCGGGCAAGAAAGAATCATGAAAAATATTCTGCTCAGGCCTCAGCCGCGATCAAAAGTTCGCGAGAAGCCATCCACGCCGGGCGCGCTTTCGCTGCCGTAAAGGTCAATTTGAGGTGGTTGATGATGCGATCGACCGCCTGGTAGTCGGTGATGAAAGCGATGAGCTTCATCGTGCCGCCGCATTGAGGGCATCGGAGCGGGGCGACTAAGGCTCAAATACGATTTTGATGAATCTCGAGCCGAAAAACTTGTCGGTGTCCTTGGTAAACACTTCAAAGCCGTCGATCAAACCATCCCTATCCCGTTTGAACCGTATGAATCCATGATCGAATCCAAAAACATCCTTCTCGAGCGGCACCAGCGTGACGCTCGGTTCCCCCAGAAAGTTGTCGAGCCTGAGATCATTCTGACTGATGTCAAGGTGAAAGGTCTCTTGTAGTTCCAGCACGGTGTAATATCCGCTGAACTCGGAGAGATCGACACGGCCGCGATCGTATCTTTCCGCCTCGTTGAACACGCGACCGTTCCGCGACGCCGAAAGCCGGCTGACCGCACCTTTCTCATTACGTGCAAACGTGCATCTGAAGGAAGTGTTGTGGCTCAGGTAGAACAAATCAGCACTGATCGGTATTAATTCCATCACCCATTGGAGTCCGGCGGGTTTGGCAAAATCTAGATAAAAAAGGCTCGCCCCGTCCTTAATCACTCCCACGTAATTTCCACTCTTGTTCCGATAGAAACCGAGGATCCTCTTGATATCCGGCGCCGATATGTTCGCCGCTGGCGGGGGCGTCCGAGTCAAGGGCGCCTCAGGCCCGACGGCGATTCCCAGGTATCGACGCGTGAAGATATCGCCGATATCGTCCGCGATTCTGGCGACATCGTCGAGGTTGACATTGCTGAGGACGATCACGCAATTGTCGTTTTCGGTTTGCCGTTCGAGGCAGGATACATAGCCGCTGGAACTGCCGTTGAGCATGCTTACGGCCAGCGTTTTCTTGCCGTCCTCATAAGGTATCCTGTAGTGCGGACCCGCCATGGTCATAGGGCTGTCGGCCAGGACCGGCTGGAACAGGATTTTCTTGGAAGCGGCTGTGAGGATTTTGTCGCCCTTCAGGCTTAATATTCTTTGCCAGAGATAGAGGTCATAAGCTGTGCTGACGATGTCGCCCGCGGCCAAGGCCGTCGATTTGTCTTCGCTGTAAGCTTTGACCAAGCCGGAAAGCCCTCGGATATAGCCCGTTGCCAGGTTTGTGTCGGTCGTCCGGTTGTTTTCAACAAAGGTGTCTTTCATCCCCAGAGGCTCGAGGATGTCCTCCCGGAGAAGCTCGGCATATGTTTTCTTCGCGACCTGCTCCAAGATGACGCCGACGATGTAATAGCCCGGGCTGCTGTAGGTGAAGCGTGTCCCCGGCTGGTTCTGGAGCGAGGCGTCCCAAAAGAGGCGAATGAGTTCCCTCGGCGTATGAAAGTAGTGATCGTCCTTGGCAAAATAATCCGGAATAACATCATGGTGATGGGGAATTCCGGACGTGTTGGAGAGCAATTGCCTGATTGTGATCTTTCGGCCGGTTTTCTCCGGATAGTAAGGCAGATAGTCGCTGATGGTTTTGTTAAGGTCGAGCTTCCCCTTTTCGACCAGCTTGAGGGCGAGCATCGAAGTAAAGGCCTTGGTGATCGAACCTATTTGGAAGCGTGTCTCCGGCCCGTTGGGGATGCCGAATTCGCGATTGGCCAGACCGCAGCCTTTGTGGAACAGGATGCGATCGCCGTCGGCCACCAGAATGACCCCGCTGAATTCTTCGCACCGCGGGAAGCTATTTATGTAGTTATCGATCAGAACCCCGAGGGACGGTTGGGGCTTGTCATCTCCCTGGGTGGTTCCGGCCGTGCCCTTGTCATGCACGGGAAATAAGATGAGGCTTAGGGCGAGAAATACAGTCATCGGTACAACCTTCATATTTGACCTCCACAAGTATTCCAGAGATAGCCTTCAGTGTTACTAAAATGATCTTTCAGGAAATTGTTGCATAGAAGGAGTTTGGTTTTCAAGGATGGCGGTACGGTGAGACATTTTGCCGTCATTTTCTCTTCATCCCATCATGAAAGATAATAGGTTGGTCGATCACAATGACAATGTAACAAGATTTATCGCGCTGACATTAAATATGAAGCTCGATGATGTCTTCGTCTTCGAGGATGTGGTTGCGGTTGACCATTTGGCCCTGGTATTTGGTTTTGCTCCAGATGCGGGCATACTTCAGCTTCCGGGCAAAATCCATATGAACGGCCTTGGCCATATCCAAGATCATTGACCCCCGCTTCAGAGTGAATAGTCCCTTTCAGGGCAAAAGCTGGAGCAAGCGGTCATATCCTGCCACAAAAATTCCAGCTCCTTCTTGCTTGAGATAACCGGGGATGCCGATGACCTGAACGGCAGCTGTGACGCCCAACCGTTCTTTGAGATACATAATAGCTGGCGAGAGGGTTTGATCTTTCCATTTGCATTCTATGGCCAGGCATGGTCTGTTTCTTTCGATGATGACAAAATCCATTTCCCGGCCGTCTCTGGTCCGGACATACATCAATTTGTATTCGCCCTTTCCCCACTCATTCCAGGCAGAAACAGCGCGCTGGAGTTGAACGGCAATGAAATTTTCAAACCTCTTTCCCGGGTCCTCATGGATTCCCCAGTCCCAGAAATAAAATTTCTTCTCCTTCAAGACTGACCGTTTTAGCTTCCCTGCGAAAGGCATTACTGAGAAGACCATGTAAACCTTTTCCAGCGCTTCAAGCCAGTTCTTGACCGTGACAGGCGAACACTGGAGAATGTCCTTCATGCTGTTCAGGCTCAGCGGTGCTCCCACTCGCTCTGGCAGAAGAAGAACAAGAGTCTGTTGTTTCTGGATGCTCATGCTGCGGGTGAGATCTCTCAGTTCTTCTCCAGTGACCAGAGAGATGTGATTGTCTTTCCATCTAAGATAAAATTCTCGGGTGCCTACAGAGACAGGCTCGGGAAAGCCACTAATTTCATAAAGGAGGGTGGCAGCCTGGGTGAATGACTTGTCAGGCTCTTCAAAGAAAAGAGTGCCGAGCTTGGGATGCCAGGCCGATGCGAAATCTAACACTTTCCCAGTCAGGTCATTGGGATGGAGAGGATTCATGCGGAAGAGGAAATAGCGTCCGACGAGGCTGTCTCCTGAGCGGCGGAAAAAATCCAGCCGGGCGCTTCCCATGACAAGAAAGCGCAGGCTGTTCTTCCATTCGTCATAATAACCCTTGAGGATGTTCTTCCACTTTGGGTATTTGTGGATCTCATCGAGCACGATCCAAGGACGCTCCTCCAGGTGAAGCTTCTGTGAGGGGCTTATAGAAAAAGCAAGGTCTTCAATGAAAAAATGAGGATTTGCGGCGAACCTTCGTCTTAGAGCAAGGCTGTCCCAATTGTAGTAGTTTCTCGCCTGATTAAGCTGTTCGAGATGCTTTTGGCCCAGAGTAGTCTTGCCGACCTGTCTGGGTCCACAGATGAATGACATCCGGCCATGGAGGAAGTCCTGGTTCAGAGCCCACTGTCGGACAAGATGATCAATCACAACATGACTATTTTACATAATATTAAAAATCTGTCAAGACTAATTTTTAGTATCATATAAATCAGCCAGGTTATAATGGCGAGAATTTCTATTTAGACGAAGTTCTTTAAATTTTGTGGTGGCATCACTTTTCAGCACTTTTGGCTCTGGTTGAGTCTGCTGATGTCATAAAAGAGTGTGTGGCCAGATAATGTTTAAATGTGGAGCTCGATGATATCTTCGTCCTCGAGGATGTGGTCGCGGTTGACCATTTGGCCCTGGTATTTGGTTTTGCTCCAGATGCGGGCATACTTCAGCTTCCGGGCAAAATCCATATGAACAGCTTTGGCCATATCCAGGACCGATGACCCTCGCT
>CAZGMN010000181.1:0-6632 GCA_964526905.1 uncultured Eubacteriales bacterium
ATGTCTACGCTCTGGACTTCTCTCGACTGGACCAAGACTCGATAAGAGGGCGGGGCTTCAAGCTCAAAAAGCACAGGGCACTTCCCTTGATTCTGAAGCAGGATGTTTTTTAACTCCTCAAAGACTGATTCTTCGATGCCTGGAAGAAAAATTCTCAGAATCACTCTCTTCGCCTGCTTCTGGAAGGCATCTGTCAAAGGCATAATCTGCAGGAGATGAACCCTTCGGCTTTCTCCCTCGCCCAAGAACTTTCCCTTGATCCAGACGAGCTGGTCTGCCCTGATATAATCGTAGTATCTCTTATAAACTTCAGGAAAGGCCACGACCTCTATTCTTCCGCTCAAATCCTCCAGGATGAAGGTCGCCATCCTTTCCTCTTTCTTGGTCTTAAGAGGCTTAAAAGAAGAGATGATGCCGGCTATTCTTATTTCACTATTAAAATCCTCTTCATCATCCAACTGGTCAATGGAATGGGAAACAAGACTTTTCAGCCTCTTCCCGAATTGAGCCAAAGGGTGGCCGGTGATGTAGAAACCCAAAGCGTCCTTCTCGTAAGAAAGAAAATTGGATTCGTCCCATTCCGGCATCTCCTTCAATTCAAGCGGAACCGCAGGAGGTTCGAACTGGCCGCTGCCAAAAAGAAGATTCTGCTTCAAGGACTTGAGCTTCTGAACTTCATGGGCATATTCAATCATCTTATCGATGAGGTGAAACAACTGCGACCGCCGCCAGCCCAGAGAATCGAATGCTCCGGCCTTTATTAAACTTTCGATGACCTTGCGGTTCATAACCTTTGGGTCAGCCTCTTCACAGATGTCAAAAGGCGAGTTAAACCGCCCTTTTTTCTCTCTTGCCCGCAGCAGAGCCTGAACTGCGCCCTCGCCGACATTCTTTATGGCTGAAAGGCCAAAGCGAATACCTTCCTTGGCCACGGTGAAATTGAAATCGCTCTTATTGATATCAGGGGGAAGAACTTGGATTCCCATCTGTTGACACTCGTTGATGTACTTGACCACCTGAGAGGTTGCCCCTTTTTCAGCTTCTGATGTCAAGAGGGCAGCCAGAAAATGGAGAGGATAATGTGCTTTGAGAAAGGCGGTGCGGTAGGCAAGGTAGGCATAGGCCGCGCTGTGGGACTTATTGAATCCGTAGCCTGCAAAGAATTTGATCTGGTCGAAGATCTTGCTGGCTTTGGCCTGGCTCAGGCCTCTTTTCCTCGCTCCTTGAATAAACCTCTGCCTCTGGGCTTTCATCATTCCGGGCTCCTTCTTGCCCATGGCCTTGCGCAGGATGTCTGCTTCAGCCAGGGCAAAGCCCGCCAGCTCGGTAGCGATTCTCATCACCTGTTCTTGATAGACGATAATTCCCTGAGTCTCTTTCAGGATGGGCTCCAGCTCAGGGCATTCATAGCTGACGCGTTCGGGATGGTTTTTGCGCTTGATGAACTCATCCGTCATGCCGCTCTTGAGGGGGCCGGGCCGGTAAAGGGCATTGAGGGCAATCAAGTCTCGAAACTTTTCGGGCTTGAAATTTCTGAGCAAATCCTTCATTCCCGCGCTCTCGAATTGAAAGACGCCGTCCGTATTTCCCGATTTAAAGACCTCAAAAGTTTTCTGGTCATCGAGGGGAATGTTCTTCAGGTCAATTTTCTCGCCGCTGTCTTTCTCGACCAAATTCACTGTATCCTGAATGACGGTCAGGTTTCGAAGGCCGAGCAAATCCATCTTGAGCAAGCCGAGGGCTTCAATATCCTGCATCGGAAACTGAGTGGTGATCTCGCCCTTGACCGATCGATAAAGAGGCATGAACTCCACCAGGGGCTTGGGGGCGATGACGATTCCTGCGGCGTGGATCGAAGGATGCCGGATTTGCCCCTCTAATTTCTGAGCAATGGAAATGAGATGGGCGATCTTGGCATCCTTGTCTCTCATCTCCCGCAGCTGAGGGATATTCCGCAGCGCACCCTCAATCGTGGCTTCAGGCCCGAAAGGAGGAATCATCTTGGCAATCCTGTCCACTTCAGGGAGTGGAACCTCAAGCGCTCTGCCCACGTCCCTTACTGCTTGGCGGGCGGCCATTGTTCCGAAAGTGATGATCTGGCAGACATTCTCCTGTCCGTACTTCTGCGTAACATAAGAGAGAATCTCTCCCCTTCGCCTTCCGCAGAAATCGATATCGATATCCGGTAGAGAGATTCTTTCCGGATTGAGAAATCTCTCAAAAAGAAGGTCATATTCCAAGGGGTCGATATCGGTTATGTTCAGGCTGTAGGCAAGCAGGCTCCCTGCTGCCGAGCCCCTTCCAGGCCCCACCGGGATATTCTCTTCCCTGGCAAATTTGATGAGGTCCCAGATAATCAGGAAATATCCCTCGAAGCCCATCTCTTTAACCAGCTTGACCTCTTTCTCCAGCCTTTGCTCATATTCTTCGACAGGGAGAGAAAATTCATCTCTCTCTTTTTTCTTCAAGGCTGTTTCCACCTGATTCTGGAACCCGCTTTTGACCACCTCATCAAAATATTCTTCCAATGATTTCCCTTGCGGAGCCTTGAATTGGGGCAAGAAATATCCAGAAGAGGGGAAGTCAAAATTGCATTGGGCTGCAATCTTGGCTGTATTCTGGATAGCGTCCGGTATCTCGGCAAAGATTTCTGTCATCTCTGCGCTCGGTTTAAAGTAGAATTCGTTCGTTCCAAAACGAATTCTATCCTGGTCTGTCACCTTTTTGTTCGTCTGAATACAAAGGAGGATATCATGGCTTTCAGCGTCGTCCTTTGAAAGGTAGTGGACATCATTAGTCGCCACCAGAGGCAGGTTGAGTTTTCGAGCGAGGCGGACAAGCAAGGGGTTGATCTTCCTCTGCTCTTCAAGCCCGTGGTCTTGAATCTCAATGTAAAAATCTCCCTTTGAAAAGAAAGAGGCGTACTCCAGCATGGCCTCTTCTGCCTTATCCTCCAGGCCGAAGGAAAGATAGTGAGCAATCTCCCCTTTCAAACAGCCCGAAAAAGCGATCAGGCCCTCTCCATATTTGGCCAAAAGCTCCTTATCCATGCGCGGCCTGTAGTAGAAGCCTTCCAGATAGCTCTTGGTGATCAGCTGGCAGAGATTTCTGTACCCCTTCTCATTCTTGACGAGCAGCGTCAGATGGAAGTGACCGGGTGTTTGGCCGTCGCTTTTCTTCTCGAAACGGCTTTTAGGAGCGATATAGGCCTCGCAGCCCAGAATGGGCTTGATTTGCCTCTCCTTAGCCTGTTTGAAGAAGCTCACAGCCCCGAATATATTTCCATGGTCGGTTAAGGCTATGGCCGGCATGTTGTTCTTATAGGCGGCATCAACCAGTGATTCAATTCTCAGCGCCCCGTCAAGGATGCTGAACTCTGAATGGTTGTGAAGATGAATGTAGGAGAGTTCCATTCTTACTCCCATTCTATCGTTCCAGGCGGCTTGGAGGTCACATCATAAACCACCCGGTTGACGCCCTCAACCTCGTTCACAATCCGGTTCGATATCCGCGAAAGCAAGGCAGGCTCCACAGGAACCCAGTCTGCAGTCATTCCATCCACGCTCTGCACGAGCCGGATGACAACAACGCTCTGATAAGTGCGCTGGTCGCCCATGACTCCCACTGATTTCACGGGAAGCAAAACAGCAAACGCCTGCCATAGCTTGTGATAAAGGCCGGCACGCCTGACTTCCTGGAGGAGGATTTCATCGGCATCCCTTAAAATCCTAATCCTCTCTTCTCTCACTTCCCCCACAATCCTGACAGCCAGGCCAGGTCCTGGAAAAGGATGCTGAGAAATAAACTCCCTGTTAACTCCCAGCTCCTCAGCTAAGGCCCTCACCTCATCTTTAAAGAGTTCCTTGAGAGGTTCGATAAGTTTAAACCGCAACCTTCCTGGAAGGCCCCCGACATTGTGATGCGATTTGATCGTGGAGGAAGGGCCTCTGACCGGCCGGCTCTCGATCACATCAGGATAGATCGTTCCTTGGGCCAAGAATTTCACCTTTCCTATCTTCTTTGCCTCTCTCTCGAAGATGCGGATAAAAGTCTCGCCGATGATCTTTCTCTTCCTCTCAGGAAAGCTCACGCCTTTGAGCCTTTCCAGGAAGAGGTGGGAAGCATCGACGCTGATGACCTTGAGGGCGAGTTTTTCCCTGAATTGTTTGGCGAGCTCTTCATACTGCCCTTTGCGCAAAAGGCCGTTATCCACAAAGATGCAGAAGAGATTGCGCTTGACTGCTTTCTGAAGTATCAAGGATGTAACCAGCGAATCCACCCCTCCGCTGAGCCCGCAGATGACCCTCTCATCCTTGACCTGCTCCCGAATCTCTTTTACTTTTCGCGAAATAAACGAGCCGACCTTCCAATCCGCCTTCAAGCCTGAAATTGAAAAAAGGAAGTTGCTCAGAATCTTCTTTCCCTGCTTGGTATGTATAACCTCTGGATGGAACTGGACGCCGAATAGCTTCTTGTTTCTCTCTTCGATCACCGCTGCCGCGCAATCCGTCGTCCTTCCGGTGACAATGAAACCAGGAGGCGCTTTCTCCACTCTATCGCCGTGGCTCATCCAGACCTGTTCATTATTCCTGACTCCAGAAAGCAACGCCTTTCTACCCAGAACTTTCAAGGCGGCGAAGCCGTACTCTCTTTTCTTCGAAGGAACGACCTTCCCTCCCAAAAGGTGGGCCATAAGCTGCAAGCCATAGCAAATTCCGAGAACAGGAATCCCCATCTTGAAAATCTCCGGGGAAGGAAGCGGAGCGTCTTTCTCATAGACGCTCTGCGGACCCCCAGAAAGGATGACTGCACCGGGCGCCTCCTTCTTGATTCGAGAAGGAGGGGTATTGAAAGGAAAAATCTCGGAGAAGACCTCTAGTTCTCTTATTTTTCTGGCGATGAGCTGGGTATATTGGGAGCCAAAATCGAGGACAACGACCTTAGTCACCCTCAGATTTTAGCAAAGCAACCGAAGATTGTAAATGCATTGAAGAACCGTCGCGCATCCAATAAAAGATTTACGTCCGCTGAACTCTTGGGCCCAACTGAAACTCACATTCAGACAAGCCACGACTTTTTTGAATTCATCGACTGCCGCCCACCGATCGCGTTCAGCCGCGTTGCGGAGCGCAGCAGAGCAACATCGACTGCAACGCACGGTTTGGCGCACTCTATTTTGGCAGCGGCTCTCGGCGCTTAAGCCATAAAGCCGGTATTTCAGGCGATGAAAGGGCTACGATGCCGCCGACGATGGCACAGGTCGTGTCACAGTCTCCCCTTCCTTTTGCTGTCCACCAAAGCGCGTCTTCAAAGTTTCCCAAGTGATAAGCGGCACTCCATAAACAAAAGGGGACAGTGTCTTGGGCGCTGACTTCGCCTCCTGTCCCCAGCTGTTTTATGGCGTCAGGCAATTCATCAGGCCGGATTTCCATTGCTTTTTGAATACGTTCTTTTGTAACACTTTCAGGCACATAAAGCAGTATCTCTCTTAGAAACTCGCGCCCTGTCGGGTATGGCCTATTGGCCGCAATTGCAGCGGCTACGGCGACAGCCATTGCGCCTGTTCGGCCTTCAAGATGAGAGTGGGTGACAACAGCTGATAAGTTCGCTTCGTGCGCGGCTCGTTTCAAGTCGTCGTAGAAATAGCCTCCAATAGGAGCAACCCGCATTGCCGCGCCGTTGCCATATGAGCCGCCGCCGAACAATCGTGGCGATATTTCGCGCCAGTCTGCTCCTTTAGCCACTTGATTGAGCAGTCGTATTGCACCACCGCCATATCCGCGATAAGGCTCCTGGGCAAATCTTCTGGCGAATGCTTGGGCTAAGGCGTCTTGCTCAATATGCCCGTATGTTTTAAGAATTTCCACAATGGACAGCGCCATGTGAGTATCGTCAGTCCACCGCCAAGTTCCTGAGGGCAAGTCTGCAGATGAAGTTTGATAGGGTGAAAGACGAAAGAACAACTCTCCAAAAGCATCACCAACCGATAAGCCTTCAAGACTTCGGGTGGCGTTTGCGAGAGCAATATTGACATCCATCGAAGCAGCGGTCTGACTATGTTGGCTATAGTTAAGTTCGCCTAACGTTCCTGCTCAGCCGCGGCGCACAGCACGGCTGGCTCGAGCGTCCGCTTCACTGTATTGTCAGCCTTTCTCTTTGTCCTCTTCGATTATCTTGCTGCCTTCGGTCCAATCGGCATAGACCTGCCAGACTTTTATTCTTTCCTTTTCCACTATAGCCTTCCATGCCCCTGACATTTCGATTCTGTTCTCTGGGACAAGCCCCCGCTTGCCGTTGTAAGTTCCCGATGCTGAGCCGAAGACTGCCACTAAGTTTCTGTCCCGGAGTATGTTCTGAACCTCTATCCTATAATCGGGAAACATGCGGAAGTACTCTTTCCACGCTTTGGTCATGTTTGCACAACCAGACACGATTCTGCCGCCAGAGTCGACGAAGGTGTGATCTTTTGTCATCAGGTTGGAGAGTTGAGAGACGTCACCCTGATTGATCGCGGCAATGAAGGCTTTTACGACAGCAATTTCCTTGCAGTCCATCCCACTTCTCCGTTGGCTAACTATTAATAGACAGCGTGCTTTATTTGAGATAAATCTCGCTTCATTTGCGCTATTGAC